>CAVQPP010000361.1:0-8380 GCA_963714445.1 uncultured Actinomycetota bacterium
GGGATCTCCGGCACCGCCAGCTACGTGCACTCCCTCGGCCTCAAGCTCGGCATCTACGAGGACGCCGGCACGAACACGTGCGCCGGGTTCCCCGGAAGTCTCGGGCACGAGACCACCGACGCGAACACCTTCGCATCGTGGGGCGTGGACTACCTCAAGTACGACAACTGCAACAACACCGGTATCAGCGCCCAGACGCGCTACACGACGATGCGCGACGCGCTGGCCGCCACCGGCCGCCCGATCCTGTTCTCCCTGTGCAGCTGGGGCCAGGAGAACGTATGGACCTGGGGCGCGAACGTCGGCAACTCCTGGCGCACCACCGGTGACATCAACGCCAGCTTCGGCAGCATGCTCGGGATCTTCCACAGCAACGTGGGCCTGGCCTCGTACGCCGGACCCGGTCACTGGAACGACCCCGACATGCTGGAGATCGGCAACGGCATGTCGGCCACCGAGGACCAGTCCGAGTTCAGCCTGTGGGCCGAGATGGCCGCGCCGCTGATCTCGGGCACGAACATCGCCAACGCGAGCAGCACCACGCTCAGCATCCTGACGAACAAGAGCGTGGTCGCCGTCGACCAGGACTCGCTCGGCAAGCAGGGCACTGAGGTCTCCTCCTCGAACGGCCTCGACGTGCTGGCCAAGCCGCTGGCCAACGGTGACGTCTCGGTCGCGCTGTTCAACGAGAACGGCTCCACCGCCACGATCTCCACGACCGCGAACGCGATCGGCAAGACCGGCGCGTCCAGCTACACGCTGACCAACCTGTGGACCGGCGCCACGTCCACCACCACCAGCACCATCAGCGCCTCGGTTCCCGCCCACGGTACCGTCATGTACCGCGTCGCCGGAGGCTCCAGCGGCGGAGGCGGTGGCGGCGGTTCGACCGGCGCGCTGCACGCGGTGGGCGCGGGTAAGTGCCTGGACGATCCCAACTCGACGACGACGCTGGGCACGCAGCAGGACATCTACACCTGTAGCGGCGGCGCGAACCAGACCTGGACGCACACCTCGTCGAACCAGCTGACGCTCACCGTCGGTGGCACGACGCTGTGCCTGGACGCCTACAACAACCAGACCACGGCGGGCACGAAGGTGGAGACCTGGTCGTGCAACGGCCAGAGCAACCAGCAGTGGCTGCTGAACTCCAACGGCACCGTCACCGGCGTGCAGTCAGGGCTCTGCCTGGACGTGACCGGAGCATCCACCGCCAACGGCGCACTCGTGGAACTGTGGACGTGCAACGGCGGCAGCAACCAGCAATGGACGCTCGGATAATCTCCGCGCGTCACAAGTGACGGGTCTCGCCGCATCGCGCGGATGTGGCGAGACCCCCGGGGGGACGCGACAGCTTCGGCTCGACGATCCGTCAGTTCGGGCAGCTTCGGTTCGACGATCCGTCAGCTCGGCTCGGCTCAGTTCAGGTCAGCCCGATGCGTGCTGCGGCGCTGTCCCACATCCGCCGATTGCCGGACGGATGGTAGCGGCGGAGGCGTTGGGTGCGTGCGACCAGGCGGCGCATCGACGGCAAGTCGCCGGCGAAGTCCGTGGGCTCGTGGTCGTGCTCGGGCCTGGACGAGGATGTTGCCGAGCGCGGTGGCCTCGGCCGGGCCCGCCACCACGGGCAGCCCGGTCGCGTCGGCGGTCCATTGGCACAGCAGCTCGTTGCGGCTGCCGCCGCCGACGAGGTACACCACGTCGATCTGACGGTCCGCCAGTCGCGCCGCCTGGCGCAGGACGTGGCGGTGCGCGAGCGCCAGGCTCTCCAGGATGCAGCGGACCATCGCGCCCTGGCCGTCCGGCGGTTTCTGGCCGGTGCGCCGACAGAACTCGTCGATGCGGCCGGGCATGTCGCCGGGCGGGAGGAAACTCGGGTCGCCAGGGTCGACGAGGCTGGCGAGCGGTTCGGCGCGCGCGGCATGCACGAGCAGTTCGGGCAGGCGTACGGGACGGCCCTGGAGCGCCCAGGTGCGCTCACTTTCGCTCAGCAGCCACAGTCCCATGATGTTGCGCAGGTAACGCACGGTGCCGTCGATGCCGAGTTCGTTGGTGAAATTCGCCGCCTGCGATGCCGGGTTGAGCACTGGGCGGTCCAGTTCGACTCCCGCCAACGACCAGGTTCCGCAGGAGATGTAGGCGAAACCGGGCTGCTGGGCCGGGACGGCGACCACGGCCGAGGCGGTGTCATGCGAGGCGACGGCGGTGACGGGGGTGTGCTCGGGCAACCCGGTTTCGCCTGCGGCGTGTGGCAGCAGCGTGCCGATTGGGTCTCCCGGTTGCCGCAGCGCGGGCAGGAGGCCGGGATCGAGGTCGATCGCGTCGGCGACAGTGGCGGACCAGGTGCGCGTGGTCGCGTCGAACAGGCCGGTGGTCGAGGCGTTGGTGGATTCCGCCCCGACGCTCCCGGTCAGCCAGTAGGCGATGAGGTCGGGGATCAGCAGCAGGGTGCGCGCGGCGTCGAGCAGCGGCGTGCCCTTGGCTGCGGCGAGTTGGTACACCGTGTTGAACGACAGGTGCTGCAAGCCGGTGGTCTGATACAGCGCGTCCGCGCCGATGCGCTGGTGCACCCTCTCGATGACCGGGCCGGAAGTGCGCCGGTCCCGGTAGTGGTACGGGTTGCCGAGCAGCGTGCCGTCGGCGTCGAGGAGCGCGTAGTCGACGGCCCAGCCGTCGATGCCGACCGACGCGATCTCGGTACCGCGCGCGGCCTCGCGCAGTCCGTCGAGCACGCCCTGGTAGAGCGCGAGGACGTCCCAGTGCAGGCCGGTGGGCAGCTGTACCGGGTTGTTGGCGAAGCGGTGCGCCTCGGTCAGTTCGAGTTCGCCCCGGCCGACCCGCCCGACCACGACCCGGCCGCTGGACGCGCCGAGGTCGACCGCCGCGAGGGACGTCGTGCCGAGGCTCACCGCAGGAACGCCGCGGCGACGCCCGCGTCCACCGGGACGTGCACGCCGGTGGTGTGCGAGAGTTCGCCGCCGACCAGGGCGAAGACCGCGTTGGCCACATGTTCGGGCAGCACCTCGCGCTTGAGTAGGGTGCGCTGGGCGTAGAACTCGCCGAGCTTCGCCTCGTCGATCCCGTAGGTCGCCGCGCGCTGCGCTCCCCATCCGCCCGCGAAGATCCCCGAGCCGCGCACCACGCCGTCCGGATTGACGCCATTGACGCGGATGCCGTGCTCGCCGAGTTCGGCCGCCAGCAGCCGTACCTGATGCGCCTGGTCGGCCTTGGTCGCCGAGTAGGCGATGTTGTTGGGTCCGGCGAAGACGGAGTTCTTCGACACGACGTACACGATGTCCCCGCCGATCCCCTGCTCCAGCATGACGCGGGCGGCCTCGCGGGAGACCAGGAAGGAGCCGCGCGCCATGATGCCGTGCTGCCGGTCCCAGTCGCGCGCGGTGGTCTCCAGCAGCGGCTTGGAAATCGAGATGCCCGCGTTGTTCACGACGAGGTCGATCCCGCCGAACTCCAGCAGCGCCGCGTAGAAAGCGGCGTGGATCTGCTCCTCGGACGTGACGTCGACCGTGACCGCCACCGCCCGTCGCGGCCGCCAGCTCCTCGGCGACCCGCGCCGCCGCTCTCGGCGTTGAGGTCGGCGACCACGACGCACGCGCCCTCGGCCGCCAGGCGGTGCGCGATCGCCTTGCCGATGCCGCTGCCCGCGCCGGTCACCAGCGCGATGCGCGCGGCCAGCGGCTTTGGCGCGGGCATCCGGGCGAGCTTCGCCTCCTCCAGCGCCCAATACTCGATGCGGAACTTCTCCGACTCCTCGATCGGCGTATAGGTGGAGACGGCCTCGGCGCCGCGCATGACGTTGATCGCGTTGAGATAGAACTCCCCGGCGACCCGCGCCGTCTGCTTGTCCTTGCCGTAGGAGAACATGCCGACGCCGGGAATCAGGATGATGGCCGGGTCCGCGCCGCGCATGGCGGGCGAGTCGGGCGTCGCGTGGCGCGCGTAGTACGCGGCGTACTCGGCGCGGTAGGCCGCGTGAAGCTCCTTCAGCCGCGCGATCGTCTGCTGGAGCGGCGCGGTCGCCGGCAGATCGAGCACGAGCGGCCGGATCTTCGTGCGCAGGAAGTGGTCGGGGCAGGAGGTGCCGAGCGCGGCGAGGCGCGGATGTTCGGCGCGGGCGAGGAAGTCGAGCACGCTCTCGCGGTCGTCGAAGTGCCCGACCTGCGCCTTGTCCTGGGACGCGAGGCACGCAGGTACGGGGCCAGGGCGGCGGCGCGCGCCCGGCGCCGCGTCGGCGGGAGCGCTTCGCAGCCGTCGACGGCGGGCCGAAGGGCTCCGGCTTGCCGTGCTCGGCGAGGAACGCCTCGGCGGTGCGGATGATCGTGAGCGAGTTCGCCTCGCATTCCTCGCTCGTCTCCCCCCACGCGGTGATGCCGTGGCCGCCGAGGATGCAGCCGATCGCCGGCGGGTTGGCCCGTTTGATCGCGGCGATGTCGAGCCCGAGCTGGAATCCGGGCCGCCGCCAGGGAACCCAGGCGACGCGTTCGCCGAAGCACTCGGCGGTCAGCGCCTCCCCGTCCGCCGCGCACGCGAGCGCGATCCCCGAATCAGGGTGCAGATGATCCACGTGCGCCGCGTCCACCAGGGCGTGCATCGCGGTGTCGATCGACGGCGCGGCCCCGCCCTCGTCCGTGCAGGCAGTAGTCGAACGCGGCGGCCATCTCGTCCTCGCGCTCGGCTCCCGGGTAGACCTGCGTCAGGGACCTGATTCGGTCCAGGCGCAGGACCGCGAGGCCGGCCTCGGAGAGGGTGCCGAGGTCTCCGCCGGAGCCCTTGACCCACAGCAGCTCGACCGGAGCCCCGCTGACCGGATCCGTCGCGGTGCCCTTCGCCGAGGCGTTGCCTCCCGCGAAGTTCGTGTTGCGGGGATCCGAGCCGAGGCGGCGCGAGCGCGCGATGAGTTGCGCGACAGCGGTGTTCGTCATGTGCTCCGTTGTTCGTCATGGTGCTCCGTTCTTCGTGGCTTTTCGTGGTTCTTCGGGGTCTCAGGCGCCCGTCGTGTCTCAGGCGCCCCAGCCGGCCTGCGTACCGCCGGTGCGCTCTTCGCGAATGCGCTCGGCCCAGCCGGAGGCCCGGTAGGCGGCCAGCGGATCCGGATCGAGGCCCATCTCTTCGCGCATCTCGGCCAGCATCGGGCGCACGTCTGTGTCGTAGGCGTCCATCAGCACCGCGTGCGCGCCCAACACGTCGCCCGCCGCCTGCGCGGCCCGCAGCGCGTCGAGGTCCACCAGCAGCGCCTTGGCGGTGGCCTCCTGCACGTTCATCACAGAGCGGATGACCGCGGGGACCTTCTCCTCGATGTTGTGGCACTGGTCGAGCATGAACGCGACCTGGCCGCGCGGTCGAGGCCGCCGTTCTTGGCGACCTCGTGCAGGATCCGGAACAACTGGAACGGATCGGCCGCCCCCGCCATCAGGTCGTCGTCGGCATAGAAGCGGGAGTTGAGGTCGAACGCACCGAGTTTGCCCTCCCGCAGCAGGAACGCGACGATGAACTCGATGTTGGTGCCCGGCGCGTGGTGCCCGGTGTCCAGCACCACCTTCGCCTTCGGCCCCAGCTTCAGGCAGTGCGCGTACGCCGTGCCCCAGTCCGGTACGTCCGTGAAGTAGAACGCGGGCTCGAACAGCTTGTACTCCAGCACCATCCGCTGGTGCTCCCCCAGCCGCCGGTAGACCTCTGACAAGGCCTCGGAGAGCCGGTCCTGCCGCGCCGCTATGTCGTCCTGGCCCGGGTAGTTCGTGCCGTCGGCGAACCAGAGCTTCAGATCGCGCGACCCGGTGACGTCCATGATGTCCACGCACTCGAGCAGGTGGTCCGTGGCCTTGCGCCGCACGGCCGGGTCCGGATTGCAGACGCTGCCGATGCGGTAGTCGTCGTCCTGGAAGGTGTTCGAGTTGATCGCGCCGATGCGCACCCCGAGAGACTCGGCGTGCTCGGCCAGCGCACCGAAGTCGTCGACGCGGTCCCACGGAATGTGCAGCGAGACCAGCGGGGCCACCCCGGTCACCGCGTGCACCTGCGCCGCGTCCGCCAGCTTCTCGAACGGATCGCGCGGCACGCCCTGCTGCGCGAACACCTTGAACCGCGTTCCGGAATTGCCGTAGCCCCAGGACGGCGTCTCGATCACCTGAGTCTTGAGCGCCGCCTTCACGGCGGATGGCACTGTCACGGCCTTACCTCGCTCTTACTTGCTTCGCCATTACTGCTGTCATTCGCGCGAAACGGGCGATACTGACTCCCTGCGCGCAGGTATACCGGCATCCGTTCCAGCGGCGCCGGTGCGTCGATCCACTGCCCGCCGTCGTGCTCGTCGCCGGTCCAGGCGTCGAGCCAGCGCGTCCCGGCGGGCAGGTAGACCCGGCGGTGTCGCGCGCCCAACTCGATCACCGGTGCGACGAGGTAGTCCGCGCCGAACAGGTACTGATCGCCGATCTGCCAGCAGGCGTCGTCGGCGGGGAACTCCAGGAACAGCGGGCGCAGGACGGGCAGCCCGGTCTCGTGCGCCTCGCGCATCGCCGACATGACATAAGGCCGCAGCTCCTCCCGCAGCGTCAGCCACTCCCGCAGGATCTCACCCGCCGGTTCGCCGAAGCTCCACGGCTCGTTCGGTGCGCCGGTCGCCTCGGACCCGTACCCGGTCACCGGTTCGCGGTTCCCGTGCAGCCGGCAGACCGGTGAGAACACGCCGAACTGGAACCAGCGGATCAGCAGCTCGCGGAAGGCGGGGTCCTCGACGTGCCCGCCGTGGAATCCGCCGATGTCGGTGGTCCACCAGGCGATTCCCGACATGGCCATGTTGAGTCCGGCGGTGATCTGCCGGCGCAGCGCAGTCGAAGGTCGAGGGCACGTCGCCGGACCAGACCAGCGCCCCGTACCGCTGGCTGCCCGCCCACGCGGACCGGGAGAGCAGGACGGTGTCCCCGCCGCCGTCCCGTCCCCGTCCGCTCCGCCGCCCTCGGCCGCGCCCTCCCAGAACGCCTGCGCGTTCAGCATCGGGTAGATGTTGCCGACCTCCAGGCCGTTGCCCAGGTGGTAGCGCAGGTTGCCCGGATTCTCCGGCCGCTGCTCGGGTTCGCAGCCGTCCAGCCACCAGGCCTTGATGCCGTGCGTGCCGTAGCCCTCGCTGACCCGGTCCCAGACGAAGGCGCGGGCTTCGGGATTGGTCGCGTCGTAGTAGGCCATAGGGACCAGGCCCTCCAGGTCCCGGTCGAACGACATCAGTTGGCCGCCGATCCCCTGCTCGGTGCCGATGAGCAGCCCGCGCTCGGCCATCTCGGCGTAGTTGTGGCTGTTCGGATTGACGGTCGGCCAGATCGACACCATCGTCTGCACGCCCATTGACTCCAGCTCGGCGACCATCGCGCCGGGGTCCGGCCAGTCGTCGGGATGGAACCGCCACTCCCCCAGCTTCGACCAGTGGAAGTAGTCGATGACGACGACCGACAGCGGCAGGTTGCGGCGCTTGAATTCGCGCGCCACGGCCAGCACTTCCTCCTGGTTCTTGTAACGCAGCTTGCACTGCCAGAACCCTGACGCCCATTCGGGCAGCATCGGCGGCTTGCCGGTCGCTTCGGCGTAGTTGCGCAGCACGTCCCCGGGCTCACCCGCAGTGATCCAGTAGTCCCACTGCCGGGTCTGCTCGGATACCCAGCGGGTCGCGGTGGTGCCGAGTTCCACGCGCCCGATGCCGGGGTGGTTCCACAGGAAGCCGTAGCCACGACTGGAAACGACGAACGGGATCGACACTTCCGTATTGCGCTGTACGAGGTCGATCACGGCGCCTTTGTTGTCCAGCTTCCCGTGCTGATGCTGGCCGAGTCCGTAGAACCGCTCCCCGTCGGCCGCCTCGAAGGTCATCTCAAGCCGGTGCGCGCCACCGCCGACCGGAAGGTAGCGCCGGACCGGCGGTGCGGAGAAGTGCGGAACGGGTTCGGTGAGCAGTTCCGTCGTGCCGCGCAGGAAGCGCAGCCGTCCGTCGTCCGACAGTTGCGCGGTGATCGTCCCGTTCGTGAGCCGCGCACCGCCCTCGTAGCGCACCACGCTTGCCTGCTCGGGTCCGGGACCGGGTCCGGGTGTCAGGAGCGCTCCCGGCTGACCGTCGAGGATCTCGCCGCCCAGAGTGCCCCGCACCCGGAGGCTGTTGGCTCCCCACGGTTCTACGAGCACGGTTTCCTGTCCGCCGCGCCAACGCAGAACCCCGTCACCGTCATCCTGGCTGAACACGCCCATCCGATATTCCTGTCCTGATCGACTCGCGCTGCCGCGCGCGCTCCCGACTGGCCGGGCCGGGAGGACGACGGCCGGTCAGCTGCCGGGTTGCAGCGTGAAGTCGTCGCCCCACGCTTGAGCTGTGCCGCTGTTCTTG
>CAVQPP010000362.1:0-11087 GCA_963714445.1 uncultured Actinomycetota bacterium
TCGTCATGACCGCTCGGCTGATCGCCGAGTTGACCGCGGGCATGCCGATCTCGGCCAGCATCGACGTCACCATCACCCGCACTGGCTATACGGGCGACCTCGGCTTCGAGGTCTGGGCCGACGCGGCCGACCGAGCGCCTCTACGATGCGCTGATGGCGACGGGCCGGAATTCGCCTGCAGCCGGCCGGGCTCGACGCCATGGACGTCACCCGGATCGAGGCCGGGCTTCATCATGAACGGCGTCGATTACTTCAGCGCCAACCACGCGCTGATCGACGAGCGCAAGAATTACCCGCACGAGCTCGGCCTCGGCTGGACGGTCGAGATGGACCGCGAGCCGTTCGTCGGTCAGGCGGCGCTGAAGCGGGCCATGGCCAAAGGCTTCGAGTGGCAGCTCGTCGGGCTCGACATGGACTGGCCGGAGACCGAGGCGGTCTTCGGCCAGTACGGTCTGCCGCCCGAGGTGTGCTCAAGGCGTGGCGCGACGGCAAGCCGGTCTACGACCAGGCCGGCCAATGGATCGGCATGGCGACCAGCGGCGCCTGGAGCCCGATGCTCAAGCGGAACCTGGCGCTCGCCTCCGTGCGCGCTCCCTTCGCCAAGAGTGACGGTACTCACCCGCCCCGAGCCGCCGATCCCGCCGTCCTGGCCCGCTGGTACCACGGCCACCGCATCGTCGTTCCATGCGCCGAACAACGGCAACGACGGCACGTACACGACGTATGACCCCTCGAACGCGATCGACGGCAACCCCACCACCTTCTGGAACGATGCCGATCCGAACACCTATCCCGCCGTCCTGACGATCACCTCGCCGACCGCCGTGACGCTGCCGGGTGTCACCCTGTTGTCGAACTCCGATGGGGTGCCCGTGGACTTCACCGTGGAGACCTGGGACGGCGCGGCGTGGCAACTCGGCGCGACGGTTGCCGGCAACGGCGCGGTGCAGGTGCCCATCCCGTTCGCGTCGCCGGTGACCACCACGCAGGTCCGGCTGACCGTCACGCTCGACCAGGCCACGCCGCGCGGCCAGTTCACGCGGGTCAACGAGCTGTGGCCGGGCCTGGTCCCGGTGATCGTCCCGCCGAGCGTCACGATCGACTTCGGCAAGGTCGTGGTCGGCTACCCTCGGGTGAGGTTCGCCTGGGCGTCCGCCAACAAGCCGGGCGTGCGCCTGGCGTTCTCGGAGACGACCCAGTACCTGACCGACCGCTCCGACTTCGCCCGCACCGACGAGTCCGGCGGCGGCCCCGGCACAGACCAGTTCGCAGTACCCGCGCACGGCGCCGACTGGACCGACACGAAGGGCTACCAGTCCGGCAGCCAGGTGTATGCCGAGGGGTTGCACGGTTTCCGCTATCTCAAGATCACGCTGGATGCCCTGCCCTCCGACGCTCCGGCCGCGCTGCCCTACGGACAGGTCGCCATCGACGCGGTGTCCCTGGATTTCACCGGCTATCTCGGCACGCCCGACAGCTACGGCGGCTGGTTCCTGTGCTCGGACGACGATCTCAACCGCTACTGGTACGCCGCCGCCTACACCAATGAACTGATCACCGACACCTTCAGAGCCACCGACTGCGACCCACGCGGCGCGGCGACTCCGACGCTCGAAGGCGAACTCGTTCTGCAGGACGGCGCGAAACGGGACCGCGATCCGTACGTGGGCGACATCGCGGTCTCGGGCCGCACCCTGTACCTCACCCATCCGGACGCGGCCCTGGCCGCCCGCAACGTACTCGCCGATCTGGCGAACCATCAGCGTTCTGATGGCTGGATCCCGCCCGCCTCGATCGGCGGCTACACGCTGCCGCTGTTCGACTATCCGCTCTGGTGGGTGACGGCGAGCTGGGACTACGTGCTGTACACCGGCGATGTCGGCTACGCGGCCGACTACTACGCGAACCTGCTCGCTGTGCTCGACGGCTGGTATCCAAGCGTCACCGATGGCAACGGGTTGCTCAGCAAGGGGCTGAACGGCACAGGCGGATACGGAGACTACGCGTTCCTGCCGCGCAGCGGTGAGGTCACGTACTACAACGCCAACTACGTGCAAGCACTCAACGACGCCGCGAGCATCGCCCGGCTGCTCAGTCACCCCGCCGACGCGGACCGCTGGACGCATCGTGCCACGACGGTCGCCACGGCGATCAATATGTTGTTGTGGGACGCCACGGCGGGTGCGTATCTTGACTCGGCTGTCGGCGCCGTGCGCCACGCTCAGGACGGCAACGCGATCGCCATCACTGCGGGCATCGCCGATCCGGCCCGCGCCGCCTCGGCGCTGGCGTACTTGGACGCCACGACGAAACGGCCCTACGGCAACGCGTTCATGGACAACGACACGCTTGACGGAGTATCAGACGCCTCACAGCGGGTCTACGCGTTCACCTCCTACCCCGAGTTGGTGGCGCGCTTCGAGGCGGGCGATGCTGACTCGGCGATCGACCAGATCAAGCGCACTTACGGCTGGATGTATACGCACGATCCCGGCATCACCGCCTGGGAAGGCATCGGGCCGGACGGCACGCCCTACGAGGGCGCTTTCACCAGCATGGCGCACGGCTGGTCGACCGGCGTCCTGCCAGCGCTGACCAACAACCTGCTCGGCGCGGCGCCCACCGCGCCGGGATTCGCGACCTGGACGGTACGCCCGAACCCGGGCTCTGTGACGTGGGCGCGCGGCCAGCTGCCCACCCCACGCGGTCCGCTTTCCGTGCGCTGGCAGGTAGGCGAGAAGCGCGGCGAACCGTCGTTCACGTTGGAGATCACCGCGCCCCGGGGCACCAGCGGCCAGGTCGCGATGCCGGTGGGCAGCGCATCGGCCAAGGTGCGCGTCGACGGTCGTGTGGTGTTGAACCGCGCGGGCGCCAAGCCGGCCGCCTATAACGCGCGGTTCATCGGCGGCTACAGCGTCCTTGACGGCATCGGCGCGGGACAGCACACGATCACGGTCGAGTAGCCGTTGGCTGCTGGTGAGGTCGAATCGCGCAGCGCAACACGGGCCAGCCGGAACATCCGGCTGGCCCGTGTGTTAATCAATGCTGCGATGAGGCCGGAGTGGCGTTACTGGGTTACTGGACGTAGCAGGACTTCACGACGCCGTTGTCCGGGTCGCCGAACACTGAGTTATTGCACGCGGTGCCGCCGGTGAAGCTGCCGTAGAAGTACTGGCCGTTGGCGCCGTAGGCGACCTCGTGTGTGCCGGAGAACGAGCAGGAGCCGTTCTCGGCCGAGCAACTGGTCCACGAGGGGAAGCTGGGCGGCGCGCCGACGACGTAGCAGGACTTCACGACGCCGGACGCGGGGTCGCCGAACACTGAGTTATTGCACGAGACGCTGCCCACGGTGGCGTAGTTGTAGCTGCCGTTGGCCCCATAGGCCACGGTCATCACGCCGGTGAACGAACACGTGCCGCCCTCGTCCGCGCACCGTGCCCACACGTTCGTCCCGGGCGGCGCGGTCTCGACATAGCAGGCCTTAACCACGCCGCTGTTCGGGTCACCGAACACTGAATTGCTGCACGAGGTCGTGCCGCTCGCGTTGGCGTAGTTGAACCTGCCGCCCGCACCGTACGCGACCACCGACGCACCGCTGACTGCACACGTGCCGCCCTCAGCAGCACACTGCGACCACGTACCCGGCAACGCGCCGCCCGAACCCGGACCGGGGCCACCGCCTCCGCCGGTGAATGGCTGGAAGGCTTTGGCGAAGTCACCTGTGTTCTGGCTCAGGCCGCTGCAGGTGCCCGATGCGGTCGTCTGGCCGGGGCAGCCGCCGTTGTCACGGTTCTCGTCCCAGTACGAGAGGAGTGCGATGCCGTCGGACGCGGCGGCGGATTCGAGCGTGGCGGCGTCCGCGACCGTGAAGATCTCGCCCGCGCTGTCGTTCTGCCCGATCATCGGGGTGTCGCCGAGCTTTGCGTAGGCCGCGGACGTCGAGATGCCGAACGCGCTGGCGACCTGGCCGGCGACCGCGCCGAGCGCCTGGACGGCGGCGTTGCCCATCTCAGTGCCCGATGAACCGTAGTCCATGGTCATCACGTTGACGATGTCGGGGGTGAATCCATTCGATCGCGCGTTCGCGAGCAGGTTCACCCCGTCCTGGGTCAGGCCGCTGGGGAGCGTCGGGATGGTGAACGACAGCGTCAGCGACATGCCCTGCCCGGACGCCCACGAGCGCACCAAGGCGAGCGCCTTGTCCCGCCGGTCGATGCCCGCGGCGTTGGTCAGCGAGTTCGCCTCGATGTCGAAGTCGAGGTGCGTCACGCCGAACGTGGTGATCACCGACTCGATCTGCGTCGCCGCGGCCTGCGGAGTGGAGCACGCGTCGCCGATCTCCGTCAGATTCGAGTCCGAGGTGTATCCCCCGAACGAGATCGCCACATCGCCGCCTTGCGCGCGCAACGCCGAGATCTGCGATTGCAGGCTCGACTGCTGGCCGATCGTCCACTGACAGCCCGCGCCGTCGACGAACGCGATCGTGAAGAACTTGGTGCCGTACGTCGAGGCGATATTGCTCAACGTGATATTGCCGGACCACGTGTCGGCGTACGGCGCGAACACGTGCGCTGGCCACGCCGTCGCGGCCTGGGCCGGCTGGGC
Organism: uncultured Actinomycetota bacterium; assembly: GCA_963714445.1. GTDB lineage: Bacteria > Actinomycetota > Actinomycetes > Streptomycetales > Catenulisporaceae > Actinocrinis. The sequence goes on from CAVQPP010000362.1 coordinate 4,606, forward strand.
GGCGATGGACACTACGCCGGCTGTCGTGGCCAAGCCGAGCGCGGCCAAACCGCCGGCGGCGCGCAATCGATTCCAGATCATCTGATTCCTTGTGTCTCGATATAGATCTTCATGAATAGATCAAAATCTTGAGATAGCGGCGTCACTGGAAGTAGCAGGTTTTGGCGATACCGAAAGCGGGGTCGCCGAAGACGGAGTTGCCGCAGGCGGTGCCGTTGGTGAAACTGCCGTAGAAGTACTGGCCGTTGGCGCCGTAGGCCACCTCGTGTGTACCGCTGAACGAGCAGGTGCCGTTCTCCGCAGAGCACGCGGTCCAGGTGGTGAAACTCGGCGGTGCGCCGACCACGTAGCAGGCCTTGACGGTGCCCGACGCCGGGTCGCCGAATACGCTGTTATTGCACGCGGTACCGCCGCCGAGCGTCGCGTAGTTGTAACTGCCGTTGGCGCCGTAGGCCACGGTCATCACGCCGCTGTAGGAACAGGTGCCGTTCTCGCTAGCGCATTGCGCCCAGATGTTCGGGCCGGCGGCGCGGCCTCGGCGTAGCAGGCCTTGACCACGCCGCTGTTCGGGTCGCCGAACACTGAGTTGCTGCACGAGGTCGCGCCACTCGCGTTGGCGTAGTTGAACCTGCCGCCCGCACCATACGCGATCACCGACGCACCGTTGACCGAACACGTACCGCCCTCAGCAGCGCACTGCGACCACGTACCCGGCAACGCGCCGCCGCCCGAACCCGAACCGGAGCCGCCGCCGGTCGTGTAGGCCGCGACGTAGTCCACGGTCATCGTGCCGCCCGACGAGGTCGAGGCGCTGGGACTGGTGCAGCCGCAGACTGCGTTCGGGAAGGCGCCGCCCATCGCCAGGTCGAAGATGATCGACAGGTTGTGATCGAAGGCTGCCTGCCAGGTGCTCGCGCCGACCTGGCCCTCCGAGACGGAGAAGTACGCGCTGCCGTCCAGGTAGAACGTGATCGACTCCGCGGACGTGTTTGTCCGGTCGAGGATCATCGAGTACGTATGGAAGCCGCTCTGGCAACCGGGGCAGGCACGCAGCCCGCTGCCGATCCCGGTGCCCTCGTTGCACACGCCGCCCGGGTAGGTGCCGCAATGGATCGTGCCCGCGACCTCGGAGAGTGCGTTGACGTCCTCCATGATGTCGATCTCGCCGTTCTCGGGCCACTGGCCGGGGCCGAGCATCCAGAACGCCGGCCAGTAGCCCAGGCCGCTGCTGGGGCTCGGCTGTTGAATCGATGCAGTGACCTCGAGCTTGCCGCCAGCCGGGGCGCCGACGACGGGGTTAGGCGTCTGGATCCGCCCGGACGTCCACGAGCCACCCGAACCCAGCGCGGTGATGTCGAGGTTTCCGTTGCCGTCGAGATGCGTGTTGGCGGTCGAGTTGGTCATCGTCTCGATCTCGCCGGTCCCGAAGGTGGCACCGGCGCCCGTGTCGAACATCCAGTTAGACGCCGACGGAGCGGAGCCGGCCGGGCCGTTGAAGTCGTCGCTGAAGACGGTGGTCCAGCCGGGCGGCGGTCCAGGTTCGGCTGCGTGGGCTGTCACCGTGGCTGTCAGGGGGTAGAGCACGGCGGCGACCGTGGCCATGGACGCGAGCCAGATCAAGCGCCCGGACCTGGCTCTCTTGCGGGTGCGCGGGGCAGGTCGCGACCGGCTCGCAGAATCGGCCGCGTGATTCGATCCGAACATCGTCCGACCTTCCGACCGCGTGCACAGCGCACCGCGCGACCAAAAGCGGGTCGGCTGGCCGGGCGGGGCGGGACGCGGGCTCGTCGTGGAAGCGGTGGCCGGATCGAGCTGCGGCCACCGCGATTCGGGTTCGTGTCCGGCTGTCCGCGCCGTGGCAGCCAAGAATGACAGTGCTTTGACATGATCGCCGGCCTGATCTGAATCGTGAATCACAACCGGCTTCGTACGGCAGGCGTCATCGTAGCCAGCCGCACCAAGGCGGTCAATGAATCGTTTAAACATCCGACGACCCGTGCGGGCTGACCATATCCGGCTCCCACGGAAACGCGCGCGCACGAGGGCCGTAAAGTCAGCCGATGAATCACCGGAACCTCAGGGCGAGCGACGCTAGACGCCGTCCGGTCGCAGGACGCCTTCCGAGGCGTAGCGCCGGTAACCGAAGATCAGAAGTCACACTACGCCGCTGACCGCGCAAACTCCGGGTGCGGGCTCGACGAATCACGCGATCACGCCCCGCCGCGTCGGACCGATCGAGGTCGGCGGCCGCCGCGCCCAAGCTCGCGAATCCACGGTCTGGACAGCGCGGCACCCCGCGCTTATGATGCTTAACGCTGCACTGAAACGTTTCAACATCATGCGTGACAGACCACGGCCCTGCCGCTCGGCGCGGTGGTAGTGGCGGCGTGACGACGCCGCACCCTCACCCACGTCCCGGCATCCCTGGAGCAAGCGATGCGCCGACCGAATCCCGCGCCGCGTGGACCCGCCACCGCGTTCGTCCTCGGGCTGATCGCGATACTGATCAGTGCCCTGACCGCCGTTTCCGCCGCCGCGGCCGGCAACCGTCCGTCCGCCGCCACACCCGCCGCCGCGTACACCACGACGGTCACCAACTTCGACGCCGGCGGCAATCAGACCGTGCGATTCGACACCGACGGCAACGCCGTGGACGCGCACGACGGCATGATCGCCTTGTTCGGCGGCACGTACTACCTGTACGGCACCGCCTACAACTGCGGCTTCTCCTGGCTGACGGCCGGCACGCCGTTCTGCGGCTTCAAGGTCTACAGCTCAACAGACCTGGTGCACTGGACCGACCGGGGACTGCTGTTCGACTCGACCAGCAGTGTCTGGCAGACCCGCTGCAACGGCTCCACCTACGGCTGCTTCCGGCCACACGTCGTCTATGACGCCGGCACCGGCATGTACGCGCTCTGGGTCAACGTGTACGACAACAGCGTCGAATACCGCGTCTTCACCAGCTCCAGCCCGACCGGTCCGTTCACCGAGCAGACGGTGCCGACGTTGGCCGTGAACAACAACGCCCCGGCTGGCGGCGTGAACAACGGCGACGAGACCGTCTTCACCGACGACGACGGCACCGCGTACATCGTCTACACCGACTGGCGCAGCAGCGGCGATCTGGTCGTGGAACGACTCAATGCAAGCGACCTGTCCGGAACCGGCTCGTACACGCGGCTGGGCCAGAGCGCGACCGAGGCCCCGGCACTGTTCAAGCGCAACGGCGTGTACTACCTCACATATTCGGACCCGAACTGCGGATACTGCTCCGGTACCGGCACCTCCTACCGCACCGCGTCAAGCCCGCTCGGCCCATGGTCGGCGGCGACCAAGCTCACCACCACGTCCTGCGGCGGCCAGCCCTCGTTCGTCTCGGCCATCCCCACCACGACCGGAACGGCGTACCTCTATGCCAGCGACCTGTGGAACGGAGGGCACAACGAGGCCCTCGCCAACTACTACTGGGCTCCGCTCTCCTTCAATGCAAACGGATCGATCGCGCCGATCACCTGTCAGAACTCGTTCTCGCTCGCGCTGGCGACCGGCGCTGCGGGCAGCCAAAACCAGCCTGACGGGGTCGACCAGGCCGACGGTGTCAGCGGCTTCCGCACGTTCTGCGACCTGCGTACCGGCATCGCCCGCTTCCAGACCTTCGTGCCGAGCCGCAGCGGGACGCTGTCCGCGGTCTCCTACACGACGTTCCAGAGCGGCAATCCCAACGCAGGACTCGAATTCGACGTCTACCGGGCGAACGGCTCGTTCCAGCCGACCGGGACCGCGCTGAGCTCGACGCTACTGCCGGCCTCCTCAATCGGCTGGTCGCCGCGCGCCGTCACGATCACGCCCAACATCGCCGTCACCGCTGGCACCCGCTACGGCCTCCTCGTCAAGTCGGCGACGAGCAGCGGCTGCTACGGCATGGCCTACAACGACTCCAGCCCCTATCCAGGCGGCGGCGAGGCGTACAGCAGCAACAGCGGCTCGACCTTCAGCGCCGAGAGCGGCCGATCGTTGAAGTTCTCGACAAGCGTCACCGCGGGACCAGTGTCCGGCGGATCGACGGCGGAACTGCCCGCCGGATTCACCTGGTGCGCGACGGAAAACGGCACATGTTCGATCTCTGGCACCGCGGTGGTCGCCTTCGGCGCCGGCTCGTATCTGTACAAGACAGTCACCGGAAGCACCGCGTGCACGACCTCAGCCTTCGGCGGCGACGCTGCCCAGGGCGTGTTGAAGGCGTGCTATGTCGCTCCCTCGGGCGGGCCGTCCGGGTACACCTCGTGCGCCACCGAGAACGGGACCTGCGCGGTCTCGGGCACGCAGATGGTGGCCTATGGGATCAACGGAGGCTTCAACTACCAGCTCGCGAGTTCGAGCGTCGCGTGCTCCAATTCGACCTTCGGCGACCCGATGCCGGGACTGGTCAAGTCCTGCTTCGTGCCCACGTCCGCAGCGCCCGCGGGGTCGTGGACGAAGTGCGCGAGCGAGAACGGATCGTGCGCGGTGACCGGGACACAACTGCTCGCCTACGGCGCGAACGGCGCGTTCGTATATTCGACGTCGAACGGACCTACCACGTGCTCGAACACCGTCTTCGGGACTGACCCGATCCCGAATGTCGTCAAAGCCTGCTACCAGCACGGCCCGGCGCCGTCCGGCTTCAACACGCAGTGCGCGAGCGAGAACGGCACCTGCGCACTCAACGGGACGCAGACCGTTGCGTTCGGTACCGGCGGCGAGTACGTCTACGAGACCTTCACCGGAAGCACGCCGTGCACCGCCACTGCTTTCGGACGCGACCCGGTCCCGGGCGTCGCCAAGGCCTGCTACCTGACGCCCTGACCACGACCACGACGAACAACCCCTGAGCACGCGACGCCCTGACATCCACCGCCACGACCGCTCGGCAAAGCCCTGATGTTTGGGGCTTTGCCGAGCGGCTGTCCGTGGTGTACGACTCTTCTGACAACGTTGTCATGCGAAAGGACACGCTGATGCTTCTTCGAGGCAGCCGCAATGCGCGGCTGCGGATCATGGTGGCTGTGGCGGCGAGCGCGGGACTGATCGCGACCGGCGGCGGTACGGCAACAGCCGCCCAAACGGCGGGTCGGATCGCAGACGACACGCTCGTGAGTGATCCGGCGGCGCTGGTAGATCCGATGATCGGGACGGGTTCGGGTGGCGCGACGGTCGGCCAGGTGGACACGTTTCCTGGCGCGTCAGCGCCGTTCGGCATGCTGACCTTCAGCCCTGACACGCCCGCGCGGCCGGACGGCGGCGGCTACGACTACGCCGATTCCGCGACCACCGGCTTCAGCCTTACCCACATGTCGGGACCGGGCTGCGGCGCCTTCGGCGACGTCCCCATCCTGCCGACGGTCGGGGCGATCGGCGCCTCGCCGACGGACACCACGGAGCCCTTCCGGCACAGCGACGAACACGCGACTGCGGGCTCGTATTCAGTCAAGCTCGACGCGGCGTCGTCGACGCCCATCCAGGCCGATCTCTCCGCGACCAGCCGCACCGGCATCGGCCAGTTCACCTATCCGCGCGGCGCGGCGGCGAACGTGCTGTTCAAGATGGGTGGCGCGCAGTCCGGCAATCAGGCCGCGGACGTGCGGATCCTGAACGACCGCGAGGTGGCCGGCACGGAGACGGCCGGCCAGTTCTGCGGTTCGCCAGGTACCTATCCGCTGCACTTCGTCGCGACGTTCTCCAGGCCGTTCGCCTCCTACGGCACCTGGCGCACCGCACCGGCCGGAGCCAACGTCTTCACCAATCCCACCGGCAGCCTTCCGTGGGACTACCACGAGATCAGCGCCGGTGGCAGCGCGCCGACCATCGCGCCCGCGACCACGCCGGGCGGTGACAGCGCAGTCTCCTGGCAGCAGAACACCGCGATGCCGAACACATGGATTCAGGCCACTCCCCCGGCCTTGGCCCAGGGCAGCGGTTATGAGGCGAGCGTCACGCTACAAGGCAGCGGCGACGTATTCCTCGACTTCTACAACGGACAGCAGGACGTTGACAGCAAGCCGGTCAACCTGACCTCCACTCCGGTGACGCTGACCGTGGACGCGACCATCCCGACCGGATCCATCGGAGCACCGCAGGTGCAGGTACGCACCGCCGCCTCCGGCCCGGTCGACCTACTCGCCTCCGCGGTGTCGCTGCGCCAGACCGCCGTGGTGACCACGCCTGGCAGCGCCGAAGTCGGCACCCAGGGACTGCAATCGGGCGCGTGGGTGACATTCGACACGGCTGCTCGACGTCAGGTCACGATGAAAGTCGCGATCTCCTACGTGAGCGAGGCTGACGCCCAGGCGAACTTGTCCGCCGAGGACCCCGGATGGAGCGTGCGCGACGTGAGTCAGCGCACGTACGCGCAGTGGAATCAGCTCCTCGGGCGAATCCGGATCGGCGGCGGCACGGCGGCACAACGCGTCCAGTTCTACACAGCGCTCTACCACGCACTG
>CAVQPP010000363.1:0-5449 GCA_963714445.1 uncultured Actinomycetota bacterium
TGGCTGCGCCGATGTCAGCTCCCGGAGCAGCCGCCGCTGCTCGGTGACGTCCATGTCGGCGGGGAAGGCTGACTGTCGCAGGATCGCTTCGAGGTTCTCTCGCTGCTCGGTACTCACAAAGGATCTCCCTTCGGCCGGGGCCGGGTTTGGCAGCGTTCCCAGGCGGGCTCGCCGGTGTCAATCCGCTGCTTGAATTTCCTGCCGGGAGGCGGGCCGCTCCACGCTTGCCGCCAGGCAGATGAGGAGGCGTCACCGGATCCCGGTGATTCGCGCGACCGGGGCACCGCAGAACCGCGGAACCGATCTCCACGGACTGCGTGAATATGCTGGTCCGGCCAGCCTTCGCCGTCGATGGCGCTGCTACACGTACCGGTGAGAGCGCGGCCAGTCCGCACTCCTCTGACCAGGCCGGTGAGCAATCCCGATCTGGTCCAGGTGATTCACCGGCCTGCGAGACTCTGGTCCGCGAAATCACCGGAACCAGGTGACGGTCGCTCACCTTGATCCCCAGTAATTTTCGGGACATTCCGAGTAGCCAGCTAGCTGCATCGGCTGGCCAGCTAGCCGCCTCAAGGAGGACTGGCAATGAGCACGACGGCCGTCCCTGACAACCCGGTACCGCACGACCGCCAGTTCGCCCTGGCGCCGCTGGACGAGAAGGTCGATCACGTCCGCGGCTTGCCCACCGGCCGCCTGATCATCGAGTACGGCGATTACGAGTGCCCGTACTCGCGGCAGGCGTTCCATGCGATCGAGCAGGTACAACAGCGGCTTGGGGCGAACGTGCGGTTCGCGTTCCGGCATTTCCCGCTGACCGGCATCCACCCCCACGCCCTCGCCGCGGCGGCCGCAGCTGAGGCCGCCGCACGGCAGGGGCGGTTCTGGGACATGCACGAACTGCTCTTCCACCGGCAGAAGGCGCTGGAAGACGGCGACCTGCGCGGGTACGCCGCCCAGCTTGATCTGGATGTAGCGCTGTCCGACCGGGACCGGTCCAGCCCGGCCGTGCTGGACCGGATCCAGCGCGACGTTAACAGCGGCCTGGCCTCGGGCCAGGTGCTCGGCACGCCGACCCTGTTCATCGACGGCGTCGTGCACCGCGGCGGCTACGACCTGCCCATTCTGCTGGCGGCACTGGCACCATGAAGCGTGCTGGCCGCCGGGAAGATCCTCGCGTGCAGCATGACGCTGGGCATCGGCGGATCCGGCGGGGTGTTCGCGCCCTCGCTGTTCATCGGCGTGACCTCCGGCATGGCCTTCGGCGAGATCGCCGACCACGTGTTCGGCCCGGGCGCCGGCCAGCCCGCCCTGTACGCGGTCGTGGCCATGGGCGCGGTCTTCACCTCCGCCGCCCGCGCCCCCCTCACCTCCCTGGCCAGCGTGGTCGAACTCACCGGCGACTTCACCCTCACGCTGCCAGTCATGCTGGCCGTGGCCATCGCCTCCACCGTCTCCCGGATGCTCAGCTACGGCACCATCTACACCACCAAGCTGCTCCGCCGCGGGATCGACGTTCACCGGGCCGCGCCGTGGCGCGCGTTCGGCGACCTGAAGGTCAGCGAGGCCATGCAGAAGCTGGGCACGCCGCTGCCGTGCCAGACGGGAACGCCAGCCGGACGGCGGCAGCGCCCGGACCTGGCGTCGCTGCCCGGGCCGGTGACCCACCAGGGTGACCCGCAAGTTCTTTTCTCTAACGAGTCCGTGGCACAGGCCCTGCGCCAGCTTGAGGTCTACGGCAACGACGGCCTGCCCGTGCTGTCCCCCGACGGCCTGCAGGTCCAGGGCTGGGTCACCAACGCCAGCGTGCTGCGGTCCATCGCCCACCGGATCGACGCTTCCGGGCAGCAAGGACCGCAGACCCAGCCCGCCGCCGAATGGGCGTGCGCCGGCCCGGAAGTCGGCCCTCCCCGAGCCGCCCACCCCGCTGCCCGGCTACCAGGTCCTCGAAGTCACCATCCCCGAAGGCTCCCCCGCCGCCGGGCAGCCGCTCGGGACGGTTACCTGGCCGCCCGGATGGACCCCGGTCTCCGTACTGCACCACCGGCAGCTGGGAACGCCCGACCCCGGCCTGGTCCTCAGCCCCGGAGACCACATCAACCTGCTCGTGCCCAGCCTGCCGGCCACGGTCACCGCCGCACGCGGCCACGCGGACGGGGACCCGCGCGGCCCGGCGGCCCAGGGACAGTCCCGTCCTGCTGGTTAGCCGGCGGCACAAGTCAGGTTGCGTGTCCATAAGGAGGAAACTGCGTGACGTTCGTAGTCTGGATCGCCATTGCCCTGGCGGCCGTGGTCTTCGTTATCTTCGCGGGCTGGCCCTTGTACAACACCTACCGAACGCGCGGGCAAGGAGCCGACGTCGCCGAGGCCCAGGCATATTTCAAAGCCAAGGCCGAGGCTGAGCACGCGCGATCAGCGACCGCCGCGGTACCGGCAGTTGCGGGCGGATTCGCCAGACACCGGTCAGCAGGCGGAATCTCACCCGGTCACCCCGCCATCCCGCGACCAACCGTGACCGGGGCCGGTCAGGATTCCGCGGCGGCCCGGGCGCCGGGCGACTCGACCTCGGCGTGGGGCATCCACCTGAGCCATCGGGGCAGATACCAGCTGCGGTGGCCGAGGAGGCTGAGGGCGCTGGGCAGGATGACCATGCGGATGAGCGTGGCGTCCAGGAGCAGGGCGGCGGCGACACCGAAGCCCATCTGCTGGAACATGACGAGTTGCCCGCGGGCGAAGCCGCTGAACACGACGACGATGATGAGGGCGGCCCCGGTGATGATCCTCCCGGTGGAGGCGACTCCGTCGGTGACCGCTTCGCGGGTGGAGCCGGTCTGGTCGTAACGCTCCTTGATCCGGCTCATGAGGAACACCTGATAGTCCATGGACAGGGCGAACAGGACCGAGAACAGGAACAGCGGCACCCAGGCGTCGATGGCGGTCACCCGCTGGAACCCGAAGACGCTCCGCGCCGATCCCGTGCAGGAACACGAGGGTCAGGAGCCCGTAGGCGGCGCCGGCCGACAGCAGGTTGAGCACGATCGACAGGGCCACGACCACGGACCGGAACGCGAGCGTGAGGAGCAGGAAGCTCAGGCCGAGCACGAAGATCAGCACGTACGGGGTGGCCCCGCTGACGCTGCGGAAGTAGTCGGCAGTCTCAGCGGTCTTGCCGCCCACATAGACCTGCGTGGAGGAGCCAGCGAACGCAGCCGGGATCAGGTGCTGGCGCAGGTCCCCCACGGCGGCGACGTCACGGCTGGATACCGCGTCGCCCTGGATGGGCGCGGTCAGGGCCAGCACGTGACCGTGGGGCGCGGCCTGGATGGTCCCGGGCCCGAAGCGCGGGTCAGCGGCCAGGGTTGCCTGCAGCCTGGCCAGGTCGGTGTGGTCTGCGTGACTGCTGCCCTGGGTGACGATCTCGACCGGGTTGGGGTCCTGGCCCGGAAAGTACCTGGCGACGGCCAGGTAGCCCTGCTTGGCGGGCAGCGAGTCAGGCAGGGTGGCGACGCCGCTCTGGCCGATGTGCAGACCGAGCACCGGGACCGCAGCGAGGAGCATGAGGCCGCCGATGACGGCCAGGCTGACGACCGGGCGGCGGATGACCCTGGTGATCACGGACTGCCAGACGCGCCCCTCGGCGGCGTCGGCCCGGCCCAGACGGGTTCCGGCGAAGGGTATCCGCAGGGCGTTGACGCGGTCGCCGAGCAGGCTGAGGACTGCCGGAAGTAGCGTCAGGGCGGCGGCGACCGACACCACGCCGACGATGATGGCGCCGGCGGCCATGCTGCGCAGGACGTTGGTCGGCACCAGGAAGAGGCCGAGCAGGGCGATCACGAAGATCGTGCCGCTGAAGAGTACGGCCCGGCTGGCGGTGGCGGCGGTCATCGCGATGGCGGCGTCCTTATCGAGCCCCCGGGCGCGTTCCTCGCGGAAACGGGAGATGACGAAGAGCGAGTAATCGATACCGAGCGCCAGGCCCATGCCGGTGATCATGTTGATGATGAAGACCGACAGGGTGAACTCCTGCGCGACGATCGTGGCGATCCCGAGCCCGACGATGATCGACGCCAGGGCCATGAGCATCGGCATGAGCCCGGCGACCACGGACCCGAACACGAGCATCAGGATGACGATGGAGATCGGCAGCCCGAAGTCGATCTCGCCGTGGCGCAGGTCGCTGGAGGACAGTGCGGTGAAGTCGTGGCCGGCCGCGTGGTCCCCGGTGACCGCGACGGCGAACCCGCCTGCGCCGTTGGCGGCCCGCACGGTGCTCAGGACGGGTTTGATGTCCGCATCGCTCGCCGCGTGCAGCCCGATCAGGGCAGCGTGCCCACCGGCTGAGACGAGCGGGCTGCCGGGGGCGAGACCGGCCCGGACACCGCTGATGCCAGGATCGGCGCGCAGCCGCGCGGCCAGGTCGCCGACGACGGACCGGAAAGCTGCGCTGCTGGCCGTGGCGGTCCTGGAGCTGACCACGATGACGTCGGTCGGCTGCCGCCCGGCGCTGCCGCCGGTGGCCCGGTTGTAGAGGGACTCGGCGTGGCTGGACGGGGTCGTCCCGACCAGTGTTAGGTGCTGGTCAGGCCGTGCAGTGAGGTAGCGGCCAGGCCGAGGGACAGCAGGATGAGCAGCCCCCAGGCGAGCAGCGCCCGGCGCGGCCGCCGGGCGCTGGCCGAGGCGAGGCGCAGCGCCATATCCGGGTGGCGTGGACGGGGTGGCGGTGCTTTGGTGCGGGTCAGGGTGTTCATGGTGATCCTCTGGTTTCCGCCGGGCGCCCGGAGCCGCCCGGACGTCTGCTTTGGCTGGTCGTTGGCTGGAAGGGTCTGGCGTTGCCTGGGCTGTGGGGCGGCCGCCCCGGCCACGCTTTCGGCGGCCGGAGCGGGCAATCGCTGCGGCTACCCGACCGGGCCGATCTCGGCGCCGGCGAGCTCGGCGTAGATGAGGAACTTGAACGGGTCGGACTGCTGGTACTGCTCCATCAGGCGGTGCAGCGCGGTGACGCGCAGCCCGGCCAGGGTGGTGCTGGCGGGGTGGCGGAGCAGGCCCGGCTGGATGATCTGCAGGGCGAGGGCGTGATCGCCTTGGCTGATGAGGGTGGCAGCGGCGGCGGCGAACGGCTCTTCGCTGCCCGCGGCTAGCAGGTCGAGCGCGGCGGCGTGCTCGGCGGCGGTCGCAGGCTCGAGTCCCCGCCCGTCTGGCGGCCAGTAACCGGTGCGCTGGTGGAGCCAACGCAGCGCAGATCGCGGAATTCAACGACGAGAACGGTCTCGATCAGCCGTTGCCGGTGCAGTACCTGACGTACCTCTGGCAGCTGTTCCACGGGAACTTCGGTTTCTCGTACAAGCTGAACCAGAGCGTGTCGTCGCTCCTGGTCCAGTACCTCCCGAAGACGCTGCTGCTCCTCGGCCTGTCGTACATCGTCGCGATCGTCATCGCCATCCCGCTCGGGATC
>CAVQPP010000364.1:0-11253 GCA_963714445.1 uncultured Actinomycetota bacterium
GAGTAGATCACCGACCAGCAACCGCAGGGGCAGGACGTCCCGGAGGATGAGGGCGTCCTGCAACCCGGCGACACCCTCGAAACCGACGACCTGCAAGCCGGTCCGCTCGACACCAGTACGAAGCCGGCGATGTCCGGGCAGACGACGACGCGGGCCGCCTCGTCGCACCGGACGAGGGCAGCCATCCGGCCGAGGAGCCGACGTACTTCTACGCTACTGGGCGACCCCCGCGACCTCCGTGGCGCAGCGGTTGGGGAGCAGTTTCTCCACCGCCTCGACGAGATCGAGGGCCGTAACCGTGTTCAGACACGGATGGCCGGGAATAGGGCACTGCCGCGCGCCGCTTTCGGCGCACGCCGCGTGTTGATCGCCGAGCAGAACAGTAGGGACGCCGTACGGGGCCCAACGCACAGCCGGGACGACCGGCGCGAACAGCGATACGACGGGAGTGCCCACCGCCGCCGCGAGATGAGCCGGTCCGATGTTCGGCGCGACCACAACGGACGCGCCGCGCAGGATCGCTGCCAGCTGCGCCAAGTCGGTTCGTCCGCCGAGATCGATTGCGTCCGCTCCCGCGACCTCGGCGGTCAACTCTCGTTCGTCTTCACTTCCGGTGACCACCACGGCGTGCCCCGCCGCGGTGAGCGCCTGGACCGCCTCGGCCCAGCGCTCCACGGGCCACGTCCGCGCTGGTGCCCTACAGCCGGGATGAACGACCACGTATTCGCTCGGCGGCACCATCCCCTGCACGACCGGCAGCGGCCGCAACACCGCGAGCCTGCCGTCGTCGCTCTTCGGGAGTTCGAATCCTGCGGCGCGAGCGAGCGAGAGCGCGCGTTCCGCTTCGGGGATGTCGTCATCAACCTGGTGGCGCACGTCGAGAAGCGAGCCCGGATAGTCGACGCTGATCGCACTGATGCGCGGCACGCCGGCGATACGCAGCAGCAGCGCCATCGGCAGCGGCGACTGATGGAAGGAGGTGAGGAGCACGGCTTCGGTGAATTCATGCAGGTTCAGTTCCTGCTGGAGGAACCGCAATTTGCCCAGGTCGAGCGGCGCGGCGTCAGCCTCGATCCACGGCGCGGCATACACGAGCACTTCATCGACACCGGGCAGCAGCGCCGCCGCCCCCGCCCCGGCCGGACTGGTAAGCAGCGTCAGCCGATCACTCCCGGCGGCCAACGCCCGAATCGCCGGACCAGCCAGCAGCACGTCACCGAGACCGTCCAGCCGCACGGCGAGCACGCGGCGAGTCTCGTCGACCTCGCTGGCAGCGCTGCGGCTCGCAGCGCCCTGCGGCCGGTCGGGGTCGACATGTGCCGCTGAGCCGCGCCAGGCAGGCACGATCCCGTCCGTGTGCATCGCCGTCGCTCCCTCTTCCGCTCTGTTCCTCGTTCTTACTGAGCCTTCTTACTCAGGCTTCTCGCTACGCAGCCCCGGCCGGGGCGAGTGTGCGAGCGAACCAGCCGATGGTCGCGGTGAGCCCGGTCTCCTCGACGAAGCTGAAATGCAACGCCAGGTCTAAAACCACGCGCGCACCGCCATCGAGCAACGCCGCACACAGATGGGAGCCGAGAAACCCGGCGCCCCGGTCACCACGGCGCGTTCGAAGCCGGTGCCCGAGGCTTTGCCCGGATACCTCTGCGGATACAGCTGTGTCACCGCTTACTCCTGTGCCTGCAACGATTTTCGTCTTCTGACCACCCGTAAGCCATGCACGCATACCCGAGCCCTTGGCAGCGAAACGGCAGGCCGAGCCCGTCACCCTATTGGCCTGTCACCCTTTTGAGCGGTGCACTGGCACCCGGACGTGGACCGTTGTGGACATTCATTCGATCGGCGCGGTTTGACCGCGCGTCGAGCGGTTACCCGGAGTGTGCGAAAACGGTGTGTGGAAAGGAAATACACCGAAATCGAACCCATGCCCGAAGGAGATTCTGGTGGGCATTATCCTCGCCGTTTTGATCCTCGCCCTTATTCTGGGCGGGTTGGGATTCGCGGTGCACGTTCTTTGGTGGATCGCGCTGGTCGTCTTCGTGGCCTGGCTCATCGGCTTCGGCATCAGCGAGGGGGCCGGTAGTGGTGGCCGCCGACGTTGGTACGGACGCTGGTAGCAGCCACAGATCAATAACGGCACTCAGTAGAGAAGGGGCGCCCCGGTTTTCCGGGGCGCCCCTTCTCTACTCTTTCTCCACTATTGCGCTAGTCACTCTGTCAGCTCATTCGCCCAGACGTGACTCAGCGCCGTAGTTCCTCCGTTCAGCCGGAGGCCTGCGGCCCCTCTTCCTCCGCGTCATATTCCTGGGCGCCGCGCGGGCGCATCGAATCCGCCTCGTGCGCGGCCTGCACGGCATCCCGCGCCTCGTCCATCGTCTCGTCGAGGTGATCTTCCGACTTCTGCATCTCACGCAGCTTGGCGATCTGCCTGGCCATCTGCTCGTCCGCGGCTTGGCCTTCTTGCTGCTCGCCCTCTTGCCGCGTGTCTTCCTGCTGCTCGTTCTCGTTCTCGTTCCTGCTCACGGATGCAACACCACCTTGGTCCAGCGCTACCGGACGCGCGCCGCGATACACCATTGCCTTCATGCGTTATCTCTCACCAGACAGCCAGGATGAGCCCGGGCTGGAAAGCGCGGTAGGCGCGCTGCTCAGGACCCGGAGTCGGGCGTAACTGGATCGAGCGGGCACCGCTGAGCAAACACAGCCTGGCCCGCGTGCGTGACGTGGGCCAGGCTGGTCTGGTCTTGAACTAGTTGTCTTGATCTATCTGCCTGATCTTCTGTTCCTGTTAGTTAGCTACTAGTCCTTGTTCTTCGAGAACGCGTCCTTCGCCTTGTCCAGCATCGCGGCGAACGGGCCAACCGTCATCTGCGCCGTCGGCGAGCCCGCGGCGGTCGGGTGCGGATGGGTCGGCGCCACCTTCTCGGCCCTGAGCAGGCGCTCGCCCAGCTTCAGCTGCTCCTCGGAGCTGCACTCGGCGAGGATGAGCGGGAACTCCTCCGTCTCCTCGGCCCGGGCGTGCTCGTCGACGTCCTTCTCCAGGTGCTCGAGGCCACGGGCGAACTCGTGGCTGTGCACGTCCTGCTTCTCGAGGTCGGCCAGCGCGTGCGCGGCTTGCGACTCCTCGTGGTTGCGCTTGTTAGCCACGTCCTCGCCGGTGATCTTCTTGGAGACCGGGCGCACCACCATCTCCTCGCCGGCCTCGTGCACGGCCAGCAGCTCGCGCAGGTGGTCGAACGCCGTTTGCTTGGCCGGTCCGTCCGCGGTCTTCACCAGCGCGAACAACTCGCGGATGCGAGCATGCTGGTCGTAGAGCACCGCCAGTACGCTGCCCTTGGGCAGCGCGGCTGCCGCTTCGCGTTCCTTCTGCGCCATGTTCACCATGGGGAGTTCCTCCCGGTTCCGGTCGATCAGATTCACCCCCCGGGTGACCGGCCACGCGCGGATCAAAACCGTCCATTACGCGTATTCAGTGATTCGCGCCGTTTGTCGGACGATGCTGTTTGCTGCCTGCGCGCGCGGTTATTCGCTTGCTCATGACGTCCGTGGATCTTCCTGCGCCGGTCGTGGCACGCCCTCCAGCGCCGCTCGTTGACGTTTCTGCGCTGCGTAGCGCCCTCGAAGAGCGTGTAGACGGCGAAGTCCGCTTCGATGCCGGTACGCGCGGTGCGTATTCCACCGACGCCTCGAACTTCCGGCAGATACCGATCGGCGTCGTCATCCCGCGCACCGTCGATGCGGCGGCTGAGGCGGTGGCCGTGTGCCGCGAGCATGGCGCGCCGATCCTGTCCCGGGGCGGTGGAACGAGCCTGGCCGGTCAGTGCACGAACACCGCCGTCATGCTCGACTGGGCCAAGTACTGCAATCGGCTGATTTCCGTAGATCCGGAACAGCGCACGTGCATCGTCGAGCCGGGCATCGTGCTCGACGTGCTCAACGAGCAGCTCGCGCCGTACGGCCTGAGTTACGGCCCGAAGCCGGCGACGCATCCGAACTGCACGATCGGCGGGATGATCGGCAACAACTCGTGCGGATCGACGGCGCAGCGCACCGGCAAGGTCGTCGACAACATCGCGCGCCTGGAAGTCGTGCTCTACGACGGCACGCGGTTTTGGTGCGGCGAAACCGACGACGACGAGTACGCCGCGATCGAGCGGCGCGGCGATCCGCGCGCGTCGGTCTACCGCCGGCTGCGGCTACTGCGTGACCAGTACACGGACGAGATCCGCTCGCGCTACCCCGACATTCCGCGCCGCGTGTCCGGCTACAACCTCGACTCGCTGCTACCTGAGCACAACTTCGACGTCGCCGGGCTGCTGGTCGGCAGCGAGTCGACGCTGGTGACGGTGCTTCAGGCCGAGCTCGAGCTCGTGCCGGTCATCAAGGAACGCACGCTGGTCGTGCTCGGCTTCGAGAACGTGGCCAAGTCCGCCGACGCGGTCCCGGCGATCCTGCCGCACGAGCCGATCGCGCTCGAAGGGCTGGATCACAAGCTGATCAGGGATCAGAAGATCAAGCACCTCAACCCGGAAGCGCTCGGCAAGCTGCCGGAGGGCACCGCGTACCTGATGGTCCAATTCGGCGGGGACACCAAGGAGGAGTCTGACCGCGCGGCGCACCGGATGCTCGAGGCGCTCGGCGAAACAGACCACGACCACGACGTCGAATTCCTCGACGAGCCGGGACGCGAGGACGAACTCTGGCAGGTGCGCGAAGCCGGCCTCGGCGCGACCGCGCACGTGCCCGGACGCCCGGACACCTGGGAGGGCTGGGAGGACTCGGCCGTGCCGCCGGACCGGCTCGGCGACTATCTGCGCGACCTGCAGGAGCTTTACCGCGAATTCGGCTACGCCGAGGACACCGGGCCGAGCCTCTACGGGCACTTCGGCCAAGGCTGCGTGCACACGCGCATCCCGTTCGACCTGCTCGACGCCGACGGCGTGGCGACCTACCGCCGGTTCATGGTGCGCGCGGCGGACCTGGTCGCGTCGTATGGCGGCTCATTCTCGGGCGAGCACGGCGACGGCCAGTCGCGCGGCGAGCTGCTGCCGCGGATGTTCGGCGAGACGATCATGCGCGCGTTCGGCGAGCTGAAGGCGATCTTCGACCCGATGGACCGGATGAACCCGGGCAAGGTCGTGGCGCCGTACCGGCTGGACGAGAACCTGCGCCTGGGCCGCACCTGGTCGCCGAGAGCCGAGGGCTCGCTGTTCTTCAGCTACCCGGAGGACGACGGGTCGTTCGTCGCGGCGGCCAACCGGTGCGTCGGCGTCGGGAAGTGCCGGCAGCACAGCCATTCGCAGGGTGCGGTTATGTGTCCGTCATACCAAGTCACTCTCGAGGAGGAGCACTCGACGCGCGGCCGGTCTCGGCTGCTGTTCGAGATGCTGCACGGGCATGAGGACTCGCCGATCGGCGACGGCTGGCGGTCGACGGAGGTGCGCGACGCGCTGGACCTGTGCCTGGCGTGTAAGGGCTGCAAGAGCGACTGCCCGGTCAACGTGGACATGGCCACGTACAAAGCCGAATTCCTCGCGCACCACTACCGCGGCCGGTTGCGTCCGCGCGCGCATTACGCGCTCGGATATCTGCCGGTCGTCGGCGCGGCGGTCACCCGATCGCACCTGTCCGGTGCGATCAACGCACTGACGCGTATTAAGCCGATCGCGCGAGCCGCAACACGTGCGGCAGGACTCGAACCACGCGAGATCCCACTCTTCGCGAACGAGACGCTGCAGCAGTGGTGGCAGCGACGCGGCGGCAGCCCGCGCGGCGAGCGCGGGACGGTCATGCTCTGGCCCGACACGTTCACCAACGTCTTCCATCCGCACATCGGCCAGGCGGCGATTCGCGTGATGGAGGAAGCGGGATGGCAGGTCAACATGCCGACGCGCCCGGTGTGCTGCGGCCTGACCTGGATCTCGACCGGCCAGCTCAACATCGCGCGGCGTGTGCTTAGCCGCACCGCAGCCGAACTCGCGCCGCACGTGCGCGACGGCGGCCTGGTGGTCGGACTCGAACCAAGCTGCACAGCCGTGTTCCGATCGGACGCTCCCGACCTCCTCGAGAACATGGACATCAAACGGCTGCGCAATCAGACGGTCACACTCGCGGAACTGCTCACCGAGCACACCCCCGGTTGGCGCCCGCCGCGCCTCGACGGCACGCACGCCATCGCGCAGGTGCACTGCCACCAGCACGCCGTCCTCGGCTGGGACGCCGACTCGAAGCTGCTCGAACAGTGCGGCGCCGACGCCGAACGCTTGGATTCAGGCTGCTGCGGCCTGGCCGGGAACTTCGGGTTCGAACGCGGCCACCTAGACGTCAGCAAGGCGTGCGCCGAACAGGTGCTGCTGCCAGCGGTGCGCGACGCGGACGCGCACACGGTCGTGCTCGCCGACGGATTCAGCTGCCGCACCCAGATCCACGAGTTCGACAGCGGCGGACGCGAAGGCGTGCACTTGGCGGAACTGCTGGCGCGGGCGATCGAGACATCCGAATGACGAGTGCGCGCCGAAAGCGTAAGGCCCTGATAGGGCGCAAGGGGCGTTTGATCGGCACGCTCGTCTTCGTATGGGCGGCCGCCATCGCGTGCGCTGTCATGCCCGGAAGCTCCGGCCAACCAGCTCTGCGACCTGGTCCAAGTCCGCTCGGCTCCAGAGTTCGGCACGATCGTGCGCGTTCACTCCACCGAGCCACGCACCTGACGCCGCGTCATCCCGGCGTCCACACATATCGCTCACATCTGACGGCCGCACATTTCTCCCCGCTCATGTACGCCACCTGACCTATCAGCCGCACAAATGAGCATGCCGAGTTCGGTAGCCGGGCATGCGGTGGCGGCCGAATACGCGGACGGTGGTGGGTGAATATGCAGATCGAGCGCGGCAAAGTACTCGCGGGCCGGTATCGGATCGAGGGCCCGCTCGGCCGCGGAGGCATGGGGTCGGTGTGGCGTGCCCTAGATATGCGGCTCGGCCGACCCGTGGCCGTGAAACTGGCCGCCACCTCGCCGACCTCCAACTCGAGCCCCGGCCAGGCGCGTCGGCGTTTACGCCGCGAGGCAGAAGCACTAGCCGCGCTAAGCGAGCCGACGATAGCCCGGGTCTACGACCTGGTAGAGGCCGACCTGGACGTTTGCCTAGTCATGGAGCTAGTCGGGGGCGAAAGCCTAGCCGCGCGCCTAAACCGTCAGCCGCGCCTCCCAGCCGCCGAAGCGCTCGAGATCGCCGGACAATGCGCGCAAGCACTCGAGGCCGCGCACCGAATCGGAATCGTGCACCGAGACGTGAAGCCGTCCAACATCATGCTGGGCCCAGACGGCGTAAAGGTCGTCGACTTCGGCATCGCCGCGCACATCGGCCCGTCCTGCGCGGACACCACCGCGACAATGCCGCGCCAACTGGTCGGAACTGCTGCGTACCTCGCACCCGAACGTGCGCTAGGCGCGCAGGCCGCAGGCGCGGCCGACTTCTACTCGCTAGGCGTGGTGCTGTACCAAATGCTCGCCGGCCACCTCCCGTTCCGCGCCGACGAGTCCCTGGCCATGCTCTACGCGCATACCCGCAAAGCTCCGGAGCCGCTGCCCGCTGACGTCCCATCACCGGCCGCATTGCTCTGCATGCGCCTGCTGAGCAAGAAGCCCGAGCGACGCCCAACCACCGCCAATGAAATCAACGTCACGCGCACCCACGTACTGAACGCACCGGCCGCCATGTACACGAACGTCCGCGACCGCGTACAAACCGCCAACGGCGCACCCACAGACACCTCCGGGTTCGAAACTCCCGTCGACGTGCCCACGTCCGCGTCCACGTCCACGTCTACGTCCACGTCGACAGACGAAGCCGCCGCCGGAGCCGCAGCCGCCGCCGCGTGGTTAGGCGCTCGCACGAAGCACACGAAGCCGCCAATCTCCGCGAGCGCTCGACGTCTCTCACCGACCCGGACTCGCCGTCGACGCATCGCCCACACCGGCCAGAAACGTACCGAGATCAGCAATTCCGACTCCCGACGGTCCGACCACCCCGGGGGCGGCACCACGGGCCGCCGCGCTCCCGCGACCCTGCTCGCCGCCGTGTCCGGCACGGCAGCCGCACTAGCGGCAGCGACGGCATGGATCCTGCTAGAGCAGCCCGCGAGCGCCGGCGCCGCTAGCCCTGTCGCAGCTCCAACATCGACAACGGCGCCCGCGAGGGCAGTCCCATCCGTGATCCTTTCGCCGACGGCCAGTCAATCCGCGCATCCCGCGGCTCCCGTGAGCATAAGCAAACCTAAGCCGCCATCGAGCCACAGCGCCCCCGCGAAGGGCCAGGATCACAAACCCGCAAAGCACGGCGGCGGCGACGGTGGACGCGGTGGTGGCGGTGGCGGTGGCGGTGACGGAGGCGGGGGAGACGGCGGCGACTGAGCCCCGCGGTAACTCAGCTTCCTAAATAACTCACCCCTTAAATCAATATCGCGCGACCGAAGTATGACTTATTGATATCCGCTCCTTATGTCCGGTGCCTGCGATAAAATCGTGGTACGGGAAAAATCCCCGCCACCTGCGCAGACACCATCAAGGAGCCGCCGCCATGGACACCACCCAAGTCGCCCCACGCACCCATTCCATCAACGTCACTCCCACCCCCATTTCCACCCCAACTCCCATCCCTGACACGAACTCCGTCCCCGCCACCGACTGCCTCGTCGGCGCGGCGTCCGTCATTCCTGCCGCCCCGGTAGATTCCGCCGCCCGCGATCCGGACTCGTTGGCCGCGCTACTGGCCCAATCGCCGCCTACCTGCGGCCCGCTAGACGAACTGGAGTTCGACCGCCTCTCTCCCGCCGGACGCATCAACGCGGTCCTAGCCTGGGAACACCTCGTGCGTCACGCCCACGCCGGCCTGATCCGCTGCCTGGGCACCCTGGCCCGCGACGCAGGCGACCCACGCCGGATAACCCACGATGGCGCCGACTCCCGCTGGCTGATCGAGACTGAGTTGTCCGCCGCGCTGGCCTGGTCGCCCGCCACCACCCAAAACCGTCTCTCCGACGCCTACGCCCTCGTGCGCCTGTTCCCCCAAACCCTCCAACAGCTCACCGAAGGACACGTCTCCCTCGAACAAGCCCGCTGCCTGGCCCAACTGACCTCCGGCCTGACCGACGAAGCCGCGCAAGCCACCGAGGCCCGGGTTCTGGCGCGCATGCCCGGCCAAAGCCCCGCCGTCACGCGCCAAGCGATTCGTCGCGCCATCCTGCGCGCCGATCCGGATGCCGCCGCACAACGCCACCGCTATGAGCGCGCTCGCCGCCGGGTGGAATTGCGCCCTGAAGACGACGGGATGGCGACCCTCTCGTTCTACCTGCCGGCGGATGTGGCGCAGATGGCGATGCGCACGCTGACCGAGATGGCCCAGCGCGCCAAGCGCAAGAACAAGAACAAAAACAGCAGTGACAAGTGCAACCTCGACGAGCGCACGCTTGACCAACGTCGCGCCGACCTCCTCCCCGCACTCCTGCACGGTGCCACCACCGGCGTCGCATCGAACCCGGTGATTCCGGCACAGGTGAGCGTGGTGGTCGGCATCGAGACCTTGCTTGGCTTGAGCCACGAGCCCGGTCACCTCGACGGCTACGGCCCCATCTGCCCCGAACAAACCCGCCGCATCGCCCACGCGCACGCCGCCCGCTGGCGCTTCCTGCTCACCGCGAGCGACGGCACCCTCGCCCAGATCTCGCCGCGCACGTACAGTCCCGCCGCCGCACTCAAGCATCTGACCCGACTAAAGCACCGCACCTGCGCCTTCCCGCACTGCGCAATGCCCGCCGACCGCTGCGACCTCGACCACGGCCACGCGTTCCACAAGGGCGGATCCACCACCGCCGATAACCTCGCTCCGCTGTGCCGCAGTCACCACAACGGCAAAAGCTTCGGCCATTGGGAGCTGAACCGACACGGCGAGAACATCCACTGGACTTCGGCACTGACCGGGCTCAGCTACACGACCGCGCCGACGCGATACGGACTCACCGCCTAGTCTGAACAGCCGCCCAGGGTGAAACATTTAAAGTTTCACAGAAGGCTGATATAGAAAGCGGCGGATCGGCCGACCGGGGCCAAGCAACCAGCTCGGCGAATCCCAAGCAGTGAAGCAGTGAAGCAGTCGAGCGGCCAGCCCACTGCGCTCAGACGACTTGGTGCGCTCAGTCGGCCAGTCAGCTCAGTGAATTCGGCCTGCCCGCTCAGTAGGCTCAGTCGGGTCGGTCGGTCGGTCGGTCAGCTCAGCGAATCCGGCTGCCCGCTCCGTCGGCTCAGTTGATCTCGGCCGCCACCCGAGTTGCTCCCAGCCGCCGCCCGATCCGCCGAATTGGCCAATTCGTCGACGCAGTCAGCTCGACGGCTGGCGCTCGCGCGTCTCCCTGCGATTCGCCTTGCGGATCGCGTCTAGTAGCTGCGCCTTGCTCATCTTCGAGCGTCCCGGCACGTCCAGCCGCCGCGCTAATTCACGCAGGTGCCGCATGCTCGCCTGCTCGTCGACGCCTTCACCACTACGGCCACCCTGCTGCCGCGGCCTGGCCGACTGCGGATCGGACGGTCCCCTTCGGCCGCCCTCCTTCGGCTCCCAGTGGTCGCCGACCTTCTCGAACGAGTGCTTGAGCGCGCCGAATGCCACTCGATGCGCGCGTTCGCCTTCCCCGTACTGCTCGACGGCCGAGTCATGTGCCTCGATCCACGTGCGCTGTGCCTTCTTTGGCGAGCGTTCGAGCGTGGACGGCAGTTCCTGACGTCCTGGCATCGCACTGCACCTCCGATCGACTCGTAATCTCAGTCTCAATCACCGTCGATTGCCCTGACCGCCCGGCGCGAAACTGCGCTCATGCCCGGCGAACGTTCGTGGCGGCGAGACTTGCGCAGATATCCCGGACAAGTCAGCTATCGGCGGCGTCGGCGCGCATGGGCTTGGCGTGGCCGGGTAGCCGAGCCTAGGTACCGTAAAAGGTATGAAAGTGCAAAAGTATGCAGTTCAGAAAGGTGGCTCACCTTCATGGGCAGCGCATTGAACGATATGACCATCGCATTTCTGATCGCGTCTGACGGCGCGGAGCAGGCCGAATTCCTGCACTCCTGGGAAGCCCTCACCACGCAGGGCGCCCGGCCGGTGCTCGTCTGCCCGAAGCCTGGGGAGGCGCAGTTGTTCGACCACCTCGATCGCGGGCGAAAGGTGCCGGTCGACCTGACGCTCGCCGACGCGAACGCGGCGCAGTTTGACG
>CAVQPP010000365.1:0-6359 GCA_963714445.1 uncultured Actinomycetota bacterium
AGCTGACTCTTAATCAGCGGGTTCGGGGTTCAAGTCCCTGACGGCGCACCATCAGTGACCAGGACGTTCTCCTCTCGGGGTGAGCGTCCTTAGTGTTTGGTGGGGCCAGGGTGGGTCCATGGTGGGGCCGACGTAGTCGATGACCTGGGCTGTGGGTCCGCAGGCACGTCGGATCGGCGAGGCGCTCGTTGCGCCGCGTCGAATGCCCTGCGTGTTCAGTTTGAAGTTATAGCTGGTCGGCGCCCGTCAACGGTTACGGGCTGTCGGTTCGGACTCGCCTCCTCGCTCGCTGGCCGATCGGTTTCGGCCATCCGACGGGCCTGGATTTCTCCAGCATGGCAACCGGTGCATGTGTATCAGGAGGCGTGCACGGCGACTCTGGCGCGTGTGCCGGTCGGCCTGCGCTTTCGCCTCGTTCCGGGGACCAGTGCGCCGTGGGCGCGGATGAGCCGGGCCACCGCCTCGGCCGCCTCGTGGGCGGTGTGAGGCAGAACGCTGGTGTAGCTGTCGGCCGTGAGCACGATGCTGGTGTGCCCGAACTGGTCGCAGACCACCTTCAGCCCGACCCCGGCTTGCAGCGCGAGAGACGCGGCGCCGTGGCGCAAGTCGTGCAGCCGGATCGGCGGCAGGCCGCTGTCGCGCACCAGCTTGCGGAACAGATCCGTCAGGTACGAAGGCGCAAGCGGCCGGCCGCGCTCGTCGGTGAATACGTACCCGCTGTCCTCGACACCGAGCCGTCGCAGCTCGACCTGCTGCGCTGCGCGGTGGGCCTGCAGGACGGTGACCGTGGTGAAGTCCAGCGCGAGCGCGCGCATCCCGGCCGGGGTCTTGGGCGGACAGATCGCCAGGTGCCCGTCGCGCCGCTGGTTCTGGAAACTGATCAACGCGGTCTTGTTCGGCAGATCCAGATCCGCCCACCGCAGCCCGGCCGCCTCGCCGCGACGCAACCCGCGCAACGCGATCAGGTGAAACGCCGCGTACAACCGATGATCCCTAATGAAGGTCAGGAACTGAGCAGTCTGCGGCGCAGTCCACACCGCCACGGCTGGACGCCACCCCGTCCGCCGCCACACCTCCACCCGATCCGCCGTCCACACCACAGCACTCGGCCGACGCGAACGCGCCAACCGCACTTGCAACGCAGGATTCGACGACAACAACCCCTCACGCACCGCCGCATTCAACGCCGTACGCAGACAGGAGAGCACCCGGTGCAACGTCGCCATCGATGCCGGCCCGGCGCCAGTGTCCGCGCGCACGATCCGCGCCAGCATCACCTCCACATCCCGCGCCGACAACTCGACCAGCGGAATCCGCCCCAAATGCGGACGCAGATGACAGCCCACTGAACTGGCATAGTTCGCCCGCGTGGAAGCACGCACGGTGATCCGCGCATCCAGCCACGCCGTCAACCACTGCCCCACCGTCACGACGCCCCGCTCACGGCCAGCCATCGGAAGAAGCCGACGCAACACCTTTGTAGCCTCTGAGCGAGTGGAATATCCACCACGCCGGATCCGGCAACGCTGCCCCAGCGCCTCACCGGGCACGTCAAGCGCGACGTACCACGACCCGTGCCCAGGACCCCCGCGCCGCGGACACCGGCCCGCCAACTGCCGACCCGTTATCGGATCCCGACAGCCGCACCGCGCAAACACACTCCCACCAGACACCCGCACCACTCGCCCTCCCACCATTTCGTCGACCACAACCGGCCAAGCAAGCTCCGAGTTGTGCATTAGTCTCGACGTCACTTCTTGTTTGCGCATCGATCCACGGCTCACCCTCACGCTCGTGAATCGGGGCTTGCATTCTTACCGCGTCGCAGGTCGTCGAAGCCCGCAGCGAACCCGCCATATTCTTTCCCTGCTCGAAGTGGCCCGGCACGGCGAGGTGAGCCTGTTCGACCCGGCAAGGTCACCACAGCGTGGTACCGATACCGGGGCACGAAGATCCCCAGCCCATGGCCGACCTCCGCACGAAAATCACCTGCCCAACGGGACTTGGGGAGCGCCGGATGCGTCGAGAGGCGCACGTCCCCAGGCGAACCCGCGCACAACAACGAAACACAAGGCCAGTGGGCTAAGACCGCCGGAAAACTCTCCGGAGGCTCAGTTGTGACATTGACAGCCTCGCGGGCATTTCAGGCGTACACGCGTATCCCGGTCAACCTGCGGGAGATAGACTGCGAGTAGCTCAAGCTGGGCTGTTGACCCTCCGCTATCGGAGGGAGATCGGGGGTCTCTGATGAGACCCGACCTGAAAGACCTTGACAACGACGCTCGCCTGCCTCTCACCGACCACCGCCTGGACACCGCGGTGAACGCGGAAGGGCCCGTGCCGGGCGTCGCCCCGAAGCTCGCCCCTCCGCCGCGTTCCGGCGCGGAGTCCCGGTTGAACGATCGGCTTGGGCGGTTGCTGCTCCAGAAGAAGGGCCCGGACGCCGTCATGCTGGTCGTGCTGTCCGTCGCCTTGTTCTTCGGCCTGATCGGCCTGGCGGTGCACTTCCTGTGGATCGTGTCCATCATCGTGATGGCCCTGGGACTGGGATTCATCGTCGCGGACAGTCGACGGGACCGCATCGACATCGCCAACCAGCGCACCGAAAGGGCGCGCACGGACGCGCCGTGATCCTCGCTGCGCGTTCCACACGTCGCGCGACAGGCCGCGGCCGCTGAACTGGAGAATGTCAGCGGGCTGCTCCACAGCGTGAGTGGCACGTGGAGGGCCGTCTCCGATACAGCGGTCTAAGACCACTGGCTGATCCGCGATGACCAGTGCCGTGCGGACGTATCCCGCGGTGGATTTCTGCTGTTCTCGGCATTGCGGCGACCCGCTCGGGTCGCCGCAATGCCGCCTGCCGTTTCCTGACGTTCGGGGCGCCGTGCGCGGCTGGCCCGGGGCGGCAGGCCGCTCGGCGCGGTTGGGGACGAGGTCCGCGTCGTGTGGGTCGGCTGGTTATTTGCTGGGTTGGGGTGCGACGCAGGAGACCTTGGGGTTGACTCCGAGGTAGTTGAGCGGGCCGGCCAGGACGGTGACCAGGATGGTGCCGGCTTTCGCGCAGTTGGCGCTGCCTGAGTCGTAGTAGTGGCGCTGGCCGCCGGCCAGCGTGCCGATGAGCAGCCAGACGACGAGTAGTACTGATCCGATGCGCATGGTTACCTCCCGTGCTCACGTCTCGAATGGGTGCGTGCAGCGCCGTGACCGGCGCCGCCCAGGGGTCAGCGGCGGGTGCGGCGGCGCGAGACCGACCAGCTCTTGCCCACCTCGGCCAGATGCAGGGCGAGGCAGGCGAGACCGACCAGCAGCAGGCTGATCGGGGAGAAGGCCGCGTCGGTGGAGGTGGAGGTGGCGTTGATCAGGAACGCGATGGCGAAGATGATCGCCGCGACGAATCCCAGCATGGTCGATTCCTTCCGGAGGGTGGTGGAACTGCCTGTCGGTGCGAGAAGCGGCGTTAACGCGCTCGCGGCTTGCCCAGCTATGCCGCGCGACGCACTGCGGGGTGGCTCAGCCACCGGGGCAGGCGCCATGGAGCTCGCAGGACGCGGCGCGTTCGCCGCACCGATGGACTCGGCGTTTCGGGGGAACGCGCGATCCGCGTCGCCCCGTGCTGTTCCGGCTGCCGGGTCGGGGACTTGACCGTGCCCTGCGTTGCTGCGCGGGCCAGCAGGCCCCGTTCCGCGCGCAGCGTGGCGCGGAAGCGGTCGCGAGCGAGCGCGCTGGCGTGCGCCTCGTGCAGGGCGCTCTCAAGGGCGGTGTGGGCGGCGCTGATCGCCCTGGGGTCGCCGTCGTGTTGGGCCTGGGCCAGGCGCTGGTAGGCGGTGTCACAGTCCTGGTTTGCCGCGTGCACGGCGAAGTGCAGGCGGTCTTGCTGCCGCAGAAGTTCCAGCTCCCAGGCGTGGCGCACGATCTGCTGCGCGGCGAGCACGGCCTGTTCGGCGCTGGCCGCTCGAGCGCCGGGGCGCCCCCTGAACATCACGCGGCCCCCGTCCGGGGCGCCCAGATCCTGGACGGGTATCCGCCGGGGCGTGATCGCCGCCTGGTGTCGCGCGGCGCCGGTGGGTGTGGGGGTGCGACAGGGTGCGGGGCCGGGGTCCGGGCGTGGGTCGAGGTCGCCGGGGACGCGCTGATGCCGTTCGGGAATGGCGCTGCCATGGGGTCCGCCTTGCGCGGGAGTGGCGGGCAGCGAGGCGGGTCTCGAGACCGGCGTATGGTCTAGACCTATTCGGGAACACGATCAGGCTGCGGGAGTGGGCGTTTCACGGTCAGTATGCACCGGTCCCAACCTGGGCGACAGGGCGGCGGTGTACCTGGTATCGCCGGGTGGGCGTCGGCGCGCGGCGTGGTCGCAGTGCATTGAGACGGGAGCTGGTGAGGTACGGCGAGGCGTGCGCCGATCGCCGGATCGTCGGCGCCCGGGGCGGTGCTTCGGTGTGGCTAGGTGGATGGCCTACGCCGGGCCCGCGGCCGCGCCGTGTCGGGCCCGCCCGCGCTGCGCGTTGCCGTCGCGCGCAGCGGAGTAGGTGGTCAATCGGACGGCGGGCCGTACCCCGACAGGATCCTGATGCCCCGACGCGCTGGCGGCCAATCCCGGGCTGCGCATGACGGCGGTGGTGCCGCCCTGGCCCGACGAGGACGGCCGCTTCTCCCGGCCGCCGAGCCTGTTCGGCCGCGACCAGGTCCTGAAAATGCTGCGCGAGGCCGGCGGTGAGCGGGTGGCGGTTTACGGCCGGAGAACCACGCGGGCACACCGGTCTCCGTGCACGCGAAGGTCCGCGTCATCGACGACATCTGGGCCTCGCGTGGAATCCATTCCGGAGCCTGGACGAGCGAATCGCGACAGATCTGCACGACCAAGCGGTCGCACACCCGCATGCGCGCATGTACTGAACGCCGTCACGAACGCGGGCGCTCCGACCAGCTTCCGGGCTGAGAACCGGGCCGCGCCTTCTAGCCAGTGACCTTGTCAACGGCCGGTTCGGCCGCGATCTCAGGGACCGCCGGGGGACTCTCTACGAGTTCGGGCGCGACCGGGTCGGTGGCCTGTAGCGCATCCTTCTCGCTCTTCTTACGCCAGGTGGCGTTTCGCCGGGCCGTGCCACGACGTTTCGCAGCGCCGCGCAGGCCCCCGAGGATCAGGACCAGTCCGAGCATGGCCGCACAACCGACGACGATGCCCCAGAAGAACAGCTGACCCGTCGAACCATGCATG
The DNA here is from genome assembly GCA_963714445.1 of uncultured Actinomycetota bacterium. GTDB lineage: Bacteria > Actinomycetota > Actinomycetes > Streptomycetales > Catenulisporaceae > Actinocrinis. The sequence goes on from CAVQPP010000365.1 coordinate 5,216, forward strand.
GTGTAGCCCAACGCATCGAAGCCGCCGGGCACCTGGTGGCCGGCGCCCCGGTTGGTGAGGACGCCCACGCCGCCGACGACGCCTGCGGCGGCTACGAGGAGTAAACCGAGAGTTAGCATGCTGGTCCTTGGTCTATGAGGCGAGGCGGCCTGGCCGCGAAGTGCGGTCCAGGGCCGAGGGGTGGTCGATCTGCCGGGCTGGGGCGAGGCGGTCAGCCGCTGTGTCGTCGCGCGGACCCGGCCCCGCAGGCGGGGTCAACGGGTACGAGGCGGCTCGTGCCACGCCGATGCCTGGGCTCGACGACCAGGTGAGGGGATGTGCGGGCGACGGGCCGATGACGACGCGGGCCGGCTTCCCCGGGACACTGTCGCTGCACGAGACTTCGGTCCCGATGGTGACGTACGCGGGTTTCGCTCATAGCCTCGCCTGGTCTCGATCAGGGTCGCGGCGGCGAGGGGTGCGTAGGTCTAGACAGACCCGGGCGCGCACGTGCCACAAGCATCTCACCAGACAGCGTGCAAAGCGCCGCGGAGCACCGGGCAATCGGCATCGGTCTGGCACAGCAGCGGTCACGTTCCCGTCTGCGGCCGTCATCGGCACGCCGCCGCGCGGTCGGCGACGCCTTCCCGGCGGGTGCCGGTCGCAGTGCGCGAACCTCCCGCGGAGCGGACATCAGGTGTACTGTGGTTGATGAGTCGGCTCAGGACCTTGGCCTTCGTCGCGGCGAAGCGCGTTAGGGATCTGATGATGAACGACCGACATGATCAGCGGGCCGCGAGCGCGTCACGCAGCGAGGATGAGCGAACGGTATTCGCCGGTTCGATGCGACCCGAGTTCGTCCTGGGCGGATCGCATCAGATCGCTGCGACGTCGTCCGCGTCAGGCGGGATCGGCGCACGCGGGCAGGGGTTCGACGCTGGATCGACGGCCGTCTTGCTTCCAGGCACCGCGATCGACGGCTTCGAAGCGGTCGGCGGATCGCCGGGAAATGCGTCGTACCTGCGGTGCGGCGGGTGCGGGGCGACCATCGCCTTGGCGCGGCGCGTGCGACACGACGGGAAGTTCGTCGACTACATCCCGGACAGCCACGAGTCCTGTGGCAGACCGGTCGTCAACAACGGCGGCTGGGGGATCGATGCCTAAG
>CAVQPP010000366.1:0-4578 GCA_963714445.1 uncultured Actinomycetota bacterium
GATCGCTATCGGTGTCGCGTTGTTCGAGGTGGCCAGCGGCGGTGGACTGGTGGCTATCCCGCCCGCCTGGTGGCTGGCCGTGGCGGTGCTCGGCATCCTGGCCGGGCTGGCCGTGCTGACCAGCATCCCGGCCCGGATCGGCGCCCGGCAGCCGGTGGCCGAGGTGCTGCAGGCCGAGCTGGCCTGATTCCCCTGGTTAGGGGGCCAGTGGTTAAGGGGGCCAGTGGTTAAGTGCTAGTTCAGCGACGCAGCGTCAGGGGTGCAGGCTGAGGCCCTTGCACGCCTTGTCCACCGCGTTGCGCGGGCCGTAGACCGCGATCCCGGCCAGCCGGAGCTCCGCGGCGGGCACGTCCCGGACCACGGCCCGGTTGGCTTCGTCGTGCCCCGTGCTGAACATGTCCTCGGTGTAGATCGCGGTGGCCATCTCGCGGCTGACCGCGCGCTCGCGCACCAGGCCCAGGCTGGCCGTGTCCGCGGCGTAGACGAGGACCGGCTGGCGGAACAGCTCCAGGTACTGGTTGCCCGACCCGTCCTCGTACGGCTTCCCGATCGTGTCGCCGAATGCGGCCGCGACGCCGCTGGCCAGGAACGCGGTCACGTTGAGCTGCTGCCACACGGCCAGGTCGGCGCGCACCACTATGGCGATCTTGGTTTCGAAACGCATGAGACCAGCTTCCCGGGCCGCCCGCCACCCGGTCTTGAACGGTGGTGCGCGACGGTAGTCACCCAGGGCCGGCATACCGGATAAATGACTGCGCAGGCTGCTGCCGACTGGTCCAGGTACTGGCGTTCGGCAAATGAACCGCTGGAAGCGATGCATGCGCGGTTCCACGGGAACGTGTACCACCGGCACAGTCACGACACCTATTCGCTCGGGGTGACCGAATGGGGCGCGCAGTCGTTCACCTGCCGGCACGCGGCGTACACCAGCGCGGCCGGCATGGTGATGGCGTTCAACCCGGATGACCCGCACGACGGGCACGCGGCCACCGACGACGGCTTCAGCTACCGCATGATCCATATCGGGCCCGCGCTGGTGACCGAGGTGCTGTCGGACATCACCGGGCGCCCGGCCGGGCGGCCGCTGTTCGCCCGCCCGGTGCTGCGGGATCCCGGGCTGGCCCGGGCGCTGTACCGGCTGCATGCCGCGCTGACCGGGCAGGCCAGCCCGCTGGAGCGCGGCGAGCGGCTGACCGCGACCATCGCGGCCGCGGCCCGGGCCGCGGCGCACTGCCCGCCGGGCCTGGCCGAGGCCGCCCGCGGCTTTGCGGAAGACCGGACCGCCCGGCTGGTCCGGGACTACCTGGACGCGCACTACGCCGCCCCGGTCACCGGGGATGAGCTGGCGGCGGCCGCTGGGCGCAGCCGTTATGCCGCGTACCGGGCGTTCCGGGCGGCCTGGGGCTGGTGCCCAGCGAGTACCAGCGGCTGCTCCGGCTGCGGGCCGCCCGCCAGTGCCTGGCCAGCGGGCTGCCGCCCGCCGAGACGGCCACCGTCGCCGGCTTCGCCGACCAGGCGCATCTCACCCGCTGGTTCCGCCGCTGCTACGGCATCACCCCGGCCGAGTTCCGCCGCGCCGCCGCCTGACCGCGAAGGCTCAGTTCGTGATCACGGGAATTCTGGTGGGCGGGAGGAGTTCTCGTTCACCCAGTTCACGATCTCCCCGGGCAGATCGCCGATCATTGACACGGCCAGCGGCTGCATCGACGTGTAGTAGCGGCGGGCCAGCCACAGGTGGGTCTGCGGGTAGTTAACGTGCGGCCATACCGTCCAGTGCCGGTAGCGATGCTCGATATCCGAGACGATGCGGCACTCCACCTCCGTCAGCACCGGATACAGCTTCTTGACTTCCTCGTGGGTGTATGGCCGCTGGCTGCCTAACATGCCGACCATGCTTGCACCTATAACCACCTCCGTCCACCTCCTAAAATCTATTACCCCGGCGAATCACCGCTGGTGAGGTGGTGCTTACGGTGAAGAGATGGCTCTTGACTTGGACTCTCCGGTTCCGCTGTGGGAGCAGCTAGCGGACATCCTGCGCGAGGGGATCGGGTCGGGCCAGTGCACCGGCCGTCTGCCATCGGCCAAGACGCTGGCCCAGGAGTACGAGGTGTCGCACAAGACGTCCGAGCGGGCCCTGCATTACCTGGTTGACGAAGGGCTGCTGGTGGCCGTGGTGGGGCGGGGCTTCTTCATCAAGCGCTAACCGGGCCAGTTGCCCGTGATCGAGTCGAGGACGGCCGAGGCGTACTTGGCGGCCGGCCTTGGCTGCCTGGTCAGCGCAGTGACCGGAACGAGTCCCGCATCTCGGCGGAGAACAGGTCCGGCTGTTCCCAGGCGGCGAAGTGGCCGCCCCGGTCGAGCTGGTTGAAGTGGATGAGGTTGTGCGGGTAGGCGCGCTCGGCCCAGCTGCGCGGGGCCTGGTAGAGCTCGTCGGGGAAGACGCTGATGGCGTACGGGATCGTGATGGGCTTGGCGTCGAAGAAGTCCGCCTTGTTCTCCCAGTACAGGCGGGCCGCGGAAACCCCGGTGTTGGTCAGCCAGTACAGCGTGATGTTGTCCAGGAGGTCGTCCCGGGTCAGGGCGCTGTCCAGGGTGCCCTGCAGGGCCCGTTCCACGAGCCCGGGCTGGCCGGTGCCGTCGCCGTGGTCCAGCATGAACGCCGCCAGGTCGGCGGGAGAGTCGGCCAGTCCGTACAGCGTTTGCGGGCGCGTGCCCATGATCTGGGCGTAGGCCACGTGCTTGGCGTAGAACGTGCTCAGCTGCTCGTACGCGCGTATTCCTCGGCGGAAGGCCCACTGGCGGCGGGTCGCCGCGCTGGACCGCCTTGTCGATGGCGGCCGGGGCGGTACCGGGCAAGTTGGAGTGGATGCCGGACAGCTCCGGCGCGCCTGGTGCCCATATCTGCGTGACGGCCGCGCCCCAGTCGCCGCCCTGCGCGACGAAGCGGGTGTATCCAGGCGCTTCATCAGCACGACCCAGGCCCGGGCGATGCGGGCGGGATCCCACCCGGTGGCGGCCGGCTTGGCGGAGAACCCGTAACCCGGCAGCGAGGGAATCACCAGGTCGAACGCGTCCGCCGCGCTCGCGCCGTGCGCGGTGGGATTGGTGAGCGGCTCGATGATCTTCAGCTGCTCGATGATCGAGCCGGGCCACCCGTGCGTGACGATCAGCGGCAGCGCGTCCTCGTGCTGGGAGCGGACGTGAATGAAGTGAATGTCCAGCCCGTCGATCTCGGTCACGAACTTCGGCAGGGCGTTCAGCTTCGCCTCGCACTTGCGCCAGTCGTAGTCGGTCGCCCAGTAGCGCGCGAGGTCCTGGATCATCGCCAGCCGCACGCCCTGCGAGTCGTCGCCGACCGTCTCGCGCTCGGGCCACCTGGTCGCGGCGATGCGCCGCCGAAGGTCAGCGATCGCTTCTTCGGGCATGCCGACGCGGAAGGGACGGATTTCGGTCTCGCTGGGCATAAGCCATGCTCCTTGCCGGTCGGCGTGCTGGCGTTGCCGGCGCCGCGCAGGCGGCGCCGGCACCCGTCGAAGTTCCTGGTCAGCCCTGGGCTGGCCGGGCGGGGGAGAAGAAGTCGATGAGCAGCTGGTTGACGCGCTCGTGCGCGTCGTGGTGGACCCAGTGCGAGGCGTCGGGCAGCCGCTCGACACGGTCGAGGTTGGGTACGTCGTCGTGCTCGGGTTCGGCCAGTTCGGGGCCGAGGTAGTGATCGCGCTCCCCCCAGATGACCAAGGTGGGCGCCTTGACCGGGTGGATCTGCGCGGCGGCCTGCTTGGGCGGGGTCCGCACCGAGGACCGGTAGTAGTTGATCATGCCGGTTGACGCGCCCGGCTGTGACCACGCCTCGATGTAGCGTCCCATCTCCTCCGGAGTGTAAGCCGGGTGGGCATCGCGCAGGAAGTGCCGGAAGAAATGCCAGTGGTTGGCGTGCACGACGGTTTCGGGCAGGTCCGGAAGGTCGAAGAAGAAGAAGTACCACGATTTGCGGAGCTGGCCCGGGTGGTGCAGTCCCTGCGACAGCTTCCGCGGGTGGGCCGCGTTGAGGATGGCCAGCCGCTCGACGACGTCAGGGTGGTTCATCGCCATTTCCCAGGCGATGCTTCCGCCCCAGTCGTGGCCGACCAGCATCGCGGAGCCGCCGCCCCGCTCGTGGATCAGACCCTCGATGTCGGCGGCCAGCAGGCCGACGTCGTAGGCGCGGACACCGTCGGGTTTCGAGGACAGGTTGTAGCCGCGCGTGTCGGGTGCGACGACGCGGAACCCGGCCGCCGCGAGCGGCTGGATCTGCTCCCGCCAGCCGTACCAGAACTCCGGGAAGCCGTGCAGCAGCACGACCAGTGGCCCGTCCCCGGCTTCGACGTAGTGCAGCCGCTGGTCGCCGACTTCGGCGTACCCGTCACGAAGTCCGGTGCTGCTGCGGTCCTCAGCTGTGCTCATTGCCGCCTCCCTGGGCTGTGTCAGGGAGGACGCTGCGAGGTCGCTCACCCGGCCTCCCCCCGTTGGTCTGGCCACGGCCCGGGACAGGTCAAAACCGGCCACAGCAGGCACCAACTGAACCAAGTACAGGGCAGC
>CAVQPP010000367.1:0-43431 GCA_963714445.1 uncultured Actinomycetota bacterium
TACCCGGTCCATTCTGGTCGCCCTTGCGCTTGCGATCGTCGTCGGCCATGCGCATCGGATATTTCGCAGTATCGTCATTTGGCGGCATTTTCGCGTCTATCGTCCAGGCTTGCTTGTCGGGCGGGTCCCCCGACCGGGCGCCGGAAGGCTCAATCCCTCCGTGCTGCCAGAACGATATCATAATTATAGAGTGGCGAACGTGCCAGATCGGACAGGCTGCACCCACCGCAGAACTGTCTGGCATTGCGCCTCCTTGTGCTTAACGCTCCAGCACTTGGCCGAGGCGATACGACGCCATCCGGCCAACACCGAAATTGTGGCAATCGATCCATTTGTGCTGATCATTTTCAAGGCGCTGTGGGCATCCGGTTTGCACCGGATTGGTATCAACTGGCGACTCGGCTATTGGTTCGCGCGTTGGGGCAGGTAACTGCTTGAGGAGAGGGCCATGGTCGACCCCGCACGCCGCGCCAAGGTGCTGCGCGAGCTGGAACAGGAGTTCGTTCCCGACTATGATGCGCTGCACATGCCGGCAGCCGACAAGCGCTCGGCTCTACGCGCTCGAACACATCGCCTTTCGTGTGGCGCGAATCGAGCAAAGTTTGGCGCGCATCGCCGCCGCCGATCGAGTCGCTCGTGTCTAAGGGCTGAGCGCCGGTCACACTGAAAATGTCCGTGCGGCGGAGCTTAGCTGGGCTCCGACGCCCTTCTCTCCTGCTCGCAGATCTCCTGCTCGCAGCGGCGCACCCCGCTTCGGGCCGCCAATTCGTCGGCGGTCGCGGGTCAGCCCGCCTGGTAAGTCAGTTGGTCTGACAAGTAACCCGTCACTTGCGCAGAGCGCCTTCGAACGGCTGGTAGGCTTGCCGGGCCATATCGGTATAAAGCTCGCCAAACTTGGCCGCCTTGGCGACGAAATCGTCGTAAGAGGACCGCATATATTCAGTCTGGATTTCGATCGCCTTATCCAGGCTCTTGGCGCCAAGAAGCTTCTCCCAAGCGGCGGCGGACGCCTCGGCTGATTTCTTGGTGTAGTCCACAAACTCGACCGCAATCGCCTGCGCCGTCTTGCCCCAGGCGCCGGCCGCATTCATCGCCACGTCCATGCTGCCTTGGCCGAACTTCTGCATATCGTCTCCCCGCCGCGGCGCCGGAAGATCTTCGCGCACTCAGGTCCGCGCGTCCGGCTCGATCCGCAGGTGTGCGCGCTGTTCGGGCCGTCCGCCGCGGGCGGCGCGTACATCCCGGCGTTCTGCGACTACGTCGCGATGGTGGACGGCAACGCGTCCATGTACCTGGGCAGCCCGCGGATGGTCGAGATGGTCATCCGGGAGCAGACCACGCTGGAGGAGATGGGCGGCGCGCGGATGCACTGCACCGTGTCCGGCTGCGGCCACTACCTGGCCGCGGACAAGCCGGACGCGCTGGCGGCGGTTCGCCGTTACCTGTCCTACCTGCCGGGGAACTGGCAGCTGCCGCCGCCCCCGGCCGCGGCCGCCGGGCCGGAGCCGGGCATCGACCTGGCCGCGCTGATCCCGGCCAGCGAGCGGCAGGCGTTCGACATGCGCCGGTACCTGCGCGGGCTGGTGGACCGAGGGTCGTTCTTCGAGATCCACGCGCGGTGGGCGCGCGAGCTGACCATCGGCTTCGCCCGGCTGGATGGCCAGGTGACCGGCGTGGTGGCGAACAACCCGATGTTCAAGGGCGGCGTGCTGTTCGTCAACTCGGCGGACAAGGCGACCCGGTTCATCCAGCTGTGTGACGCATTCAACGTGCCGCTGCTGTTCCTAGCCGACGTGCCCGGCTTCATGGTCGGCACCGCGGTGGAGAAACAGGGCATCATCCGGCACGGCGCCAAGATGATCAGCGCGGTGGCCGAGGCGACCGTGCCGAAGATCTGCGTGGTCGTGCGCAAGGCGTACGGGGCCGGGCTGTACGCGATGGCCGGCCCGGGCTTCGAGCCGGACGCGACGCTGGCCCTGCCCACCGCGAAGATCGCGGTGATGGGGGCCGAGGCGGCGGTCAACGCGGTCTACTACAACAAGCTGGCCGCCATCGCCGACCCAGCCGCCCGGGAGCAGGAGACCAGCCGGCTGCGGGCCGAGTACGAGGCGGACATCGACGTGCTCCGGCTGGCCAGCGAGTTGGTCGTGGACGACGTGGTGCAGCCCGCTGAGTTGCGCGGCGAGCTGATCCGCCGGTTCGCGGCGGCAGCGGGCAAGGACCGTTCGTTCGCCCGCCGCCGCCACGGCGTCACCCCGGTCTGACCGGCGCACCCACCTGATCATCAGTTCGTGATCATGACCTGGGTGGTAACACCCGGCGCTACCATCTGTGCATGACCTGTGTTCTGCTCGCTGAGGATGACGCATCAATCTCGGAGCCGCTGGCCCGGGCGCTGCGCCGCGAGGGTTATGACGTGAACGTCTCGTCGGACGGGCCGGGGACGCTGGAAGCCGCGATGGCCGGTGGCATCGACCTGATCGTGCTGGATATCGGCCTGCCCCGGCTGGACGGGCTCGAGGTTTGCCGGCGGCTGCGGTCCGACGGGCAGACCGTGCCGGTGCTGATCCTGACCGCGCGGGCCGACGAGGTGGACACGGTGATCGGCCTGGACGCTGGCGCCGATGACTACGTGACGAAGCCGTTCCGGCTGGCCGAGCTGCTGGCCCGGGTCCGCGCGCTGCTCCGCCGGGGCACCCCGGAGACCAGCATCGTGCAGGGCGTACGGGTCAACGGCGACGCCCGGCGGGCCTGGATCGGGGACACGGAACTAGAGCTCACCACGAAAGAGTTTGACCTGCTGAGCGTGCTGGTGAGTGACGCGGGGAAGGTGGTCACCCGTGAGCAGATCATGCGCGAGGTCTGGGACAGCAAATGGTGGGGGTCCACCAAGACACTGGATATGCACATCTCCTGGCTGCGCCGCAAGCTGGGCGACGACGCGCACAACCCGCGGTACATCACCACCGTGCGCGGCGTGGGCTTCCGCTTCGAGCGGGGTGACTGACCGCATCCTGGTGCCCGCCAGGGCGGCCAGGGCTGCCCAGGCCGTCCCGGGACACTGAGCCGTGCGCCGTCGCCTGCTGGTCTCCACCCTGGTGGTGGCGGTGACGGCTGTCCTGCTGCTGGGCATCCCGCTCGCCTTCGTGCTCAGCCGGCTGCAGATCAGCGCGGCGCAGGCACAGGTCAAGCGGGATGCCACCACGGTGGCCAAGACGCTGCAGGACCGGGTCAACTCGGGCCTGCCGGCCGACGTGGCCGAGGCCGCGGCGGCGGCCAAGTCGCTGCCCGACCGGTACATCAGCATCCGGCAGGACGGGCTGCACGAGTTCAGCATCGGCGATCCGCCGGAGCGGGGTGCCATCGTCAAGGTGGCGGTGACCAGGGACTTCCGGGTCACCGTGGCGGCCGACGAGTCGGTCGAGTATGGGCGGCTGACCGGGGCGCTGATCCTGATCGGCGCGCTCGCGCTGGCCGCGGTGGCGGTCGCGGTGGCGCTGGCCATGCTGCAGGCCCGGCGGCTGACCCGGCCGCTGGAAGAACTCGCCAGCGCGGCCGACCGGCTCGGCTCGGGTGACGCGCGCCCGCTCGGCCGCCGGTACGGCGTGCCCGAGCTGGACCGACTGGCCGAGGGGCTGGACGGCTCGGCGCGGCGGATCACCGACCTGCTGTCCGCGGAACGGGACTTCGCCGCGGACGCCTCGCATCAGCTGCGCACCCCGCTGACCGCGCTGTCCATGCGGCTGGAGGAGATGATCGCCGCCGCCGGGGACTCTGACGTGGTCCGGGAGGAGGGCGCGGCCGCACTGGCGCAGACCGAGCGGCTGGCCGACGTGGTCAGCCAGCTGCTCGGCCGGACCCGGCGGGCCAGCCGCGGGGTGCCGTCGCTGATCGCCATCGACGACGTGATCGCGCAGCAGGTCATCGAGTGGGATCCGGCGTTCCGCCGCGCGAACCGCAAGCTGGAGGTGGCCGGGGAGAAGGGGCTGTCCGCCTACATCACCCCGGGCGCCCTGGGCCAGGTCATCGCCACCCTGCTGGACAACGCGCTGGTACACGGGGCGGGCACGGTCACCATCCGCACCTCGCGCACGCCCAAGTCGGTGGTGGTGGAAGTGCGCGACGAGGGCAAGGGCGTACCGCACGAGCTGGTGCCGCGCATCTTCGAGCGCAACGTCAGCGGGCGGCCCGGCGGCACCGGGCTGGGCCTGGCCCTGGCCCGCGACGTGGCCACCGCGGACGGCGCCAACGTGGTACTGGTCCGGCCGCGGCCTGCGGTGTTCGCCGTGTTCCTGCCGCGCGGCCTGCGCGGCAGCGAGGAACCGCCGGTGGTCGCCGGCCCCGCCTGAGTCAGGTCGTCGCGACCGCGGCAGGCTGCCGACCCCCAGCGATCGCGTGCCAGGTCAGGTAGATGACCGCGGTGATGACGAAGCCGGCCTCGAAGGTGAGGTCGCCCACCGACGGGACGTGCGTGGGGACCACGCCTTTGTACTCGGTCTGGTTGGAGAACAGCACGATCGACACGACGACGCCGACCACCATGGACACCGGGCAGGCCCAGTTGGTGTAGTTCTTGTCGAACAGCAGCTTCTCCATCTGCCGGTAGTCCTGGCCCCGGCGCAGGAACTGGTCGCAGAACATGACGGCCAGCCACGGCGCGATCCAGTACGCGATGACCAGCAGGAAGTTCTCGTACTTGGTGCCCGCGTCGTGCAGCCCGGTCAGCGCGACGATGAAGCCGATCACGCCGAACACCAGGGCGACGATGGCCCGGCGCAGCGCCAGCGGCAGCCGGATGCCCAGCGCGGTGAAGGACAGCGCGCCGGAGTAGATGTTCAGCACGTTGGCGGCGACCGCGCCGAGCGCGATGGCCAGCAGGGTGAGGTCGGCCAGCGCGGTCGGCAGGTGCCCGGTGAACGCGCCGGTCGGGTTGCTGTTGATCGCGCCGATGCCGGTCACCGTGGCCGACGCGGCCCCGGCCGCTTCGAGCAGCACGCAGGACACGAACACGCCCAGGCCGGACCACCAGGCGATGGCCGCCTTGCTGGTGTCCGGCTTGAAGTAGCGGGTGTAGTCCGACGCGTACGGGTTCCAGCCGACCGCGTAGCCGAACGCGGCGCCCAGGGTGAGCGTGAAGCCACCGATCCCGCCGCCGTGTGACGGGGCGCCCGGGCTGGACTTGGTGAAGATCCAGACCGTGGCGACCACGAAGATGATGGCCAGCACCGGGAACGCGTACCGCTCGAACGCGTGCACCAGGTTGTGCCCGAAGAACGCGATCACGATCTGCGCCACCACGATGATCACCAGGCAGAGCCACTTGGGCAGGTGGGTCAGCGTGTTCAGCGCGAACGTGCCGCTCACGCTGTTCACCGCGAACCAGCCGATGCCGGCGGTGATCGAGTTCAGCCCGGCGGGCAGCGCGTTGCCCCAGTAACCGAAGCCGAGCCGGGAGATCACCATCTGCGGCACACCGTGCGACGGGCCCTCGGCGCCGAGCAGGCCCTGGGTGACCGAGCCGAGCCCGGTGCCGATCACGATGGCCAGCAGCGCCTGCCAGAAGTTCAGCCCGAAGAACGCGATCCCGATCACGCCGACGAACACGGTGGCGAACTCGAAGTTCGGCGAGGTCCAGGTCCAGAACAGCTGGAGTGGCTTGCCGTGCCGCTCGTTCAGCGGGATGAACTCGGCGCCGCCGGGTTCGATCGCCGCGACCTTGGTGCCGTACTCACCCTCGCGGATGACGACGCCGGGCGGTGGCTCGGCCTCGAGGACCGGGCTCTGCTCTTGCTCAGGTGCCGACATCGGCGTGCTCCTTATGGCCTAGTGCGTGTCGGTCGCCTGCGGCCGGGCCGACATCCCAGGTGGACGCGCTGATGATAAATCGTGCGATGATCGGGAGTTGTTTCCAGTGCGTTAAATATCCCGTGGCCGTCCCGTACTGACAAGCGCCGATTCCGCAGGGTGCCCGGCGTCCGGGTGCCTGTGGCGGCCGGCGTGCGGGCCGGGCTCCTGCCTCGTAGGCTACGGCGGGTGACCGATGATCAGGACGCCAGGTCCCCCTTCCCCGTCGTGGGCATGGTCGGCGCCGGGCAGCTGGCCCGGATGACGTACCAGGCGTCCATCCCGCTCGGGATCGGGTTCCGCGTGCTGGCCGATACCGCGGCGGACAGCGCGGCCCAGGTCTGCCCGGACGTGCGGCTCGGCGACTACCGCAACCTGGACGATCTGCTGGCGTTCGCGGCTGGCTGCGACGTGGTCACGTTCGACCACGAGCACGTGCCGGGGGAGCACCTGGCCGCGCTGGCGGCGGCCGGGGTACGGCTGGCCCCGGACGGCGCCGCGCTCCGCTACACCCAGGACAAACTGGCCATGCGGGAGGAACTGACCCGGCTGGGCGTGCCCTGCCCCCGGTTCGCCGCGGTGGCCGACGAGGCCGACGTGGCCCGGTTCGCGGCGCAGGCCGGCTGGCCGGTCGTGCTCAAGGCGGTCAGCGGCGGCTACGACGGGCGCGGCGTGTGGGTGTGCGACGACGCGGTGGCCGCCGCGGAGGTGCTGGCGCACGGCATCGCGCTGCTGGCCGAGGAGTACGTGCCATTCCAGCGGGAGCTGGCCGCGCTGGTGGCCCGGTCGCCGCACCGGCAGGGCGCGGCCTACCCGGTGGTGGAGACAGTGCAGCGGGACGGCGTCTGCCACGAGGTGCTCGCCCCCGCCCCGGGGCTGACCGCGAGGCTCGCCGAGGACGCGCAGCGGCTCGCCCTGGAGATCGCCGACGCGCTCGGCGTGACCGGGCTGCTGGCCGTGGAGCTGTTCGAGGCCGGCGGGCTGCTGGTCAACGAGCTGGCCATGCGGCCGCACAACAGCGGGCACTGGACCATCGAGGGCGCCCGCACGTCACAGTTCGAGCAGCACCTGCGGGCCGTGCTCGACCTGCCGCTCGGCGCGCCGCAGCCGGCCGCCGGGCAGACCGTGATGGTCAACGTGTTCGGCGGCCAGGACGCGGATCTCTACGACAAGTTCATCCACGTGATGGCGGCCGATCCCGGGGTGAAGGTGCACCTGTACGGCAAGGCGGTTCGGCCCGGCCGGAAGATCGGCCACGTCACGGTGACCGGTAGCGGGATCGGCGAGGAGAACCTCCTCGCGCTGCGCGACCGGGCGCTGCGCGCGGCCAGCTACCTGGCGACCGGTAAGGAGCGGGGCGAGTGAGCGAGTTCACGGGGTCCGGCGGGCCTGTCGTGGGGGTGGTGATGGGCAGCGACTCGGACTGGCCGGTGATGGAGGCGGCGGCCGCCGCGCTGGCTGAGTTCGATGTGCCGTACGAGGCGGATGTGGTGTCCGCGCACCGGATGCCGCACGAGATGATCAGCTACGGCGCGGCCGCGGCCGACCGTGGCCTCCGGGTCATCATCGCCGGGGCGGGCGGGGCGGCGCACCTGCCCGGCATGCTGGCCGCGGTGACCCCGCTGCCCGTCATCGGGGTCCCGGTGCCGCTCAAGCACCTGGACGGGCTCGACTCGCTGCTGTCCATCGTGCAGATGCCGGCCGGGGTCCCGGTGGCCACCGTGGCGGTCGGCGCGGCCCGGAACGCGGGCCTGCTCGCGGTGCGCATCCTCGGCGTGGGCGACCCGGCGCTGCGCGCCCGGATGACCGCCTTCCAGCAGGGCCTGCGGGACGTCGCGCAGGCCAAGGGGGCGGCGCTGCGGGACCGCCTGGGCGATCCGGCCGACCCGGGCCTACCATCGAGTAATGAGCTCTGACTTCCCTGCCTTTGCCCTGTCCGAGGAACACGAGGCGCTGCGTGCGGCCATCCGCGAGCTGGCCGATGACAAGATCGCACCGCGGGCGGCCGAGGTGGACGAGTCAGCGGAGTTCCCCTGGGACGTGTTCGAGGCCTTGGCCAAGGCGGACTTCGCCGCGGTGCACATCCCCGAGGCCTACGGCGGCGCGGGCGCGGACGCCATCGCCACCGCGATCGTGATCGAGGAGGTGGCCCGGGCCTGCGCGTCGTCCTCACTGATCCCGGCGGTGAACAAGCTGGGCACGGTCCCGCTGCTGCTGGTGGGCTCGGAGGAGCTGAAGCAGCGGTTCCTGCCCCCGGTGGCCCGCGGTGAGGCGATGTTCTCCTACGCGCTGTCCGAGCCTGAGGCCGGCTCCGACGCTGCCGCGATGAGCACCCGCGCGGTGCGTAACGGCGAGACCTACATTCTTAACGGAACCAAGCGGTGGATCACGAATGCCGGGGTGTCGCAGTTTTACACCGTGATGGCGGTGACCGACCCGGGGGCCGGGGCCAACGGCATCTCCGCGTTCGTCGTGGACAAAGATGACCCGGGTTTCTCGTTTGGCGCCCCGGAGCACAAGCTCGGCATCAAGGGGTCACCGACCCGGGAGCTGTACTTCGACGACTGCGTGATTCCGGCCGACCGGATCATCGGCGCGGAGGGGACCGGGTTCAAGACCGCGCTGGCCACCCTGGACCACACCCGGGTCACCATCGCCGCGCAGGCGATCGGCATTGCCCAGGGCGCGCTGGATTACGCCACCGGATATGTCCAGGAACGCCGCCAGTTCGGCCAGGCCATCGCGGAATTCCAGGGCATCCAGTTCATGCTGGCCGACATGGCCATGAAGGTCGAGGCGGCCCGCCAGCTCACCTACGCGGCGGCGGCCAAGTCGGAGCGGGCCATGGCCGGTGACCGGAGCCCGGACCTGACGTTCTTCTCCTCGGCCTGCAAGTGCTTCGCGTCGGACGTGGCCATGGAGGTAACCACCGACGCGGTTCAGTTGCTCGGCGGCTATGGGTACGTCAAGGACTACCCGGTGGAGCGGATGATGCGCGACGCCAAGATCACCCAGATCTACGAGGGCACCAACCAGATCCAGCGCGTGGTCATGGCCCGGCAGCTCCTCAAGAGCTGAACTCAGACCGCTGACCTGCGGTTTCTCGAACCTATCTCGCATGAGGCCCGCCGTCCGACCCACGAGTTTGGCGACCCGTTCTCCTGTCCTAATTGTCCTGTTGATGCCAGTTATTTCCCGTCGTTTCCGGGCCCCGTGCTGAATCGGTGCTGACCCCTAGCGCTACTAGGCGTGCTGATTGCCCTGGTCAGAGGGCCCGAGAACGGGTGTCGGGACAACTCGGTGCTGAGTCCCAGTGGGCCGACTCATGCCGGTGGCCCGTAGCTGCGGCCGAAACCTCTGTCCTCGCTCATGCTCATTCCGGGCCGTCCGCCCCGATTGGGATTCGCCTCGGCTGACGCCTGCGCGCGGGTGCCCTGTGCCTTGACGTTTCACCGCCGAGTGGGGCGTGCATCGGCTTGGGCTGATTCCTGCCAGTCGTGAGCCCGCGGTTCTGCGAGCAGCGCTGGCCGCGAGAGGAGTTGGCAGCAGGAGCGGCGCAGTTGCTGGGCGCGGTTCCAGGAATCGTGGATTTGAGCTGTGCGCCCGCAGATTAAGAGTCGGCGGTTTTGCGTCCGCCTGCTACCAGGCAATGCCTGGCGGTGCCGTTTTGTCGGCGACTCCGCCCATTTCGCTTCCGCCTTATACCAGGCCCTATCAAATGGTACCGCGACAGCCGAGCAAACATGGAGCAAACATGGTGACGTTCATTCGCGCGGGTGGCGGATACGGTAGGTAGTTTCCCCGGAGTTTGGCACGGACAGGGATGTGGCCATCATTAGCGCGAGCGTACGCCAGGCGGTCTACTTGATTACCTGGATGTCGCAGCGCGCTCCGGGCGCGGCTGTGATGCGCTCGTCGCCGGTGACGAGGACGGCCCCGGTCAGCTCCGCCAGGGCCACATAGGCGGCGTCGTATGCAGTGAGGTTGTCGCGCAGTTCCCACATGAGGGGGAGGAGGGGTGACATGTGCCAGCGGTCGACGGGAAGCACCATCAAGTCGACAACCAGGTCCGCCGCCGCGGTGTGGTCGAACTTCCGGCTGCGGACCAGGCCCCGAAGGGCGCTGAGCACCTCGGCGTCGAAAATCGACGGAACCTGGAAAACCGCATCGTCCGCGGACAGCAGGTCGGCCGCGGGACTCCCTGTCTCGGTCAGCGCGGTCACGGCGACGGATGCGTCGAGAACATATCCGCTCATGGTTCCTGCCGGCGATCTCGCGCGGCGCGCACCGCGGCGACAGCGTCGTCCATGGTCACCGTGGACCCGGTGGCCTTGGCCCGGGCCTGTGCTCGCCTGACGATCTCGGCCATGCTTGGCCGCTCGGCCAGCTTGCTCAGCTCGCCCAGCAGGTACGCCTGCATTGACTGCCCGGCAGCAGCAGCCTTCCTGGCGAGCTCGTCCCGGACGGACTCCGGGACATCCCTAATCTGAATCAACGGCATACATGCATTATGCATAATGAATGTGCATGTTGTTCGACTCGGCCCTCGGCCGACAGCTCTAGCGCCAGCCTCACGCCCGGCGGAGGCCGGAAGACGACATGTCAGCAACAAAGAAGGCGAGGCGGGCGGTCGGCGCGCCGTCCCTACCACCGTGCGTGGTAGAGCTCAGTTCGAGCCAAAAAGATCTTTACACCTGAGGTTACAAGCTCGGAGTGCAACGGGATAGGGGACTTCGGGTGAGAAGGGGTGACGACATTCGTACGACAGGAGGCGCTATGACGGACGAGTGTGATCGATGTTGACGCGGTCACCTGGGCATAGCGGTCGCGTCGCCCGTGCGGGACGGCTCAGCTCGGCCGGTGAGCCTGGTCACTGCGGTGCGGTGGGGCCGGGCGCGGATGAGCTGGCAGTGACCGATGCTGAAATTATCGGCCGGTCTGGTCATGATCCGGGCTGTTTCGGTGTGATCTTCGAACGGCACGCGGATGAGATCTTGCGGTACGCCAACGCGCGGTTGGGCCCGGATCTGGCTCAAGACGTGCTGGCTGAGACGTTTCTGGCCGCGTTCGGCCGCCGAGGATACTACGACGGCTCCCGCGCTGATGCCCGGCCGTGGCTGTATGGCATCGCGATCCGCCAGATCGGCAGGCACCGGCGGGCCGAGGCCCGGGCCAGGCGGGCGCTGGCCCTGCTCCCCGCCGAATCGGTGATGGGGGATTTCGGTGACCGGTCGGATGAGCGGGTCACGGCGCAGCAACTGCGTCCGCTCCTAGCGGGCGTGCTGTCTGATCTGGCGCGCCGCGACCGCGAACTGTTGTTGCTGATCGCCTGGGCCGGGCTGAGCTACGAGGAGTCAGCCCAGGCCCTCGGCATTCCGGTGAGCACCGTCCGCTCAAGGCTGCACAGGATCCGCACCAAGACCCGCCAGGCGCTCGGCGGGGTCAACCCCGCCCACCAGATGTGAGAGGAATCCGGATATGGATGAGATCACCCTGTTCGCTACCGTCGCCCCGCCGCCGCCCCGCGACGCTGATGCGATCCGGCAGGGCGCACAGGCCCGGCTGGACGCGGTGATGGGCAGCCGGCCGCGCCCGGCCCGGTATCATCGCAGGCCGCTGGTGCTGGCCGGCGCAGCAACTGCCGCCGTCGCGGTGGCGGCGGCCATGCTGCTGACCGTGGGCCCGCTGGGTGGCAGCCGGGCACCGGCCGCGGTGCACGTGAACCTAGCGGCCTGGTCGGTGAATACCAGCCCGAACGGCACCGTCACCTTCGTGGTGAAGAAGATGTCCGATCCGGCCCGGCTGGAGCACGTGCTGGCTGAAGCCGGGGTGCCCGCGATCGTGCGGTTCGGTGAGAACTGCCGCGCCCGGGGCCAGACCCTGCCGTTGCGCGGTGTCGTGTCCGGGCCGAAGTATGTGGGTGGCGCTGCTGGCAGGCCAGAACGGGTGAACGGACGGCCCTACCCGGACTGGGCGTACACCATCACGGCCTCGGCGATGCCCACCGGATCGAGATTCATGATCAGTGTTGGCCCCGGGCCCGACCCCGGCAACCCCAACAATTACCAGTGGTTCGACTGGGCACTCGTCCCGGCCGGCGGGCACGTGTCCTGCGGCCCGTCGGTTCTCCCGGTCGTGGGCTGACCGGCCGCAGCCAGCGAGAAAACCCAGTTGTGCTGGCATCGGCGTCACCGTCGTCCATGCGGTGACGCCGGTGCCTTCACGGCGGATCGCTGTCCAGGCGGGCAGCCATCGCCGGTGTTGCCTCGTCTTTTACCGAATGACCTGCCTCTAGGAGGTTGGAGGGTTCATGTGTCTGATCCGGTCAAGTGCGCGCACGGTCCTGGCGATGGCGGCCCGCGTCGTCCCAGTGCTTCTAGCGTTCGGGCTGGTCGCGGCGGCATTCCCAGGGGCCTCGGGCCCGGGAGCGGCCGAGTACCGCACTGCCACCGGCCAGGCAGTCACGCCCGCCCGGGAGTCTCCGGGGCCCGTCCCGCCGAACTTCGATGTGAGTGAGCGGCCGGGGAACGAAGGTGAGAACGCGATCGCCGCTAACCCTACCGACCCGCGGAACGTGGTGGCCATGACCTGCCCGGTCGGCCGGAAGAATCTGGACGGGTTGTTCCTGGGGGTGTCGTTTGATGGCGGGAGGACCTGGGCCCGCCGCCTGTTCGCCACCGGCGCACAGGTGGGTCACACCTGTGACGAGCGGCTCGCGTGGGACCGGTACGGGAACCTGTGGATGACGCACCTGACGGCGAAGGGCCACGTGTTCGTCGGGGTGTCTACCGACGGCGGCCGGCAGTTCGCGAAGGTCACCGGCATCGTGCCGACTGGGCCGAAGGGAAGCACGGCGAAGGCCGGCAAGGCGGGCGGAGCGCGGTCCGGGCGGCCGGCTCGCTTCCTGGGCAATGTCGCTGATGAGCCGTTCGTCGCCGTGGGGCCAGACAGCGTCTGGGTGAGCTATACCAGCGTCCCGGCGGGCGTGGTGCAGGCCGCGGAGGCCAAGGTGACCGGCCGCGGCCGGTTCGGGTCGTTCAGCCGGCCGCAGAGCGTCCCCACCAGCCGGGGGGATGGCGACTTCGGGGGAATCGCCGTGGGCCCGCGCGGGCAGGCCCTGGTGATCTATGAGAACGTCGCCCGCTCGTGCTGCTCGCGCATCTACACCGCGCTGGACCCCGACGGGCTCGGGCCCCGGGGTTTCGGCCGCCCGCGACTGCTGGCCCGGACCCGCGTCCAGGCGTCCGATCTCATCCCGGCCCAGCCGGACCGGGGCATCGACGCCGGGCCCAAGCTGGCCTGGGACACCGGCCCCGGCCCCTATCACGGCCGGGTGTACGCGGTCTGGACCCAGGCGGCGCCGCGGAACCACGACAACCTAAACGTCATGTTCCAGTACTCCCAGAACAGCGGGAGGACCTGGACCAAGGCCATCCCGCTCAACGATGCCCAGACCGTCAACAGCCAGTTCTTCCCAGCCATCGCGGTCGACCAGGCCACCGGCGATGTCGCGGCTGGCTGGTATGACTGCCGCAACGCGCGGGGCCAAGGCGGCCACGGCTGCCGGCGCCCGGACACCTACACCCAGTTCTGGGCCACCTACTCCACCGACGGCGGGATGAGGTTCGCGCCGGACTTCCGGGTCAGCCAGGGCACCTCCAACGCCAAGGACACGCACAGCTTCTTCGACTATGGCGACTACACCCAGGTCGGCTTCCAGTCGCACCGCTTCTACCCGGCCTGGTCCGACAACTCCGACAGCACCGGCACCAACCCGGACGGCAAGCTACACCAGTTCGACCTCTACACCGCCCCGATGACTATCCCCTGACGCAGCCGCCGCCATGCTCGCAGCGGCAACCAGGGACCCGCAGACCGTTGACCAGCGGTCCATCCGTACTATCGCCGGTTTCCGGCGCACTCCGGCCGGACCGGAGCTAGGCGTGTGACTCAGGGTGATCACCGGGCGCGATACGGCGGTCCTGGTCACGATATCGGCTGTCGTTGTCGCCGCATCGGGCACATCTTCACCCCGCTCTAGGCCCAGTTGTGTCAGCCCTCCACAGATAGGAAGCAGATGCGTACTCGAAGTCAGATCGTCACCACGGTCTTCGCGGTGGCCGTGGCCTCGGCGCTGCTCGCAAGTGGCGTGGCCAGCGCGTCAGCGGCCGGGCCCGCAGCGGGTGCCCGCGCGGTGCTAGCCAGCACCGCGCCTGCCGCGGGACAGTATGAGTCTTCGCTCACCGCGCTGGCGCCAGCCAGCCGGGTGCAGGTGAGCGTCTTCGTCGGCCGTGACCAGGCCGGCCTGGCGGCCGGGGCCACCGCGGTGTCGAACCCGGCCGGCCGCGGCTACGAGCACTACCTGACCCCGGCGCAGGTACGGGCGAAGTTCGGCGCTACCGCGGCCCTGCAGCGCGCGGTTGCCGGCTGGCTCGCGCATTCCGGGCTGCATGTGACGCACCGTGACGCCTTCACGATCTCGGCCAGTGGCACCACTGCGCAGGCGGAGTCCGCGCTGCAGGCCAGGCTCGAGCTGAGCCGTCCGCGGGACGCGATCGAGCAGGTCGTGTCCCGCGGGCCGATGTCGGTACCCGCGGCGCTGGCCGGCACGATCGCCACGGTACGGGTGGCGCCGGCGGCCATCCCCATGGGCCAGCATGAGCCGATGACGAAGATGGGCTACGTGGTGCCGGGCTCCAAGGCCGCGAACAAGATCAAAGAGGAATGTTCAGCCTTCTACGGGCAGAAGAAGGCCGGCCAGCTTCCAGGCGCCTACGGCCACACGCTCGCCTGGGCCCCGTGCGGCTACCTGCCGCAGCAACTGCGGGCCGCCTACGGCGCCGCCAAGTCGGGGCTGACCGGTAAGGGCGTCAGTGTGGCCATCCTCAGCGAGGAGAGCGACTTCACCGCGCTGTCCGACGCCAACCGCTGGGCCAGGGAGCGCGGCTTCCCGCCGTTCGCGCCCGGCCAGTACTCGGCCAACGTCGCCGTGGACGTGCCTGACGGTGTCGGTGACGTTGAGAACGCGCTGGACGTCGAGTCCGTACACGGCATGGCCCCGGCCGCCAGGGTCAACTACGTGGTCGGCAACGGCAGCATCACCGGCGACCGGCTGCTCGACTCGCTGGACACCGTCGTCAGCTACGGGATCGCGCACGTGGTGAGCAGTTCCTGGTGGGAGGGCTGGATGCCGGTCCCTGCCGGCATGATCGACGCCTGGGAGGGCGTCCTGCAGCGCGCCGCCGTCGAGGGCATCACGGTCAACTTCGCCACCGGCGACCTCGGCGACGTCCTGCCGCTGAACTACCCGGGATCAGACCCATGGGTCACCACAGTCGGCGGGACCAGCCTGGCGATCGGGGCTGGCGGCAGGAACCTATGGGAGACCGGCTGGGAGAACGACCAGAGCGGGCTCAGCAAGAACGGCAAGGCCTGGGACCCCGCACCCCCCGGCGCGTTCGCCGACGGCAGCACCGGCGGTGTCTCGCACACCTTCCCCCAGCCCTACTACCAGGACGGGGTCGTGTCGGGGAACATCTATAAGGGCAAGGCCATGCGGGACGTGCCCGACGTGTCCGACCTGGGCGACCCGAACCTCGGCTACCAGATCGGCCTGACCGTCCATGTCGGCCCGCACAAGTACCAGTACATCAACGCCGTCAACGGCGGCACCAGCCTGTCCACGCCGATGTTCACCGGGTTCGAGGCCGACCTGATCCAGGGCCGAGGCGGCATCCCACTGGGGTTCGCCAACCCGGCGCTGTACGACATGGCCAGCACCGCCGCCTTCCACGACGTCACCAGCAACCCGCAAGGCCAGGGCGTCACCGAGGCCGACGTGTACGGGCCCGCCTACGGCCAGCCGCCGACCCTGTCCACCATGGGCCAGTGCTCCAGCGCCAAACACACCTTGGCCTGCGGACCGGGCTACGACACGGTGACCGGGATCGGGTCTCCTGGGCGAAGGTTCTTCAGCTCGTTCGGCTCACACGCCAAGTAACCAGAGATTGCGCTGGCCGCCGCCCGGCAGCACGGGCGGCGGCCAGTTCTGCACACTCGAGGTTGTGCGCTCCCTGCCGGTAACCCTGTCACAGTCGCTGATCTGGTCTTTTGTGCTTGGTGAGGGGTAGTCAGGTTGGGTGTCTGGCTGCGCGGGGGCCTCTCCGTCGGACACTGTCGGTACTCGTGTCGATGCGATTCGCTTACCTGGTGGTGCTGCGCGTGTTCGGCTGGCTTGCCCTGCTCGCCCGGTCCGACCGTGCCAAGGACGCCGAAATCCTCATCTTGCGCCATCAGGTGGCCGTGCTCCAGCGCCAGGTCAAGAACCCGAGGCTGTCGTGGGCCGACCGGGCGGTGCTGGCTGCTCTGGCCCGGCTGCTGCCCAGAAGCCAGCTCCGCCAGCTGCGCCTGATCATCTCCCCGCGCACCCTGCTGCGCTGGCACGCCGACCTCGTCCGGCGGCACTGGGCCCACCCGCGCCACGCTCCTGGGCGGCCCCGGACTGCCCAGGCCGTGCGGGCGCTGGTGCTGGAGATGGCCCGGGACAACCCGGGCTGGGGATACCGGCGCATCCACGGCGAACTGGTCGGCCTGGGGCACAAGCTGGCCCCGTTGACGGTGTGGCAGATCCTCAAGGACCTCGGCATCGACCCAGCGCCCCGGCGGTCCGGGGAGACCTGGCGGGCGTTCCTGGACGCTCATGCGAAGACGATTCTCGCGACCGATTTCTTCCATGTTGACACCGTGTTCTTGCGCCGCCTGTACGTGCTGTTCTTTATCGAGCACCGGGCCCGCCGGGTGCACATGGCGGGGATCACCGCGCATCCCACGGTGGAGTGGGTGGCCCAGCAGGCGCGTAACCTGCTGATGGACCTCGGGGACCGCGCCGACGGCGTGAAATTCCTGATCCGGGACCGGGACGCCAAGTTCACCGCGGTGTTCGACGCCGTGTTCGCCGCGGCTGGCGTGCGGATCATCAGGGCGCCTGTCCGGGCGCCTCGAGCGAATGCGATCGCGGAGCGCTGGGTGGGCAGTGCCCGCCGCGAGTGCCTGGACCGGATACTGATCACTGGCGAGCGGCACCTGCGCGTGGTCCTCGGCGAGTACGCCGATCACTACAATTCGCACCGGCCGCACCGGTCACTGCGGCAGGAGCCGCCCGCCAGGCGCGCGCATCCGCCTGTCGAAATGACCGATATGCGCGTTCTGTGTCGGGACCGGCTCTGCGGCCTGATCCACGAATATGCGCAGGTCGCATAGGGTGACAGCATTTCCGGCACCCACAGGGTCACCAGGGCGATGGGCAAAGTGGTGGTGTGGTGATGCTTGGGCGCATTGCCGGGTACGGGGGCAGATAATCACGATCTGGTAGCTGTCCCGTGTCGTGCCCGGTCACGCACCAGGGCTCCGCTATGAGCGCTGATGGTCGAAGATCCGCACTCTCAGGGAGCCCCGGTGCCTGGCCAGTCTGTCATGCCTGCTGTGTTGTCTTCTACTGCCGCCAGGTCGTGTGACCTGCGGGTCGGGGCCGCTGACTGCGGCCGGCTGCTGGAACTGCTGAGCCTGGTCCCTGATCCGCGCTGCCGCCGCGGGGTCCGGCATACGATCGCCTCGATCCTGGCGAGCGCGGCCGCTGCGGTGCTGGCGGGATGCACGTCGGTGCTGGCGATCGGTGAGTGGGCCGCTGAGGCGCCGCAGGAGCTGCTGGCCCCGCTGGGTGCCCGCCAGGCCTGGCCGGGCGGCCGTTACCTGGCCCCGCACGTGGCTACTTTCCGGCGGGTCTTGCGGGATGCGGACGCGAACGCGGCGGACGCCGTGATCGGTTCGTTCCTCGCCGAGGTCGCCGGGTTCGCCTCGCTGGCCAGCGCCGGCGCTGGTCAGGCAGATCCGCCCGGGCCGGGCGGCAGCGGCCGGCAACAGGAGCAGCCTGGGCAGGAACGGCGGGGACAGGGCGGTGAGGGACAGGACGCGGCGCGGGCGGATATGCCGCTGGCCGGCGCGCTGAGCGTGAACGGGAAGGCCGCGCGGGGGGCGCGGCAGGCCGACGGGCGCGCGGTGCACCTGCTGTCCGCGCTGGTCCACGGCACCAGGTACGTGATCGCCCAGCGGGACGTTGCGCACAAGACCAACGAAATCCCCCAGGTGAAAGAGCTGCTGGAGCTGCGCGGCTGGGCGGTCACCCTGGACGCGCTGCACTGTCAGCGGGAAACCGCCCGGTTCCTGGCAGAAGACAAGAAGGCGGCATACGTGTTCACCGCCGCCAAGGACAACCAGCCCGGCCTGGTCGCCAAGCTGGATGCGCTGCCCTGGCAGGATGTGCCGGTCAGCCATGTCATGACCGGACGCGGCCACGGCCGGCAGGAAACACGCACCATCCAGGTGCTGCCTGCCCCTGACGGAATCTGGCCCTACGCCCGCCAGGTATTCCTCGTCGAGAGATACGTTTACGACCTGGCCGGGACACTGACCTCCGCGGTCGCCGCGCTGGGACTGACTGCGCTGACCGCCGCCCAGGCCAGCCCGGAACGGCTGAACTGGCTGGTCAGGGACCACTGGGGCATCGAGGCCATGCACTGGCTGCGCGACATCGTCTTCGGTGAAGACCACTCTCAGCTCCGCTGCGGCTCAGCGCCGCAGATCATGGCCGGCCTGCGGAACCTCACCACCGGCCTCATCCACGCCAGCGGCCGTACCGCGATCGCCCCTACCTTGCGCTGGGTAGGACGCAACCCCATTCGCGCCCTGCAATTCCTCAGCCAGACCGCCTGATACTTCAGCCGGACGTCGTGATCTTGCGGCGTTGCGGTACAGGACGCAGAATGGCCACCATTTGATCATCCCGGTTCGTGACGACTCAAGACGATCGCGCATGGCCGCTGGCCACAGCGTAGAGGCGCTTCGGGCAGGGGAGCCGGCGGCGCCCGCCCGTGCGTGCCGGCTCAGCGGAGGGGCCGGAAGAATTCTCTTATGTCGGCGACGAGGAGGTCGGGTGCTTCCATGGCGGCGAAGTGCCCGCCGCGGTCGAACTCGGTCCAGTGCACGATGTTGTGCTGGGACTCGGCGATGCTCCTGATGGTGATGTCCATGGGGAAGACCGCGACCCCGGTGGGGACTGCGGACGGTTCGGTTGGCTGTCCCCAGCTTTTGGCGCCTTCGTAGTAGAGGCGGGCGGAGGATCCTGCCGTCGCGGTCAGCCAGTAGATGCTGACGTCGGTGAGGAGGCGGTCGCGGTCAACGGCGTCCTCGGGGAGCCCGGCGGCGGGGTCGGTCCATTCCTTGAACTTCTCGACGATCCAGGCGAGCTGGCCGGCGGGGGAGTCGGTAAGCGCGTAGGCGAGGGTCTGGGGGCGGGTGGACTGGATGCTGGCATAGCCGGCCATCTCGTTCTGCCAGTGTTGCATGAGCTTCAGCCGTCCCTGATCCGCGTCGCTCAGGTCGTGGAGCTCTCCGGAGGGAAAGGTCAGCAGGTTGTTGACATGGATGCCGGCGAGGTGCTCCGGGTCGATCCGGCCCAGCTCGGGGGAGACGAGCGCGCCGGTGTCACCGCCTTGGGCGCCGTAGCGCTCGTACCCGAGCCGGCTCATCAGCTCCACCCAGGCGCGGGCGACGCGGACTGTGTTCCAGCCGGTCTCGTGCGTGGGGCCGGAGAATCCGAAGCCGGGGATCGAGGGGGCGATGACGTGGAAGGCGTTGGCCGGATCGCCGCCGTGGGCGGCCGGGTCGGCAAGCGGCCCGATGATGTCGAGGAACTCGGCGATCGAACCGGGCCAGCCGTGGGTGATGAGCAGCGGGAGCGCCTCGGGCTCCGGGGACCGCACGTGGAGGAAGTGGACGTTCTGGTCGTCGATGACGGTCGTGAACTGGGCAAACTCGTTCAGGGCGGCCTCCTGGCCCCGCCAGTCGTAGGCGGTGGCCCAGTACTTGGCGAGGCCCTTCAGGTAGTCCAGCGGGACGCCCAGGTCCCAGCCCACGCCGGGCAGCTCATCGGGCCACCGGGTGCGCCCCAGGCGGTCTCGGAGGTCATCGAGCGCGCCCTGCGGGATGTCGATGCGGTAGGGGCTGATCTTGCTGTCGTGGGCCATGAACAACACGGTAGCAGTGATCTAGGAACGATTCGTTCCTAGATCACTGTTAATCTGGGGGGTGTGCTCGAAACTTCGGCTCGCCTGCTCCGCCTTCTGTCGCTGTTCCAGAGCCGGCGCGACTGGACCGGCCCTGAACTCGCCGAGCGTCTCGGGGTCACCACCCGGACGGTGCGCAACGACGTCGAGCGGCTGCGCCAGCTGGGGTATCAGGTCGACGGAACCGAAGGGGCGGCGGGCGGCTACCGGCTCGGGCCGGGCGCTGTCATACCGCCCCTCCTTCTCGACGACGACGAGGCGGTCGCCGTGGCGCTCGGGTTGCGCAGCGCGGCCGGCGGCTCGGTCGGCAGGATCGAAGAAGCGTCGGTCCGCGCCCTGGCGAAGCTGCAGCAGCTGCTTCCCGTCCCGCTCCGGCGGCGCGTGAGCGCGCTTGAGGCATTTTCCGTGCACGCGCCCGCCTTCGGTCCGACCGTCGATGCCGACGTACTCACGACACTCGCCAGTGCCTGCCGGGACCAGGAACAGACACGGATCGGCTACCGACGTCACGACGGCACCGAGAGCAGCCGCGACATCGAGCCCCACCGGCTCGTCAATGCCGGACGACGCTGGTACCTAGTCGCCTGGGACACCGGCCGGGACGCGTGGCGCACCTTCAGGGTCGACCGGATCCGCCTGCCACCGAACCATGCCGGGCGCCGGTTCGCCCAGCGCCAGCTCCCCGACGACGACCCTGCGGCCTACGTCATCAGGGGCGTCAGCATGTCGTGGCCTTACCGGGCCACAGTCATCGCTCATGCGAACGCCGAGACCATCCTCACCCGGCTACCGCAGCACCTTGTCATCGAGCCGGTTGACGAGAACAGCTGCCGGGTGGAGCTCAGTTCAGATACCCCTCAGGCGCTCGCCGCATGGCTGGGAATGCTGGGCGCCGACTTCGACATCGAGAATCCGGAACGACATCCGGAGCTCGTCGAGCACCTCAGGCAAATAGGCGAAATATACCGACGCGCCGCCGGAGTGCCGGGGGAATGACCAGTCGCCAAAGTTTAGCCTGGCTCGCTCGGACTTCAAATGACGAGCGGCCCAAAGCGCTCGCTGAGACCGCTTCGAGCTGCGCTCGACGTGCTAACCGGCAGAAACGACTTTGCACATCACCGTGAGGGGGTCACCCGGCAACGAGAAAACCCGGACGGTGGGGCCAGGTGTGCTGCCTGCCGTCCGGGTGTTCTTCTCCCGGCAGCTTATGGAATTTCGCTGCCGGGTCCGGGGAAATGCCTGTGGAGGGGCTGGGTCTGATGGGGTGTGGCTTACTTGCCGTTTTCCGCCTCGTATCGTGCCCTGAGGGCGGTAGGGATGCGGCCGCGGCTGCTCACGTACAGGCCCCGCTGCATGGCCCAGTCGCGTATCTCCTTGTTCCTGGGATCGGCTTCGGGGGTCCTGCGGGCCTGGGCAGGCCTACTGGCGGGCCTTGTGACTGTGCGGGCCGCCTTGGCGTAGCGCCCTAGCTGGTCCCGCAGCTCGTGGGCATGTTCGCTGGTCAGGTCGATCTCATAGTGGTGGCCGTCCAGGCTGAACGGGATTGTCTCGCTTGCGCTGCTTCCGTCGAGGTCATCAACGAGGAGCACATTCAGCTTCTGGGACATCTCATTCTCCGTTCCCGTTTCTATTGGTATCCGAAGCCGCAGTATATGCCGCCGGCATTGTCAATAGGAATGACACGTTAAACATTCCCGCAGTGATTTGTAACGCGCCGTCCGGTCTGGGTTTCCGGTCTGGGTTCTGCTTCTGGCCCGGCTGGCCCGGGTTTTCACCGGCAGGAGGCGGGCGCACCCGGCCGCCTTTGTGCGGGACGCCCGCTCGCGGTTCAGATTTGGCTTGACGATGGCGGCTGAGGTGAGCGTGCATTTCCCGTGCGCCCGCTCGCGGCCCTCCCAGTTTCCGTGCGGGCGGGAAGGCGGTGCGCTGATGAGCCGGGCAGTCCGGGAGAGCGTGACGCTTGCTGGGCGGGTGGAGCGGGCGCGGGCCGTCCGTGCGTTCGTGTTCCCTGTCAAGTCAACGTGTTGAGTTGACCTTGCCCTTGGGGTGAGCCTCATAGTGAAGTCATGAACACCGGATCAGTTCAGGACCAGCTTCTGGCCGAGCAGCGTGCTTATTACAGTTCCCTCGCTCCGGACTACCTTGACCAGGGCCTCGATCTTCCCGGCGGTGAGGAGCTGGCTGACGCGCTCGACGCGTTCCGGCCGGCGGGCAGCGTCCTGGAGCTGGCCTGCGGTCCTGGCACCTGGACGCCTCAGCTGCTCCGCCACGCCGCCGACGTCACCGCCGTCGATGCGTCCCCGGAGATGCTCGCGATCGCGGCGGGCCGCGTCCCTGGCGGTGCCCCGGTGAGGTTCGTCGAGGCCGACCTGTTCACCTGGGAGCCTGACCGCCCCTATGACGTCGTTTTCATGGGGTTCTGGCTGTCGCACGTGCCGGCCGGGCGGTTCGGTTCCTTCTGGGAGCTCGTGGCCGCGGCCCTCGCGCCGCGGGGACGGGTGTTCTTCGCCGATGACGGTTACCGCACGCCGGACGAGCTCATCGAGGGCCCGTCATCTAATACCGTCCAGCGGCGCACCCCTGACGGGACGGCCTACCGGATCGTGAAGGTCCCGCATGAGCCGGCGGGCCTGGAAAGGCAGCTCCGCGAGCTCGGCTGGGACATCACGGTCACGCCGACGGCCGGCCCGTTCTTCTGGGGCGCCGGGCACCGGGCTGGCGCGCCTCGTTAGGCTGACCGCCGGCTTGCGGGGAGCCTTGCATGAGGGGGCTCCGGGTGACGGGCTCCGGCTGCCGGCTCATGGCTCATCTGGGGTGAAGACTCCTTCGCCGTCGGTGGCGCCCAGCAAGAACCGGAACCGGTTGAAGTCAGCGGCCAGCGACTCGGGTCCCATGCCCTCGACGTCGACGCCGAGGTAGCGGGCCAGGGACGGGGCGAGGCAGCCGCGGTCGGCCTTCATCCAGCCGGCGAGGAATCCCAGCAGCTGCTCGAGTTCCATGGCGTCGGTCATGTCCAAGGTCACCTGCATTACCGTGGCCTCCTGGCTAGTCGCGGGGGCGGGCTGGCACCCGGCTGGGGAACGGGATGACGCTGCCGCCCGCGGCGCGGGCGTCGCGGAGCTGCTGGTTTTCCATGGTGAGCTGGCTGACGGCGCGGACGAGGGCGGGGACGTCGGCGCGGAGCTGGGCGAGTTCCCTGTTCCTGGCTTCGATCGTCTTCCTGAGCCTGGCGATGGTGGCGCGGAGCCGGGCCTCGTCCCCGTTGTCCGCGCCGTGTTCTTTGATGCGCTGGTAGAACTCGGTCTTCAGGTCGGTGTGCCGCTGGGTGAGCGCGTTGCGGGGGACGCCTGCCTCGATGGCGAGCGCGACGACCGTGAGCGCGCCGTCAGACCGTTCGGGGACACCGGCCAGGATGCGGTCCATCGCGGCGCGGATCCGCTCGCGCTCACCGGGCTCGGGGGTCATCCGGCGTCCTTTCCGTTGGTGATGCGGGTGCGGTCGTGCTTGCCGGCCTGTTCGCGGAGCCGGGCGGCGCTGGCGCGGAGCCGGTCGCCGATCGGCTGCGGGACGTGCGCGGCCTGGTTCTCCAGGGCGAGGGCGCGTTCGCGGAGCTTGGTGGCCTGCTGGTCGGTGCGGGCGATGTTGCCGCAGCCGGGGACGCAGTGGTCCAGGCTGGGCGTGTCCTTGATCCCGTCGCGGTGGCAGAGGGCCCGGTCGCGCTTGTAGTGGCAGAGCAGGAGGGCGTGCGGGTTGTCGTAAATCATCGCATCTTCGCTGGCCAGCAGCTTGCGGGCGCTGGCGAGGGTGACGGGGGTGCCGGCGAAGCGGGGTGCCGTGGCGGCGGCCTTGATGGCGCGGCGGGCTGCGGGGCCGGAGATGCCGCCGCCGTTTCCGAGGTCGTCGTGCAGGGCGGCGACGGTGCCGGCGACGGCGCGCGCGGTTTCCAGGTCGATGAGGTCGTGGATGCCGTCGCGGCTGCGGGAGGCGTACCCCTCGGTGGCATGGCCGAAGTCGAAGGCGGTCCGCATGTGGCCGTACTGGACGGCCAGGGCGACCAGGCCGTTTGGCCGGCGCGCGATGTGCCAGGCCAGGCTGCGGCGGAAGCGGCTGGTGCCGATGCTGCCGTGCGGGTCGGCGGGAACGGCCTCGCCGGCCAGCCCGAGCCTGGCTGCCTCCTGGTTCGCCCAGGCGGCGAAGGCCTCGATCCTGCGGCGGAGCACGGACGGCTTCAGGGAGCCGGTGCCCGGCCGGGCGTGCAGGTCGTGGGCGTGGTGGTCGAACAGCAGGTGCCCGTCGGGGACCATGCGCTCCAGGACGCGGATGGCGTTGACGACCGGGGTGATGGCGACCCAGGGAACCTCGCGCTCAAGGCCGCCGGACTCGTGGTTGCCGTCCTCGTCGGTGGCGGCCTTGAACTCGCGGCTGCGGATCAGGTGCCGTCCGGCCTGCCCGTCAGGGCCTGGTGCCGGGTCGGGGCAGCATCCGGTGCGCAAGCCGAGGATCTCACCGGGCCGCAGGCCGGTCAGGTAGGCGCAGATTATGAACGCGGCCGTGCCGAGGTGCCGCATCAGGACCGGGGCCTCGTTGAAGTCGAGCGACGCCCGCCATGGCTTCCCGGCGATCCGGCCGGTCACGGGGATGCCCAGCGGGCATGGCCCAGGGCGCTGCGCGGCTGCGGCCGTCAGCCCTTCCCGGTCGTTGAACCGGTCAACCTGGCCGCGGGACGCGCCGGTGGCGCCGCATATGTAAGCGGTGGCGAGGGAGGTCTTCCCGCGGCTGGGGACGGTTGCGGGAACGGGGGCCTGGCTGGCGATCAGGGGGCGGAGATACGCTTCCAGCGCGGCCTGCCCGGCTGGCGTGGAAGGGGTTGCGCGGGCGGTGCCCAAGATGCGCTGCCGTTCGGCCCAGGCGGCGAGGATGTCGCCGGAAAGGTCGTCAACCAGCCGCATCGCCCAGATGAGCAGCGGCCCCATGGTCTGCTCCGCGAGGGGCTCGGTTGCGTTCTCCCCGCCGCCGGCGCCCGTCGCGGCGGGGAGGTAGCCGTCGACGCCCAGTTCGTCCCACGGGGGCCGCCCGATCCCGTTCGGGCGGGCGCTGAGCTGGTCCAGTGCCCACAGCCTGGTCAGTGATACCAGGATTGTCAGTGTGTGCGCCCTGCTGTGGCGGCCGTCGCGGACGTGCTGGCCGTACTGGTGAAGGACGGCGGCGTCGCACCGGGCAAGGCTGGTGACGCCGCGTTCTGCGAGCCATTCCGCGAGGTGCTTCCACTGGTGCAGCGTGCCGTAGATCTGCAGGGTGCTGAGGCGTCCGCGCATCCTGGGGCCGTGCTCGCGCAGGAACGTGGGCCGGAGCTGGCCGTTGATCAGGTTCCAGGCCGCTAGCCGCATCTCGTCCCTGAACGCGGCGGGCCACTGCTGCCAGCGGACCGACGTCTTGCTGGTGCTGGGGTTGTCTGTCAGCGGGGCAAGCGGCCAGGCGGGGTCGGCGTAGCGGCCGTTGAGGTGGGCGTTCAGGGATTTCGCCAGGTGAGGGAGGACGACCGGGCTGCCCGGTGCCGGCAGGGGGAGCAGGTAGGGGTCGAAGTCGGGGGCGGCGGTCACGTGTCGAGGCTCCCGGTGAGCAGGCAGCTGACGAGCTCGCGGTCGGCGTCGGTGACCCGGGCCAGGGCCTGCGCCCACGGTCCCTCGCCGACGCGCTGGCGGAGGTCTTGCAGCCGGTCATGGGCGTCGCGCCAGTCGGCGGCCCAGGCGGCGGGCGGCAGGACGGACCGCAGGCTGGCCAGCGCCTCGTGCAGGTGGGCGAGCCGGGGGTGGTGCCCTGGGTGGACCCGCGCGCTAGGGCAGGCCAGGCAGGTCAGGCAGGTCAGGAACGACGCTCGGCAGCCGCCGGGCGACGGCCAGGGGCTGTCGTGGTAGGCGGAGCAGTCCGCGGTCACGGTCGCGGCGTCGCCTGGAACCGGCCGTTCCCGCAGCTGGGCGGCCAGGACTGCCTTGTGGCAGCGGTCGGCGGCGTCCTCGGCGCCGGCCGCGATGACCTCGGCGGCCTCGGCCTGGACGCGATGGTCGGGCAGGACGTAGACACGGTCGTGGGTGTCCTGCGAGTGCTGCGCGGGCTCTCGCCGGTCGAGCGCGATCACCGTGCGCCGCCCGCGCCGGAACGGGCTGCCTGCCAGTCCCCGGGCCGCTGCCCTGGTCGCCGGCAGCCGGGTGGGCGCCTGCCTGATTGAGTCAGTTCGCGGCCTGAAGGATGGCCTTCGCGGCTGCCGCGGTGGCCACAGCGCTTGGTGCAGGAAGGCTGCCAGGGGAAATGCCCTCGGGCGGTGTCCGGCAAGATCGGTACCGCCCAGAGGCCTGCTCGCGGTGTGGCGGCTGATGTGATTGCTTGCCGGGCAGCACGATTCGGTCAATGCCCGGTTCAGGCCGCCCGCGGACCTTCCCGATCCGCACGCCGGGGGCAGGTCATGCCAGATCACTCGGTGTGGTGGAAGCGCCCGGATCGTCAGGCGTGCGATGGATGAGGACACGGGGGCCCCCCAGGGTGACCGCCTTATCCAGCCATTGCTGGGCCTGGGCGGGGTCGCTGTCCTGGAGCAGAATCCCCAGCACGATCATGGCGTCGGGGTGGCCCGCGTTGGCAGCCGTCCGGGACCAATGCTGGGCCTGGCCGGGGTCGCTGTCATGGAGCAGGACCCCGAGCTTGGTCATGGCGCCGGTGTGGCCGGCGTTGGCTGCCTTCTCATACCACTGCCGGGCCTGGCCGGGGTCGCTGTCATGGAGCAGGACCCCGAGGTTGAGCATGGCGCTGGTATCGCCGGCGTTGGCTGCCTTCTCATACCACTGCCGGGCCTGGCCGGGGTCGCTGTCATGGAGCAGTGCCCCGAGGTTGTACATGGCGCTGGTGTCGCCGGTCCTGGCTGCCTTCTCCAGCCACTGCCGGGCCTGGCCGGGGTCGCTGTCTTGGAGCAGGAACCCGAGCTTCTTCATGGCAGCGGTGTCGCCAGTTCTGGCGGCCTTCTCCCACCACTGCCGGGCCTGGCCCGGGTCGCTGTCGCGGAGCAGGACTCCGAGGTTGACCATGGCGTCGCTGTGGCCGATCGTGGCGGCCTTCTCCCACCAGAGCTGCGCCGCGCCCGGGTCGCTGTCGCGGAGCAGGTTCCCGAGGTTGTACATGGCGTCGCTGTGGCCGCCGTCGGCGGCCTTCTCCCACCACTGCCGCGCCTGGCCCGGGTCGCTGTCATAGAGCACGACCCCGAGGCTGTACATGGCGACGGCGTCGCCGGCCCTGGCTGCCTTCTCCAGCCACTGCCGGGCGAGGCCGGGATCGCTGTCCCGCAGCAGGATCCCCAGCTTGGTCATAGCCTCGATGAGGCCGGCGCCAGCGGCCTTCTCCCACCACTGCTGCGCCTGGCCCGGATCGCTGTCCCGGACCAGCAGCCCGAGGTTGTACATGGCGTCGGCCCGGCCGGCCTTGGCGGCCCTCTCATACCACTGCCGCGCCTGGCCGGGGTCGCTGTTATGGAGCAGGACCCCGAGGTTGTACATCGCGCCGGTGTGGCCGGCGCTGGCCGCCTTCTCGTACCACTGCCGGGCCTGCCCCGGGTCGCTGTTGTGGAGCAGGACCCCGAGACTGTGGAGACCCTCGGGATCGCCGGCGCTGGCCGCCTTCTGATACCACTGGCGGGCCTGGCCCGGGTCGCTGCCGCGAAGCAGCGCTCCCAGGTGGGTCATGGCATCCGTGTTGCCGGCGTTGGCGGCCTTTTCCCACCACTGGCGGGCCTGGCCCGGGTCGCTGTCACGGAACAAGAGCCCCAGGATGTCCATGGCGCCGGTGTCACCCGTGTTGGCGGCCTTCCGCCACCACTGCTGGGCCTGGCCGGGGTCGCTGTCGTGGAGCAGCGCTCCGAGCTTGGTCATGGCATCCGTGCTGCCGGCGCCAGCGGCCTTCTCCCACCACTGGCGGGCCTGGCCCGGGTCGCTGCCGCGAAGCAGCGCCCCCAGGTGGGTCATGGCATCCGTGTTGCCGGCGTTGGCGGCCTTTTCCCACCACTGGCGGGCCTGGCCCGGGTCGCTGTCACTGAGCAGGACCCCGAGATTGGTCATGGCGCCGGTGTCGCCGGCCTCGGCGGCCTTCTCCCACCACTGCTGGGCCTGGCCGGGGTCGCTGTTCAGGAGCAGCGCCCCCAGATTGGTCATGGCTTCGGTCAGGCCGGCCGCCGCCGCTTTCTCATACCAGTACCGGGCCTGGCCCGGGTCGCTGTCCTGGAGCACGACCCCAAGGTTGAACATGCCGCTATGCGAGCCGGTCCTGGCGAACGGAAGAAATACCTCCGCGGCGATGCCGGTATGCCCCTGAATGCCTGCTGTGAGACCCACGGAATAGCGCGCGCCATCAGTCGTGGCCTGCTGGAGCGCTTTCCCCCACACGTCATCGGGAACGACCCTTCCGCCGACGTTGGCGTCCGCGTCCTGGACGTAGTCATGGACGGTCAACCCGTCCTCGGGCGACGGCGCCTTGGTGAGCAGTGCCTGGCTCGTTTTGCGGGCCCTGCCGATCACCGATTCGAGCGCCCACTGGAAAGCGTCATCGATCGCTTGCCCGATCTCAGACTGTTCCATATCGTCAGCCAGGCGGCCCCGCAGGAGGCCTTCGGCCGTATCCACGGGGCACGGCCGGGCGATTCCTGTGCGGTACCAGTCGAGCACCGTCCGGACCAGCGCGTACCGGGCGGGCCGCTCCTGGTCGGTTTCCGCGAACTGCAGCCGCTTCACCAGGTCCGGGCCGGCCACGATCCAGGCGCCCGGAGACTTGCCGGCGGCGGCCCATTCCAGCAGTGGCGGATAGCTGGCATGCTGGCTGACCCGGGCTAGTTCCCTGTCATTCCAGATCACCTGCCAGTCCACCTCGACGACCAGGTTCTTGTCGCCCAGCGCCTCACCAAGCGGATCGCGAAGGTCGCTCCTAGGCATCCTGGCCTCAAGCTCGGTGCGCCGGATGGTGGCCACCACGGTGACACCCTTGTGCAACAGCCAGTCAACAGTGGCCCGAAACGACCGCCCGTCATAACGCTCGGCGTCGTCCAGCCACACCAGCGCCGCGCCGAGATCAGTGACCGTGAGCTCACCCAGCCGGGCCAGCGATGTCTGCTTCGGGCACAGCAGCCGGTAGCCGCCGAGAAGCTGCCGGGCTGCCTGGGCGGCCGAGCGTGACTTTCCCCCCGCCGACCCCCCGACCACCAGCAGCATCCGGCCGGTGGCCTGCGCTTGCTGCAGGCTGTCGCTCAGTTCCTGGTCGCCGTCGCGGGGCACGTAATCCAGGAACGCCGGCTCACCCAAGATCCCCGCGGCCTTCACCCCGAACGCTCCCAGGTCCGCCTCGCCGGCCAGGATCGGCAGCCCGTCGCGCCCAAGGCACTCCGCCTGCAGGACGTCGTCGTACAGCCGCGCATCCCTGGCCTCCACGGCTACCGGGCCGCCAAGCGCGGCGGACAGCGCTGCGGCCACCGGCGAGGACCGCGCCAGCACGTCTGCCAGCGGCACCACATACAGCCGCCGCTGCTGGTGACCGGCTTCGGCTTTGACTACGACGCCGACCAGGCGCCCGTCGGGAAGCACCACCCCGGCGCCCGACATGCCGCCCCAGCCGGCCTGCGTTCCTGGAGTTGGGCTGTCCACATTCAGCGGCATCCACCGTGGGGGAAGCGTGCGGCCCGCGATCTGCGGTGCCTTCCCCTGGCCCGCTGAAGCTAGGGTGCCGATGGCCTGCTCGGTCTGGCGGACCGCAGCAGCCAGGTTGCCCGCTGGGCCGGGCTGCACCTCCGAGTCGGGGAAGCCCACTGCCTCACAGCCGGGCTCGGCCGAGCTACCCACCGCAGCGAAGACCGGCGGCAGCGAGGACGGCTTCGCCCACTCCGCGTCTTTCCCGTGGCCGACACGGAGGACCGCCACGTCCCAGGTCTCATCCGCGGCGAGCACCACCATCGGCGTCCAGCTCGCGGTCTCAGCGCCCGGCCTCACTACCCGGGCCAGGACCCTCCCGGCCTCAAGAGCTCCAGCCACCACATGCTGGGCCGTCAAGACCGTCTCGGCGCTGATCACCACGCCGGCCCCGGCCTTGCCGGGCGCCGCCCATATCTCAGCTAGGCGATCATCCCAGATCCTGCCCACCGGGCCGCGCTACCTTCCCGGCTCCGGCTGGTCGCCCGCCACGTCCAAAGGGCCGGGGCTGCCCTGCTCGTTGTAGAGACCCGGTGTAAGCGTCAGGACCAGCGTCTGGGTTGTCTCGGTCCCCGCCTTGGCGCCACCACCCGCCTCGATCACCCACCAGCGGATCTTCCCGCCCCCCTCGACCTCGCGCCGGGCCACGGCCTCAAGGGTCACGGTTACCTCGTTCACACGGAACCGCACCGTCTTGCCCGCGCCGCTAGCCCAAGCCGTCGCGAGCTCCTCACGCAGCCCCTCCAAGGCAGCCGACAACCCCAACAACCCCGGCTCCTCAGCGACCATCGCTGGCCTCCCCCCGGCCTGCAAGCGCACCTGGTACATCGCACCGTATCTCGACACCGCCAACCAGCACACCGTCCAGGCAGCCTGACCGTTATCACCACAATGGCAAGCGGAGCTTCTTGCCGAATCCGCAACAGACAATTGCGTGAGTTCATCAGTTCAGATCACTGGGAACCGGCCGGTATCCGAACCGCGCGGTATGACCCGCTGGACTACCGATGACCAGGCGCCTGGCTCCGGGGGATGGCGCTTAGAGACACAGGACCGGGGACCTGGCAGCTGGCCAGCCACGCGCGGCCTGCAGCATGGAGCGCGTCGGCGAGCAGGCCGCTGGCAGCACTCAGGCACTGTCCGTTGGCGGGATGCATCTCCGGGCACGGCCATCTAAGGCAGCACCGGTTCCGGCCTGACTGGGTCTGTGCTGGCCTGGATGTGGGAGGGCCGGTGGATAGCGGACGACTTCACCGCCGCCAGGGCATGCAAGTGATCTTGCCGTAGATCACGGGGCCGGCGAGCGGGCCTTCACTGGTCCGCCGGCGTCCTGCCGCACGGCGGGCCGTCACTTGACAGCCGAGGATACAACCGTTATCTATATACCTAACCGTTAGAGGGGTGGGCTCGTGCAGCAGGAAGTGGTGCTGGCGCTGCTGGCGAAGGAGCCGTCGCACGGTTACCAGCTGCGCGCGCGGCTGGGTGCGGCGCTCGGCCCGCTCGGGGACGCGATGAACGCGGGGCAGATCTATGTCACCCTGGCGCGGCTGGAGAAGGCGGGCCTGGTGGCGTGCGAGCGGTCGCCCGGGCTGCCGGACCGGCCGGATCGCAAGGTGTATGCGCTGACGGCGGCCGGGCAGCAGCGCGTCGCCGGCTGGCTAGCCGAGGTGAGCTGGCCCCGGCCTGACCTGGCGGAATTTCATCTCAAGCTGGTCGCGGCGGCGGCGGCGAGGCTGGCGGACCCGATCGCCATCGTGGACGCGCAGCGCCGCGAGCTGCTGCGCCGGCTGCGTGACGCCCAGCGCGCGGCGATGGCCGAGCCGGATCGCTCGGACGCTGGGCTGCTGCTGGAGGGCATCGTGCTCCGGCTGCAGGCAGACCTGCGCTGGCTCGAGGCATGTGAACGGAACTGGGCCAGCCGGAAGGGCACATCGTGAGCGAGACGGAGACAATCATGAGCGATACAGGCAGGTCGTCCATGCTGCGCGCCCGCGGGCTGCGCAAGGAGTACGGCAAGGAAGCGGGACTGGTCCGCGCGGTCGACGAGGTCGACCTTGATGTCGCCCCTGGCGAGACGGTAGCGGTGATGGGGCCCAGCGGCTGCGGGAAGTCGACACTGCTGCACCTGCTAGGCGGCCTGGACCGGCCATCCGCTGGCGAGCTGCACCTGGCCGGGCAGCGTATCGACCAGCTGGGCGAGAAGGCCCTGGCCCGGCTGCGGCGCGACGCCATCGGCTTTGTCTTCCAGGCCTTTCACCTGATGGACGAGCTCACCGCCGTGGAGAACGTCGAGCTGCCGGCGCTGCTCGCCGGGAAGTCACCGCGGGCCGCGCGGCGGCGGGCTGCGGGCCTGCTGGAGCGGGTCGGGCTCGCCGACCGGGCCAGGTTCCTGCCGTCGGCGCTGTCGGGCGGGCAGCGGCAGCGGGTGGCGATTGCCCGCGCACTCGCCAACGAGCCGCTGGTGGTCCTCGCCGACGAGCCGACGGGCAACCTTGACAGCGAGGCGACGCTGGAGGTGCTCCGGCTGTTCGAGAGCCTGCACGAGGCCGGGCAGACGCTGGTCATCGTCACCCACGACTCGCGGATCGCCGCCACCGCCGACCGGCTCATCAGCATGCGCGACGGGGCGCTCGTGGATGAGACCAGGCTGACCGGCGGCACCACCGGGCACCTGAGTTCGCTTGCCGGACTGGACGCGTGACCCCATGGGCCGGATCCTGCTCATCTGCCGGCTAGCCGCCCGGGACCTGCGCCGGCGGCGGGCCGAGGCCGTGCTGATGGTGATCGTCATCACGGCGGCCACCGCCACGCTGACCCTCGGGCTTGTCCTGAACGGTGCCACCAGCAATCCGTACCTGGACACCAAGGCGGTGACGGCCGGGCCCGACGTGGTAGCCCAGTCCGCCGGCGCGGCGAAAGACGGCGGCCCGCCCGCCAGCCTGACCGCGCTGGACAACGCCCCCGGCGTCACCGGCCACAGCGGACCCTATCCGCTCGCCTCCCCGACGCTGCGAGCGGGCGGCCACACCGTCTCCACCGCCGCGGCTGGCTTTATCGTCGAAGGGCGTAACCAGCGACGGGCGACGGTCGACCAGCCGAAGGTGACCCAGGGCAGCTGGGTACGCCCGGGCGGGGCGGTGATTATGCAGACCTACGCAGCCGAGCTCGGGGTGCGCCCCGGTGACCGGATCACCCTGAACGGGCGGCGGTTCACAGTGACCGGGCTCGCGGTCACTGCCGCCTGGCCGTCGGTGAATTATTCCGGCCTGATCTGGCTCACCACGGCCGACGCCCGGAGCCTGGCCACCGCCGCGAACCCGCTGACCTACGCGCTGAACCTGAAGCTCGCAGACCCGGCGGCCGCGACCGCGTTCGCGAACGCCCACGGGACGGGGAACGTGTACTTGTCGTCCTGGCAGCAGATCAGCAGCCAGGATGCCAAGGCGGTGCTGCGCAAGGAGCAGGTGCTGGTCGCGGGCAGCTGGCTGCTCGCCATGCTCGCGATAGCGAGCGTAGCGGTGCTGGTCGGCGGCCGGATGGCCGAGCAGACCCGGCGGGTCGGGCTGCTCAAGGCGGTGGGCGGCACGCCGCGACTGGTCGCCGCGGTGCTGCTGGCCGAGCACCTGGCGCTGGCACTGCTGGCAGCGGCCGCCGGGCTGGCTGCCGGCTGGGCGGCCGCGCCGCTGCTCACCAGCCCCGACGATGGCCTGATCGGCGCCGCGGGCGCGCCGTCGCTCACCGCCGTCACCGTCGGCGTGGTCGCGGCCGTCGCGCTGGCGGTGGCGCTGCTGGCGACGTTCGTCCCCGCCATCCGCGCCGCCCGGACCAGCACGGTCGCAGCGCTGTCCGACGCGGCCCGCACGCCGCGGCGCCGGGCCTGGCTGATCGCCGTATCCAGGTGGCTGCCGGTGCCGCTGCTGCTTGGCCTGCGGCTAGCCGCCCGCCGGCCACGGCGCCTCGTGCTCAGCGCGGCCAGCATCACGATCACGGTCGCCACGACCGTGATCGTCCTGACGATATGGCAGGCAAACCACGTGTCGAAGGTGCCAGGCGGCCTGATCAACCCGGTGACCACAGGGGTCAATCAGGTGCTGCTGGTCCTCACCGTAGTCCTCGGGGTGCTGGCAGCGGTCAACGCGATCTTCGTTGCCCGGTCGACGGCAGCGGACTCCCGGCACACGCTGGCCGTCGCTCGCGCGCTCGGCGCCACCCAGGAGCAGGTCAGCGCCGGCATATCCGCATCGCAGCTGCTCGCCGCGCTGCCGGGTGCCATTCTCGGCATCCCGGCCGGCATCGGCCTGGTCGCGGCCCTGAGCCACAACGGCCCGGTGGCCATCCTGTCAGCCTGGGAACTGATCGCGGTGCTGCTCGGGACCCTGCTCGTAGTATCGGCGCTTACTGCCGTTCCGGCCCGCATCGGCGCCCGCCGCCCCGTAGCAGAAATCCTTCAATCCGAGGCTGCCTAATCCTGGCGCCGGCAGTCCGGCACAAACCTGGCATCAGGCACTGGCGGGGCGGCCTGGCTGCCTGGTTGTCACTGACTGCCGGAGCCCAGGGAAGCCGCGACCATCTCGCTGCCCGGCGGATGCGAGCCGAACGAATTCATCTCAGCGGCAGCAGCTGGAGCGCTGGGATTACCAGAGCACGTCCTGTTGGCGGCTAGCCGTGTTCGCCGGAAGCGGGGTTGACTGCGTTTCGTGGCCAAATTGTCCTGATGGCCGCCTGCATTAAGATCGCCCGCCCTGCCATGACACGCTTGTGGTCCTGCTAGGGGCGCTGGTCGCGCAGGGCGGGGTAGGCGGCCCAGGGGCGGCCGGCGAGCTGGCCCCAGGCGATGGCGGTCTTGGGGCGCAGCCCGAGCAGGTCGGCCACGACGGTGGGCGGCAGCTCGCCGGCGAGCTGCAGGAGCGCGCTGGCGCGGCCGGTGACCGTGTTGACGCCGATGCGGGCCAGCCGGTGGCTGATGGTGGCGGGCAGGACGGGCTGCCCGGGGTGCAGGCCGGGGAACAGCCATGGCCCGGGTCCGCTGGCGGGGACCTGGCTGAGGTGGTGGCGGTGGCAGGTGAGGGCGTGCAGGTGGCTGGCGAGGGGTTCGGGGATGCTGATTGGCGTGGTGCCGAGCGTCAGCGTGGTGTGCGCGGCGTCGAGGTTGATGTGGCTGGTGGTGAGGCGGGCGATGCGGCCGGGGCGCTGGCCGAACAGCAGGACGAGCAGCCCGGCGACGCGGTCGCCGGGGTCGTGGCCGTCGTCGTGCAGCAGGGCTGCGGGCCAGTGCCCACCGCTGGTCCTGGGCGAGCGGGACCGTCGTGTCCGGGCGGGGCGCTGGCGGGATGGTGAGTGCGCGGTCGCGGTAGCGGCGTGCCCAGGTGAGGAAGTGCCGGACCTCGTCGCGCCGGGTGGGGCAGGCCAGCAGGTAGGTGTCGAGGTCGGGCTGACGGCAGGCGGCCAGGTCCAGGCCGTGGCTGGCAAGCCAGCTGGTGAAGTGCACGGCAGTCTTGAGCCTGACGGTCTGCCCGTGGCGGATCCCGGAGGTCAGCGGTGCCTGGCGGGCTTTGGCGCGGGCGTGGCGCAGCAGTCCCCAGGTGGCGTAACGGCGCCGCCGGGCGGCCGGGGGAGATGCCGGGGCCAGGCCGGCGGCCGGTGGGTGAGCTTCATGGGCAGGTGCCTCCTGCGGGGTGCCAGGACTGGTGCGGAGCGAGGGCGGCCCGCGCGGCCGGGCGCGGGATGACCTCCTCCGGGAAGGGACTGGGGGCGGGTTGTCAGCGTCGCGGCGGCGCCCCGGCCGGGCGGGCCGCCCCGTCCCGGAAATGGCGTCCCGGGGCGGGGAACCCTCGCACCAACAGAAATCGGGATTCCGGGCCGTTTTTTCACCGGGCACCCGGAATTAGTTCGTGGAAATCTTGGGAACCGGCCGGTATCCGGACTCTGCGGTATTCCCTTGGGCTCATGCCCGAGCAAGGCCAGAAACGTGCTGCTGAGGCGGCTTGCGCTGGGATTCCGATGCGGCGATCACGGGCGGTGCAGTTTGTTCAGAAACTGATCGACTATGTCATCGAACCGCCGTTCGCCCAGGCTGGCTTAGCTGGCCAGACGCCTGGAAAACACAACGTCGATCACGTAGAGTATCGTCTGTATAGCTTTGTGTAGTCGCATCGTGTAGTTCGCCTGGGGGATCCGATGGTCGAGATTGACGACGGAGCGCTCGAGCAAGCGGTGGCCCGGTTTGTCTCGCTGGCCGGCTTGCCCGCACCGACTGCGGAGACGCTGGTCGAGGCAGCGCTCCAGGCGGCGGTGAAACAGACGCTTGAGACCATCGGCGGATCAGGGGCTGTCCCGTCGGCGCTGACCGCCACCAGGGCTGATGAGCTGCGGTACGTCTGCCTGCAAGCGGGGCGTGTTCTCAGCCAGCGCGAGGTTGGCGTGCTGTTCCGGACGACCCCGGCGAATGCGAGGTCGATCTTGACAACCATGACCGCCACCTACGAGCAGGCTCTGCACGAAGAGTTCATCAACGAGATGCGCGCCGCTGCCGAGGTGACCGCCACAGGATCGGCGGCCAGCGGTCTCAGATGGGCAGTGAAGTTCTCTCAGCAGACTGCCTACGACACGGCGCGTACGGAGCTTGAGCGCCTCGGTCTGCTGAACTTCGTCACCCTTGACAGTTCTGCCCGGACGGTCAACTTCGATCGGTCAGTCATCACAGCGGAGGGCAACGCAGACATTCTGGCCATGCTCGGGCTCAGGCCGCCCGCCCGCCGCGGCCGTTGAGGCAAGCCAGCTATGAGCGCGTCTCAGCAGGTCACGGACGCCTCGGGCGCACTCGGCTTGCTCTTGGCCATCGTCGCCTTGTTCACCTCCGCCCAGGCCAGCACCCTGCAATCCGAGCGTGCGCGACAGGGCGGCCCGAACAACGGCGCGAAGCCACGGATCGCGATACTGTCCTTTACCCTCGCCGCCGTGTCGGTCGCATCGCTTGTCAGCCTCTTTCCTGTTGCCTGGGCGGTTGTT
The DNA here is from genome assembly GCA_963714445.1 of uncultured Actinomycetota bacterium. Taxonomy (GTDB): domain Bacteria; phylum Actinomycetota; class Actinomycetes; order Streptomycetales; family Catenulisporaceae; genus Actinocrinis. The sequence continues at coordinate 36,686 of CAVQPP010000367.1, forward strand.
GACGCCATCGGCGCCCGTGCATGGGAGCCGGCCTTCGGGGTCTTCCTCCTCGTGTACTTGCTGCTCGTACCTCTCTGCGTGTGGCAGGTGACCATAGCCGCCGGAGCGCTCGGCCTTCCAGCCCCCTCCTGAGGACCGGTGCCCGCGCTTTCGACGCTCCATCGCCTGGGTTCGGGGCACATTACGGCCACCTGATCCGCTTCCTCGCCGCAATCCCTGGCGGCCTGACCTGCAACGTCCGCGCGACCGGCTATGGGATTACCATCAGCCCGCTTCACTTTGCCGTGACTTGCCCCACTCCGCTACTGGTATTCAGGCGGACGCGACGGCGTTGCTCAGGCAGGCTGCTGACCTTGATCGGCGGGATCGGTGAACGCGTCGGCGTGCAGCTCGTATGTGCCGGTGGATCGCAGCAGCCGTCCAATGAGCCGCTCGGTCACGGTTCCGGGTTGCTTGATAAGTTCCGCGTAGGACGCTGTGGTGGCCCGCCGGTAGGTAGAGGCGTCCGAGCGAGGTCCTGCGCGCCCTCGCAGGAGGTAGTCGTGGACGGGAAGGCCCCCGATACCGGTCGCACCTGCAGCGAGAATCCAGGTGCCGAGGTAGCCGGCGTGTTCTGCGGCGGCGGCGGTCAAGGCTACGAACTGGCGGGAGTAGCTGACTGCCCCGACCGGGAGAAGCCGCTGGCCATTCGCTGCGCGATCAGGAGATGGCAGGCTGTCGCTGAGTCGGCTCATGAAGATGCGCAACCCGCCGTCTTCGTCAACCTCTAGTTCGACAGCATCTTCAGGGGACGGGCCGGCGTCCGCTGACCAGGACCGGTCGCTGGCCAGTCCGTATGTGAGGGCAACCCCGGCCGAACGCAGCGCGAAGTCGCTCGCCCAGGTCAGGGGTGGGCTGAAGTCGCCCGCGCCCGCGGCCTGCAGGATCTTGTGAACATCGGGTGCATCAGCCCGCCGGGCGAACTCAGACAACCGCATCTGTGACCCGGCGCCGTGCACCAGGTCGAGGAGCATGCCTGGCCGGGCAGCGGCCGGCTCTGCGAGAAGGAACAGGTGGGCCTGCTTGCGAACGTCGGCGGGCACTGGGTCGCGGTCAAACTGCTCCTGCAGCCGCGCCAGCCCGTCCTGTCCAGTTGCCCGCCGCCGTTCATGCAGGCGCCGGACCTCGGGGTCGGACAGGTACAGCTTGGTTTTGTCGCCCCGGCCCAGGTACTTGTGCTCGACCATGTGCGGGGCCACCGCGCTGGGTGGGATATGCACTACCAGGTAGCCCAGCGAGTTGCCTCGGTCTGAGGAGATGGGACTGCACAGCACCGCCAGCGGCGGATCGGGGATCATGCGGGCGACCGTCTCGACCGTCTCGACCGTCTCGACCGTCTCGACCCTCTCGGCCAGCCCGGACAACGGCTGCGGGGCGAAGTGGAGTGAATTTGTCTCTTTGTCCTCGCCGATTCCGATGATGAGCGTTCATCCATCGACGGCGAAGGACGCTAGATCGCGTGCGAGTTCCTTGTTTGCCCCCCTGCCTGCGGATATCTCCCGCTTCACATCGAGGTAGTGGGTCTCTTCCAGCAGTCCCCGCTGTGCCGCTGCGCTGAGGTCAGTCTCGTTCTGGGGTGTCCAACGGGGCATCCCGGCTGACAGGTAAACGGGTTCCACGCAAATCAGTGTGACGCATTTGCGTCCACGCCCAGAGCAGGCTCGCGCATGCGAGTTACAGCTGACGGGGATCACGGCCCTATTGACGCTTCGTGTGTGTGCTCGCGCGATAATAGCCCGCAAACGTAGCCGAGTGCTCCGTGCACCCCGTACTCATCCGCGCCATCCCCGTTGCCCGAACCAACTGCACCACGGTGGCATCGGAAAATAAGACCGTCATATACCCGCAGGCCAGCGGTAAGTCCCGGACGCATCATCCGCTCAGATTCCTGGGAACCGGCCGGTATCCGAACCGTGAGGTATGACTCCCGGGACGGGATGACCAGGTGCCTGGCATCGGGAGGTCGCTTGCTCAGGCCCCAGGGCAAGGTGCGGTCGCGGTCTGGGGGCGGCAGGTTCTGGTTACGCGCGGCACATCGTTCTCGGCCTTATCGGCGACGACTGGCACCAGCAGTGCGACCTGCTCGCCGGGGCCGTCAGGCTCGCCTGGTGCCGCGACACCCACGAACAGGCAACGGGGGCTAGCGAGGTTAGCTGCGCCGAGGTGGATAGGCGAGCCACCGCCGGAGAAACCGGCTTGGAGTGCGATCTCGGTCAGTTTGAGCCCTCAAAGTGAGGTGTGGCGCTTGCGGCTCCGCCGGGTGTCTGACCGACAATGTTCTAGGGATGCGTGTCGTCTTCCGCATCGCTGAATCTGGAAGGTGACGGATGCCGAAATGGTCTCGGGGCAGTCGTATGGCCGACGCTCGCCGAGAGGCGGACTCGCTGAACGACACGGGCGTTTCCCTTATGGCGAGCGGCCGTTTCCAAGAGGCCAGGACGGCCTGCGAGCAGGCCGCGGAGATCTTCCGGCGAATCGGCGACGCGCACGACGAGGCCGTGGCGCTCAGCAACGCCGGCGTGGCCCTGTACGATATGGCGGCCTTCGAGGAGTCGGTCCGGGTCCATGCCAGGGCCGTTGGCTTGGCCGTGCGCAGCTGGGACTTGGGCAGCCAGGCGAAGATCCGTTTCCGGCTCGGCATCGCCCTGGCCAGGGTCGGCCGGCTGGCGGAGGCGCTCACCGAGCAGGACCTGGCGGCGGCCGCCTTCCATGAGGCCGCCGAGGCCGATAACGAGGCCCTGGCGCTGGCTAAAAAGGGCGATGTGCTGCTGCAACTGGGCCGCTTCCGCGACGCGATCCCAGCCTACGAAGCGTCCCTCCGGCTGACCGAGGACGGCAGCCTGCCCCTCGCCGGGGCACCCATCGCCAAGGGCCTGGTCGAGCACCACCTTGGCGTCGCGCTCTATTCAGCAGATCGTTACCGCGACGCGATCGCCGCCCAGGAGCGGGCCCTCGCCCTCTTCCGGGAGGCTGGCGACCGGGCCTGCGAGGCCAGCACGCAGGACAGCCTCGGCAAGGCGCTCGGGGGCGCGGGCCGGATCGATGAGGCCATCACCGCCTACCGGGCTGCGGCCGCCATCTTCCGGAAGGCGGAGGATCCGCGCGGCGAAGGCACGGCCATGAACAACCTGGGCGCGGCACTCGCGGCGGCGCGCCAGTTCGGTGACGCCGTCGCGGCCCAGGAGCAGGCAATCGCCCTCCTGCGGACGGCCGGCGAGGAACTTGTGGCGGGCGCTGCACTAACGGACCTTGGCGTCGCGCTGCGCGGAGCGCGACGGTTTGACGAGGCCATCTCGGCGCACGAGTCGGCCGCGGCGATCGCCCGGAAGGCCGGCCACCGGGATCTGGAGGCAACAGCCGCTCACGACCTGGAAGACACCCGGGCAGCCAGAGACGGGACCGCGCAGGACGATCCCCAGGACCGCCTCGACCCCGCGCACCTAGCCGGTGACGCGCTGAACGATCGCGGCCTGTCCCTGCAGCGCTCCGGCAGTTTCGAGGAGGCGGAAACCGCGTTCCGCGAGGCCGCCGCGATCTTCCAGCGGCTAGGTGACCGCGGAGATGAGGGAGTGGCTCTGTGCAACGTCGGCATCTGCCTGCGCAAGCGAGGTCTCCAAGACCAGGCCATCGACGTCCTGGACCAGGCCCTCACCCTGGTCGAGGACGGCACCGGTGACCGGGACCTCACCGGCCGGACCGTACAGGAGCTCGGCGGCGCGCTGACCGACCACGGAATCGCCCTCGTGGAGCAACGCCGGTTCCCCGACGCCATCGCGACTCACGAGCGGGCCGCCGCACTGCTCCGTGAGCAGGGCGACCGCCACGGCGAGGGTTGCGCTCTCAACAACCTGTCCGTCGCCCTGTACGGCTCCCGGCGCTTCGCCGAGGCCGCCTCCGCCTGCGAGCACGCCGTCACCATCTTCCGGGACACAAAAGATCGCGCCCGGGAAGGACTCGCGCTCGACGGCCAGGGCCGGGCGCTGGCTATGCTGCACCGCCTTGACGACGCGATCACGGCCCACCAGGCGGCGGCCGCGTGCTTCCGGACTGTCGGCGACAGGCGCGGCGAGGGCGAGACGCTGACCTACCTCGGTGCCGCGCAGCACCTTTCCGGCCGGTGCGAGGAAGCCGACGCCACGTTCCGGCGGACGATCGCGCTCCTCCATCTCGTCGGCGACCGCGACAAGGTGGTCATGGCCGAGCAGCTGCTCGCGGAGTGCCGTGCGCGCAGGGGCTGATTTGGCAGAGCGATTACCGGCCGAGCCGCCCTCGAACGGCAGCCAGGCTGGACGCGAAGATCGTTTCAGTGACCTCCCGCCTTTGGCCTATACGTTCCGCGTGAGTTGCGTTGTCGCTGGTAGCTACACCGTGGGGGCGGGCCTTGCCAAACTCGGACTCAGCGACATCCAGGCCACACCGGCCCAGCACGAGCCGAACAGCTGCGGTAAACGCCGCCTGCTTCCGCGGGGAAAGACCGTGGGCCCCGCTGGCGGCACGGCTCATGTCCCTGCTCATCGGCGTAGAACTCGACGTTCCATGGACGGATGCTGGATGTCTGCGAAGATCGGTCAGCCCCTTGGGCCGCAGCCCGGCGTGGAAAAGAAGTGTCGATATCCGAGTTTGGTCTTGCCCACTCCGTCGGGGCCGAGAAGAGCGACGGTTTCACCGCGCGCGATGGCACAGGTCGATGCCGCGAACGGCTCGGACCTGACCGTAACACCTGGTAAGGCCGGGTCGGATTATCCCGTCGCCTTGATTGTCGCTGGTAACCATGGCACGAGGCTCGCGCGGGCTGGTCGGTCGGCTGAGTGCCGCCATCCACGAGTTCCGCGTGCCAGATCCGCGGCCTCACCGTAACAAATGTCAGACCATGCGCTCGTATAGCTCCCAGAAGAGATGATGTTCTTGATATATTGCCCCGTTATGACAAGTGCACAGATGAGCCGCATGGCGGCGCTGAGTATGATCACGGTTTCTTGTGCCGCGTTGGCGGGTTGCTCGTCAGGGCCGTCACCTACCCAGCAGGCCCAGTCGTCGCGTGCATCGGCGATGGCCGCGGCGAAGAACGTCCACAGCGAACTGGGTAGCGTTCGTATCTCCTCCAGTGTGCTTATCACCGGTAACCTCTATCCGTGCGGCACGTCCGACGAGCTGGCCACCGACAAGGAGGCCTACGCGGTGCAGTACACGGCATCCCAGGAGTGGTTTTTGCGCAAGACGGTTTCAGTGCCCCTGGCGACACTCGGCCGTGACATCGTGCAGAAGCTGGAAGCGGCAGGCTGGCGCCTGCGGTCCGCGCCCACCCCCAATCCGGAGCACCCCGCCGCCGCGACTTACGTCGCCCGGCGCGACAACCTGGATATCCGACTGGTGGAGTTCGATAACCCCGCCGGCGGCGACCTTGCGAAGAGCGTCACCATCGATGTCAGCTCGAGCTGCTTCAATGCCGGCTCCTCTTCCTCCGAACTCAAGCTCCAGGATGGGTACGACCAGCAAATAGTGGAGCCACGCCCATCCTCGACGCCCTGACCTCGTAAGCCACGCGTTACCAGAGTTCCGGGTCGGCGGGGATGTCCTTCTGCGGGCGGTCATACGGGTGGGCGAGAGCATGGGCGGTGAACCCCTGTGCGCCGGGTATCCCGGCCGCCGTCATCGCTTCCTCGATCGCCTCTAGCAGCTGATCTGGCCGGTCGGTGCCGAACATCCAGCGCATCACTGGCTGGTCATCGTGGAGCATGATGGGGAGGAGTTCGGGGTAGTCGAGCAGCGGCCGCAGCGTGCCGAGCACCCACTGGGCGCGCGCCGGATGCCCGCGCACGGCGGAGCGGGCGCGCCACCATGGGCTGGCGAACACCGGGTGCATCGCCCGGAAACTGATCCCGTGCTTGCTGTAAGGCGCACCCCAGACGTTGAGCGGCTGCCCGTATGACGGTCCTGTCGCGAGCCGGGGCCGGACCGGGCAGGTGGCGATGATGAGCCTGCTCATCGCGGGCCACGGGTACTTCTCGGTCATCGCGGTGAGGGCTTTGTACCGGTAGGCGCCGCCGCGGCGAGGCACCGGATGCACCATGACGCTGCCAGTGTCAATGGTGGCGTAGGGGATGAAGAACCGGGTTCGCTTGCGAGGAAGACTGCTGACGATCAGTCCGTGCTCGCAGACGCGGATCCGGGTCCGGGCATATGCGCCGAGCGGGTAGGCAATGAGGACGGTGGCGCCCGCCAGCATGTACAGGGCGACGACGAGCGCTCCGGCAGCGCCGGACGCGAGTCCGATCACGAGCACGATCGCGGGCAGGATGAGCCACGCGACCAGGAAGCCTGCGAGGCCGCGCCTGTTGAGCCGCAGCGGGTATATGGTCCGCCGGACCCGTCCGGCCTCGTCGGCGGTAGCGATGAGCACCGTCGGCTCCGGGAAATCTCCGCTGACCTCGGCCATGCGATTTACCCGTCCGCTTTGACTGGGGAGGTTATCCCACACGTAGAGTGAACGCGAACTCCGTGCCCTTGACGTTGAGCGCTTTCGTCGCCAGGGTCCCGGAGCATCCCGGTGAGCCTATCGGGATTAATCCGGTCGAGCACCCGCCCCATCACCTGGCGACTCCGCTGTCCGGCCGCCAGCAACGGTGCGTTCCACCGCCCGGGCCACGGCCGAGAAGCAAGATGTCCTGCTCGCCGACGGCTCGACGCGGGAACGCGCGATGAGATCA
>CAVQPP010000368.1:0-13548 GCA_963714445.1 uncultured Actinomycetota bacterium
GGCAGCTGGACGATATACGTCTACCGAAACCATGATCGGATTGTGCCCGTTCTTCGACAGCCAGCGCGCCAGCTTGCCGGTAGTCGTGGTTTTGCCCGATCCCTGCAACCCCACGATCATGATCACCGTCGGCGGCTCGTTCGCCATCCGCAGCTTCGATTGATGGCTGCCCAGCGTCTTGATCAATTCATCGCGAACGATCTTTACCACCTGCTGCGCCGGCGAAAGGGTCAAGCGCTGCGCCACGGAAGCAAGACGCTGATGGCGCTCGGCTTGGGATGCGGCCTGGACTCCCCGGAAGCCGTGCTGGTGCGCTCGCACGACGTGCACCGCAGCTCTCGCGGCGTCGAGCTGGATGTGCGCGGGCCTCGGGCCCGCACGCTGGTGTGCCGCCGACCTGGGAGCGTATCCTTCTGGACGCCGCGGCCGACGTCGAGCCGGGCGCGCATGTCTTCCGGCCGGGCGCCGAGCGCGGCAAGAACCTGGTCACCAATTTCCTTGCGCGCGCTCGGCGCAGCGCGACAGCTCCGGCCCTGTCGATGGGACGGGCGCGCTCGACCTGGATCGTGAACTGGTCAACGCCAACACCGCACTCACCACGCTGGTCGCGGCCGCCGGGGTCGACTCGCTGCACGCCTTCTCACGTCTGATGCCGTATTTCGCGATCAGTTCGGCGCAGGCCGCCGCCGAGGCGCTGCGCGGACCGGAGGAATGAGCCCGCCGACGTGCAGCGCGAGACGGGGCGCCATGCTGCCGTCGAGAGGCTGCGCCGCGCGCGTCGCCGCATCGCGGACCAGGACGTTGAGAAGGTCATCGAACGTCTCGAATCCGGCGGCATCACCCCTCTGGTCACCGAATGGGTCCACCGTGAGCGCGGACGGCCTGCCACTTTGAGCGCTCGAGGGCTGCTGGCCGGCCTGGTCCTCACGGCCGCGGACAACGCCGGAAGGATCACCCTCACCCAGGTCACCGACACGCTGTACTTCGAGATCAGCCCGCGGATGCGCGCCCGGCTGGGCATCACCTCCAAGCCTGACACGGACAAGGGCTTCGAGGCCGCCTACGCCGTGGTGCGCCGCCGCTTCCACGGGATGATCGACGCCTGCGACCCCTCGCCGCTGCCGAAGAACAAGCGCCTGGACCGCACTGAAGCCGCGCGCCTGGAAGCGATCGCTGATCCCTCGGTGCTGGCCGAGAACCGTGCCCGGTTGGTGCACCTGACCGGGCTGATCATGCAGGATTCGCTGGAAGTCCGCGACCTGCTCGATCGGTACTGGGACGGTTCCGCCGCCGTCGACGGCACCGCGGTGCGCACCTACGCCAAAGGGCTGCGCTCCGCCGGACCGGTCACCGCCACCGACCCGGACGCGGCCTGGCACGTGCGCACCGGCGACCACGCCGAACCCGAAGCAACCGGCACGCCGGGCAAGAAGAAGCGCAAGACGGAAATGAAATACGGATACGAAGCCACGCTCGCGGTATCCCGCAATCCGCAGCGCGACGGCGCCCCGCTGCCCGACGGCCGCCCCAACCCTTTCGTCCTGTCAGCGCTCGCGGTTGGCTTCATCCTGGACAAGCCCGGCCACGCGCCCGGCCGCAACGCCACAACCGTGCTGGCCGACGTGCGCCGTCGCGGACACAAGGCCAACTGGCTTGCCGGCGACCGGCTGTTCAAGAACAGCGACCCACGCGACTTCCAACTACCGGTACGGGCCCTGGGCTACCGGCCCGTGTTCGACTACACCATCGACCAACTCGGCATCCACACCGAAGCGAACGGCGCGATCCAGGTCGAGGGCGCCTGGTACTGCCCCTCCATGCCCCAGCCCTTGATCGACGCCACGATCGACCTGCTCGCCGAGCACATCGACCCGGCCACGCTGGAGGGCACGTATCCGGGCCCGCGAGCCCTACCGGCTCTACCCCAAGCAGCACCCCGACGCCGAGGGCCACCAGCGCCTTGCCTGTCCGGCCAACGCCGGCAAGGTGCACTGCCCGCTCAAGCCCCACCTCGACCCCGATCACCCGCGCCGCCACCTGCTCCCCGTGGTCGACCCGCAGCCCGCCCCGGTCGGACGCCCGAAGATCTGCCGCCAGACCGGCATCACCCAGTCTCCCGAGGCCGGCGCGAAGCACGCCCAGGACCTCGACTACGGCGGCCCCGAGTGGACACGGGTCTACTTCCGCCTGCGCAACTCAGTAGAGGGCGTCAACGGATTCGCGAAGGACCCAGCTCACGAGGCCATCGAGGCGGCCGGCAGCCGCCGCATCCGCGGCATCGCGGCCCAAAGCGTGTTGCTGGCCTTCCAGCTCCACCACGCCAACACCCGCAAGATCGCGGGCTGGCTCGACACTCTGCCCGGCGAAGACGGCACCCCGCCGCGCAGACGCCCCACCCGAAGGCGCAAGACCAAACCGCTCGGCGACTGGACGCCGATCGGATACCTAACCGCGCTGCCGCAAGCCGCCTGACCAACACGACAAAAACCAACCAGCCTCGGCGGCAGCCTGCCCGAAAACCGGCCCCGGACCATCAGATCACGTCCAAAGACACAAAAAACGGCGGAGACGGTCACTGACCATCTCCGCCGGTTGATAACGCCACTTCGGCGACCGACTTACGTCGGTGCACCGGTGTGCGCGAGGGGGGAGTTGAACCCCCACGCCCTTGCGGGCACTGGAACCTGAATCCAGCGCGTCTGCCATTCCGCCACTCGCGCGTAACGAGGATGACCATAGCAGTCGACCCGGCGGCGTCCCAAATCGTTTCGGCGGCTTCACGGGCGGGTGGGGCGGCTTGTGGCCTGGCGATTCGGGCACCGCGGGGAGGGTGAGGAATCGCCCTTCGGGGCAGGATGGTGGCGTACAGGTGACGTTGGGCCGGTCGGCGAAGATACGATCAGCGGCGAGGCGTTAGCTTTAACTTCGTCACAACTGCCCCATGGCTGGCCATTACGGGCGCGGCGATGCGGTGGACGCTCGCACAATGAGAGAGTACGAGGTGCACAAGTACCACCGGCCCGGTCGTCCGGACGGCTGCGGCAGGAGTCGCAGTGCGCGCGCCGACCGCCTACACGCCTGAAGGGGGTGTCCGTGGGAGTCCTACAGCGCTTCGAGCGCCGCCTCGAGGGGTTGGTCAACGGCGCCTTCGCCAAAGCCTTCAAGTCCGAGGTGCAGCCCGTCGAGATCGCCAGCGCGCTGCAGCGCGAGTGCGACGACCGGGCGGCTGTGGTCAGCCAGGGCCGGACCATGGTGCCGAACGACTTCACCGTCGAGCTCGGCGACGCACGACTACGAGCGGCTTGACGACTTACGCCGCGCCGCTGTCGGCCGAGCTCGGCAGACCTGGTGCAGGAGCACGGACGCGACCAGCGGTACATGTTCGTCGGGCCGGTCGAGGTGAAGTTCGAGCGCGCTCCGGACCTGGCCACCGGCATGTTCCGGATCCGGTCGCAGGCACTGGCCGGGGTCGTGCAGATGCCCGGCTACCGGGCGGCTCCGGCTACCCCGACGCGCAGCAGCCGGGCTACCCGCCGCAGTACGGCGCGCCGCCCGGATACCCGCCCGCCGCCCCCGCCGGCATGCAGGGCGTGGACGGCACGCCGCCGCGGCGTCCCGCCGCAGCCTCAGCCGGCGATGGGCGGTTACCCGCCGCCCGCGCCGCAGATGGGTGCGCCGGCCGCGCCGACGTTCTGGGTCGAGATCAACGGGGTCCGGCATCCGCTGAACCGCCCGGTGACGTCTATGGGCCGTGGCACCGACGTGGATCTTCGGGTCGACGACCCCTCGGTCTCGCGGCGGCACGCCGAGATCCGCACCGGGATGCCCTCGGTCATCTCCGACCTCGGCTCGACCAACGGAATCGTCGTCGACGACCAGCACGTGCGCCAGGCGCAACTGCGGGACGGCTCGGTGATCCACTTGGGCAACACCACGATCATTTTCCGGCAGGGCTGATCCGGGTAATCGGTCAGTCTGAAAGTCGGATAGAAATAGACACGACACTGGACTCCCGGCGGCCGAGCGGCGCGGCTACCGCAGGGTACGTACACGGCGACGCGCGAAGCGCGCCCGAGGAGTTAGTAAAGGAACGATGACCGGGCTCACGATCACCGTGATGAAGCTGGGGCTGTTGGCCGCGCTCTGGGTTTTCGTCCTGGTCTCGCTGGCCGTGATCCGCACCGACCTGTTCGGTGCGGCAGGCTCGCGTCTACGCGCCGCGGTGCGGCCCTCGGCCCGGCCGGTGTCGGGCGGTGTGCCGCTCGGGCAGGCGCCGGCCCGGCCACGGCGCGGCGGGGCACCGACGAGCCTGCACGTGACGGGCGGCTCGCTCACTGGCACCAGCGTCCCGCTGGGAACCCAGCCGATCACACTCGGCCGCGCCCACGATTCCACTATCGTGCTCGACGATGACTTCGCGTCCAGCCGCCACGCGCGCGTCTTCCCGGACCCCTCGGGGCAGTGGGTGGTGGAGGACCTGGGCTCCACCAACGGCACGTACCTGGACCGGACCAAGATCAACGGACCGACCCCGGTGCCGATGGGCGTGCCCATCCGTATCGGCAAGACCGTCCTCGAGCTGCGGAAGTAGCGGAAGTAGCGTAGATGAGCCTGTCCCTGCGATATGCGGCCCGCTCGCACGTGGGCTTGATCCGCGACGGCAACGAGGACTCGGGATATGCCGGGCCGCGGCTGCTGGTGGTGGCCGACGGGATGGGCGGGCAGGCGGCCGGCGAACTGGCCTCCTCGGTGGTCGTGCAGACCATCGCGCAGCTCGACGCGTCCCTTCAAGCGCAGCCGTCGACCGATCCGACGCGCGCGCTGGCCGAGCGGATCAACGAAGCGCACGAGCGCCTGCACTCGATCATCACCGAGAATCCCCAACTTGAGGGGATGGGCACGACCCTCACCGCGTTCCTGTTCAGTGATACGCACGTCGCGTTCGCGCACATCGGCGACTCACGGGCATACCGGCTACGCGGAGGCCAGCTCGAACAACTGACGGCCGATCACACGTGGGTGCAACGCCTCGTCGACGAAGGCCGCATCAGCGAGGAAGAGGCCGGCCACCATCCGCAACGTTCGCTGCTCATGCGCGCGCTCGACGGCCGTGGGCAAGTCGCGGACGCCGACCTATCGGTGACTGACATTCAGCCAGGCGACCGGCTGATGCTGTGTAGTGACGGCCTGTCAAGCTTCGTGTCGTTCGACACGTTGGAGTCGACGCTCGCCGGTTACGCAGACCCGCACCAGGCCGCGGAAGCGTTGATACAGCTGGCATTGCGCGCCGGTGGCCCCGACAACGTCACGTGCATCATCGCCGACATCTTCGACTCCGGCTTCCACGGACCGGGCGCCGCGGCGAACGCGGAGACGCAGTACATCGAGATGCCGATCACCGTCGGCGCCGCCGCCGAGCACCCGGGCGGCAGCGGGCTGCCGTCGTTCGGCGCGGCGCCTATGCAGGCAGTGGTGCCGGGCTCGGAAGACACTCAGGTCATGGCGGCGCAGACCGCGCCGAAGGACGGCGACGAGATCCCATCAGACCATCCCGCTGGCCGCGCCGCGAGGCTGCGTAAGGCAGGTCGGCGCGAGAAGCCGGCCGAGGATCCGGACGGCGCTTCACCGGAGGGTCCGCAGCTCGGCGACTGGGCGCCGGATCCGAAGCGGCGGCGGTGGGTGAAGCCGGCGATCATCCTGGCCGCACTGGTCGTGGTGGTCGGCGGGCTTGGCGGCGGTGCGTACTACTGGACGCAGCAGCAGTACTACGTTGCATCCGATAACGGTCAAGTCGCCATCTATAAGGGTGTGAACGGATCCATCGCGGGCTTCGAGCTCTCGCACGTCTACTCGACCTCGCCGCAGGTCGCGGTCAGCACCCTCCCGACGGCCAGTCAGGACCGCGTGCGCTCCTCGATAACCGCGACCAGTCTGTCCGACGCGCAGGCGATCGTGCACACGCTGTCCGTGCTCGGCGCCGACTGCACCGCGCTGACGACCGTGCCGAGCTCCTCCGCGCCGCCGGTAACGCAAACCACGCCGCCGCCGGCCGTGCACTCCACGCCCCCGGGATCGACCGTAAAGCCCTCCGGAGCCGCGAGCGCGCCACTGAAGCCGTCTCCCACCCCGACGCCGAGTCCGTCGCCGAGCGCGAGTATCGCCGATTCGAACCAACTGTCGGCGCAATGCCCCGGCACTACCGGCGATACAGCGCAGTCCGGCTCAAACTGAACGGCAGCGCTCCATTGAACGGCAGTGTCCGATTGAACGGCAGTGGGCTGACGACCGTGTATCGGCGATGGCGAACAGGACTGACAGGAACGAGATGCGGATGACTAGCACTCCGCTGGCCGGCCCCGCGGCCGTACCGGCCCAGGGCGAGCCGCACGTTCCCAAGCGGCGCAACACCGAGCTGCTGCTCCTGCTGTTCGCGCTCGGCATCGGCCTGTTCGCGTACGGCGACGTCGGCGACGCGGCCACCGGCCGTATCCCGTCGAACCTGCCGGCCCTCGGCGCCGAGTTCGGTGCCGCGCTACTGGCCGCACACCTCGTGATCCGACGCTTCGCGCCCTACGCGGACCCGGTCATCCTCCCGGTGGCTGCGATGATCAACGGGCTCGGCCTGGCGATGATCTACCGGCTCGACCCGTACAACATCGCGAACAACCTCGCCCCGAAGGGCGGCGCGGCGCCGAACCAGGCCGTCTACACGATCCTCGGGCTCGCGGCGCTGATGCTCATCGTCATCTTTCCTCAAGGACCACCGGGTCCTACAGCGCTACGCCTACATCTCCGCGCTGGTCGGTCTGTTCATCATCGCGCTGCCCGCGGTGCTACCGGCCCGCATCTCCGAGGTCAACGGCGCACGCAGCTGGATCCGCCTCGGCGGCTTCTCCGTGCAGCCGGCCGAGTTCGGCAAGCTGCTGCTGGTCAGCTTCTTCGCCGCCTACCTGCACGCCAAGCGCGACGCCCTCGCGCTGGCCAGCCGCAAGGTGCTCGGGCTCTACCTTCCGCGCGGCCGCGACATGGGGCCGATTCTGGTCTGTTGGGCCTTCGCGATGCTGATCCTGATCCGAGAGACGGACCTCGGCGTCTCGCTGATGTTCTTCGGCGCGTTCGTGATCATGCTTTACATGGCTACCGAACGCACCAGTTGGCTGGTGTTCGGCGTGCTGCTGTTCGTCGGCGGTGCGTGGGCCGTGTCGCAGATGTCCTCACACGTCATGGTCCGCGTTAACGCGTGGCTGCACCCTTTCTCCGACGTGACCGGACAGACGCGGCAGTTGGCGCAGTCGTTGTACTCGTTCGCTAACGGCGGGCTGCTCGGTACTGGGCTCGGCCACGGCTACTCGTACCAGATCGGCTTCGCCAACAACGCCGACTTCATGTTGGCGACGGTCGGCGAAGAACTCGGTCTGATCGGACTGACGGCGCTGTTCGTTGCGTACGCGATCATCGTCGTGCGCGGCGTGAAGACGGCACTGCTCGTGCGTGACCCCTACGGCAAGCTGTTCGGCGCTGGCCTCGCGGCGACGTTCGCCCTCCAGGTCTTCATCACGGCGGGCGGCGTGATGCGGGTGATCCCGTTGACCGGCCTGCCGATGCCGTTCCTGGCCTACGGCGGTTCGGCGCTGATGGCCAACTGGATCCTGGTGGCGCTGATCATCAAGATCTCCGACGCGGCCCGTCGCCCGCTACCGCCGGCGATCCCGCTGACCGACGAGATGGCTCAGGTGATGCAGGCGTGAACCGGCCGATCAAGAAGGTAGGCGTCTTCTGCCTGGTGCTGCTCGCGGTGCTGTTCCTGGCCGGCAACTACATCCAGTTCGCCAATGCGGGCTCGTACTCGGCGCACCCGGACAACCGGCGCAACCTGATCTACGCGTTCCAGAACCCGCGCGGCCAGATCATCGTGGACGGCAAGCCGATCGCCACCTCGGTGCCCACCACCGGCACGCTCAAATACCAGCGTCAGTACACGAACGGTCCGCTCTACGCGCAGGCGACCGGATACTTCTCGGTCAACTTCGGCTCGTCCTCGATCGAGAGGTTCGAGAACCCGCTGTTGCAGGGCACCGATTCGCGGCTGGCGACGCAGCAGTTCCTCAACACCATCGAGGACAAGGGCAAGAGCGGCGGCTCGGTGGTGCTCACGCTCAACGCCGCCGCGCAGCAGGCCGCTGCCAACGGGCTCGCGAACGTCGACCCCGGCCATGAGGTCGAGGGCGCGGTAGTCGCGCTCGACCCGAAGACCGGGGCGATCCTGGCATTGGTCTCCGCGCCGTCCTTCGACCCGAACAAGCTCGCCACGCACAACACCACCGACGAGGCCAAGGCTGCCAACGCGCTGGCGGCCGACCCCCTGCAGCCGAACCTGGACCGCGCGCTGTCGCAGACGTACCCGCCGGGCTCGACTTTTAAGATCATCACCTCGTCGGCGGCGATGCAGAACGGCATCAACGGCCAGCCGGTGGACCCGAACACCACGATCCAGTCGCCGACCAACACCCTGCAGCTGCCCGGCAGCACCTCGACCCTCTCCAACGACAACGGCGAAACATGCGGTAACACCACGCTGATCAACGCGTTCACGCTGTCGTGCAACACCGTCTACGGACAGATCGGCCTGGACCTTGGCGGCTCGAAGCTGCAGGACGAGGCGCAGAAGTGGGGCTTCAACCAGACCGGCCCGACCGTCCCGATGAGCTCGGCGACCCCGGTCTTCCCGAGCAACATCGACCCGGCGCAGACCGCGCAGTCGGCGATCGGCCAGTTCAACGTGCGGATGACGCCGCTGCAGGGCGCGATGATGGCCGCCACGGTGGCGAACGGCGGGGTGACCATGGCACCGTACCTGGTCAAGCAGGAGCTGGACACCAAGGGCGGCGTCCTGTCCACCACCGATCCGCACCAGCTGCGCAACCCGATCACATCCGACCAGGCCAACCAGCTCAAGCAGATGATGATCTCGGTAGTGCAGAACGGCACGGGAACCGCGGCGCAGATCAGCGGCGTCCAAGTCGCCGGAAAGACGGGGACCGCGCAGCGCGGCACCGGTCAGAACGCGCTGGCCTGGTTCCTGTCCTTCGCCCCGGCGGACAACCCGAAGGTGGCGGTGGCCGTCCTGGTTCAGGACAACAACCCGAACGCGGGCGACGTGTACGGTGGAACGCTGGCCGCGCCGATCGCGAAGGCCGTGATCCAGGCGGTGCTCGGTTCGTCCGGGCAGGGTTCGTCTGGGCAGTGACATGTACTGCAGTGAAATCAGGACTGCAGTGAGATCAGTACTGAAGTGAGATCGGCACTGAACCGGCGTAGCTGACTGAGACGTGCATCGGCAGGACGGGCGCGACTGGCGCCAAGCTCTACTGCGCGCCTCGCCCGCCGTGAAACAATCGCGCCGAACGGCACGAAGACGGAACCCGGCGGATCGCCGGTCCCACGGGCACCCGGCCCGCACGGGGACGGCGACAGGGGAAGGGCTGAACAGATGGAAGAGCCGCGTCGCCTGGGCAACAGGTACGAGCTCGGCGCGGTACTGGGTCGCGGTGGCATGGCCGAGGTGTTCATGGCCCGCGACATCCGGCTGGGCCGCGCGGTCGCGGTCAAGACGCTGCGTGCCGACATGGCGCGCGACGCGACGTTCCAGGCCCGATTCCGCCGCGAGGCACAGTCCGCCGCGTCGCTCAACCACCCCGCGATCGTCGCCGTGTACGACACCGGCGAGGACTACATCGGCGGCGTCTCCCTGCCCTACATCGTCATGGAGTACGTAGACGGCTCGACGCTGCGCGACCTGCTGCACTCGGGACGCCGGCTCCTGCCCGAGCGGGCGATGGAGATCACCTCCGGCGTGCTCCAGGCGTTGGACTACAGCCATCGCAACGGCATCATCCACCGCGACATCAAGCCCGCGAACGTGATGCTCACGCGTCAGGGCGCGGTCAAGGTGATGGACTTCGGCATCGCACGGGCCATGGGCGACCAGGGCATGACGATGACGCAGACCTCGGCGGTCATCGGCACGGCGCAGTACCTCTCCCCCGAGCAGGCCAAGGGCGAGACGGTTGACGCGCGCTCCGACCTGTACTCGACCGGCTGCCTGCTCTACGAACTGCTGACGGGCCGGCCTCCGTTCGTCGGCGACTCCCCGGTCGCGGTCGCGTACCAGCACGTGCGCGAGGCGCCGCTGCCGCCGTCGCACCACGACCCGGAGGTCCCGGCGGTCGCCGACGCGATCGTGCTCAAGTCGCTGGGCAAGCACCCCGACGAGCGTTACCAGTCGGCCGAGGAGATGCGCGCCGACATCGAGCGCGCGTTGGACGGTCGTCCGATCGCCGCCGCGCCAACGCTCGTGGCCGGTTACGGCGCCGCTAACGCACCGACGCAGGTCGTCTCCAGCGCGGCAGGCTATGGCGGGCAGACCACGGCCGGTTACGGACCGCCGACGCGTTATCAGCCGACGCAGTATCAGCCCAACTACGAAGAAGGCGCGCTCTATCCCGAGAGCGTGGAGATGTGGCTGGCGCTGGCTAGGCTGGAGACTTACGAGAACGCGCGCATCGTGCTGAACAAAGCGCGGCAGGCCATTCCGACGGAGCCGCAGATCTGGATCACCGCCGCCAAGCTCGAGGAGGCCAACGGCAACGCGGAGAACGTGGACGCGATCATCAGAAGGCGGTCAAGTCGCTGGCGGCTCACCAGGTGCTCATCGAGCGCGACGCGTGGCTGGCGGAGAGCGAGGCAGCGGAGAAGAGCGGCGCGAAGCTGACGTGCCAAGCGCATGGTGAAGGCGACGATCGGTCAGGGGGTCGAGGAGGAGGACAAAGAGGCAGACGTGGACCCAGGACGCGGAGAACATGTCGAGAAAGGCTCCGTCGAAACCGCGCGCGCAATCTACGCACACATGCTCGCGGCGTTCCCTGGCAAGAAGAGCGTGTGGATGCTGGCGGCACAGCTGGAGAAGCAGCACGGTAGCACAAGCCTTGTTTGATCTTTGTTTTATTGTATCAACGCTAATCGGTGCATGCAAATGACAGGTTCGCGGGAATCGCTGGATTCGCTGCTGCAGAAGAGCGTGCAGTACTGTCCTCAAGCCGAGGTGCTGTGGTTGATGGGCGCTAAGGAGAAGTGGCTGGCGGGCGACACCAAGGGCGCGCGGCAGATTCTGGCAGAGGCGAACAAGACCATCGCGGACTCGGAGGCCATCTGGCTGGCGGCGGTGAAGCTTGAGCGCGAGACCAACAACTTCGAGCGCGCGCGGCTGATTCTGCAGAAGGGCCGGGAGCTGGCCCCGAGTGCCAAGATCTGGAAGGAGAGTGCGCGCCTGGAGTGGCTGATGAACAACCGCTACCGCAGAAGGAGCTGCTAGACACCGCGCTGGACAAGTATCCGACCTACCCAAGCTGTGGATCATGATGGCCGAGCTGCTCGCCGAGCACAAGCAGTACGCCGAGGCGCGAGAGGTCTTCGCCAAAGCCACCAAGCACTGCCCGGACTCGGTCGACCTGTGGCTGGCCTACGCAGAGCTGGAGAGCACCGTGCAGAGCACTTTCACCAAGGCGCGCTCCATCCTGGAGACGGCGCGGCTGAAGATCCCAAGAACCCGCGGCTGTGGCTGGCGGCCGTGCGGCTGGAGCAGCGCGCAACCAACGCCAAAGTCGCGCAGCAGCTGATGGCCAAGGCGCTGCAGGAGTGCCCGGGCTCCGGCATGCTGTGGGCGCACGCGATCGCCTCGGACCCGCGGCCCGACGCAAAGCGCGAAGCTACGACGCGCTGAAGCGGTGCGCCGACGACCCGCACGTGTTCTCCGCGGTGGCCAAGCTGTTCTGGCTGGACAGCAAGAACAAGAAGGCGCGCGACTGGTTCAACCGCGCGGTGACCGTGGGGCCCAACGAGGGCGACATTTGGGCGGCGTTCTACAAGTTCGAGCTGGAGAAGGGCACCCCGCCGAACAGGAGTCGCTGGTCAAGCGCTGTGTGGAGGCCGAGCCGCGCAGGGCGAGCGCTGGAGGGCAATCAAGCGGCTGCGCGAAAACCACGCCACCAAAACCGAAGCGATGCTCAAAAAGGTCGCTGCCTCGATGACCGCTGTTTTTGACGAAACCCATTGATTTTGTGCAAGTTTTGATCAGAAATTTTGTGCAATCTCATGTTCCAATGAACGCGGGGCACGGGGGACACAAGGTTTTTTTGTTCGCCCAACATCGCAGAACATTTTCTTCACAACCAACCCAACTTCTCTAACAGAAAACCGCTCCATGCGTCGGCTCATCACTAGCACTCCGGGAAAATCCAGCAAGCCGCCCTTCTTCATGTACTCCGCGGTCAGCTCCCGAAGTCTGCGGGCGCTCACGAGCTGGCTCCGCGCGCAACCGCGGTTCAGAATAGCCCGCTTGCCATCGTCATCACTGGCGAGGGTGTCGCCGCAGAAATTCGTCAGAAGCGAACCATCGAGAATAAGCAAGAATATGGTTTCCAACGTAACAGCAAATGCAATGAACGTACAACGAGCAGTACACGACGAGCGGATGCAATTTTAGTCGAAAACACAAACCATGCATTCCGTGCTGTGCCAATTCATTAATTTACAGTGTACTGTGTTTTTAAAACTGTCAAAATATACAATTATATAAAACACCACAAAACAATTTTTTCAAATCAGCTCGTGAATTCGTTGCTCGTTGCCTCTGTGCACACGCCAGAACCTTTCATTCTCAGTTTTAAGCAGTATTATTACAATGTCGAAGAAGGTGAGACAAGACTCGCCATTTTCGTTCGACCAGCGAGTTGCTGCTCGAGTTTGATACAACGCGCTGATTTACTGTGTGTGCTCGTATTTTCTTGCGTTATTTTTGTCTGGACGCTGTTTTTTATTGCAAAGTTTTCGCGACGACGCGCTGACTCGGTTTGCGAATCAGGACGACAATAAGTTAGATTCTGCGGCAAAGGGCCCTGAAAAGGTGATTGCGTTATTTGCGATTCGCGCTTGTGACGCGACGTTCGTCCTCTTGACTGTGCGCACAGGTGTTTACCATGGATGAGGTGCGCAAACACAACAAGGAGAACGACCTGTGGCTGTGCATTCACGGCAAAATCTACGACGTTACCAAATTCAAAGAGGATCATCCTGGCGGCCCTGAAATCTTGCTGACAAAAGGAGGTAGACGTTTCTTTCACTTTTGGCTTGTGCTAACGAAGCGTGCAGGCATGGATGCGACAGACGAGTTGGAAGAGGTGTTCCACAGTGAGGCCGCGCGGCCATGATCTCTGACTTCTTCATTGGTCGTCTTGAGGTGTGTTTGTGAGTGTGTGTGTGTGTGTGTCTGTGTGTGTGTGTGTGTGTGTGTGTGTGTGTGTGTGTGTGTGTGTGTGTGTGTCTGATGGTACGCAGGGCTACACCGGCCCTGACGACGCCATAAATCAGGGAGCAGCAAAAGTACGTTGTGTTCTCTGTTTTCACACTGTTTTGTGTGTGTTTGACTCGTGTTTGGCTTAGCAGACCAAAAAAAACGACGGCTCGTCCTCGTCCGGCGGGAATTCTTGGCTC
>CAVQPP010000369.1:0-19535 GCA_963714445.1 uncultured Actinomycetota bacterium
GCAGCGGTTACGGCTGCCAGGGGCGCCGACCTGCCAACCTTGCTGGTCGTGGGTGACCGTGGTTGACCCCTCGTCACCCTGGTTAATGGCCCGCTAATGGCCCAACGATCTCCCATGCGACGACCTGGCCGCTCACCGCCCCAGTCGCCGGGGACGGCCTGCTAGCACCCGGTGGTGGCCACGAGCCTCACCAAGGGTCGGATGTACATGATGTACACTAGGTACAACCACTGATAACGATCACGACCAAGGTAACGATCAGGAGCAGGGAAGGTCTGACCATGCCCGCTGTCCACTACGACAGCTCTAGCGCTGCCCGCGCAAACTTCAAGGATCTGCTGGACGCGGCCAGTAAGGGGCAGGTAGCCACGGTCCGCCGTGATTCCGGTACCGCAGCAGTACTCGATGCTGCGCGTCTGCGGCATTTCCTAGCCGCAGTGGTCCCATCCCGGGCCAAGGTCGTGGCCGAGGCCGGGGGGTGGTCGGTGTTCATCCCCGGCCTCCCGCTCGCCGCTGACGGGGACACGCTGGACGACGCACTCACAGACATGATCGAAGCACTCCGTGAGTACGCGCACGACTGGCAGGACCGGCTGCTAAACGCGCCAAACCACCGCGACAACTGGGGCTTGGTACAGCTGGTCGAACTCAGCTCTGACGATGAGCTGAGGACATGGCTCCAAGGTGTTCCGCAGTGAGCTGGCCAGCCCCGACACGCAAAGATCATGAGGCATTCTGCAAGGCGGAAGGCTGGAAACTTCAGCAAAACGCCCGGGGCGCGACAGGTGACCACTTTATCTATGAGTTGGAACTGTCAGACGGCCGCATTCTGCGAACCCGGATCTCGCATCCGGTGAACCGCAGCGGGTACGGGGCCGACATGTGGGCACACATCCTTCGGGATCAGCTGGATGTTGACGCTGCGACGTTCTGGGCCTGCGTCCGCGGCGAGGCCCTCCCCAAGCGGGGTGACCCAGAACCGCCCGCTGAAGCCTTGCCCGTGGAGGTGGCGTACCTACTGCGCGACCGGGTGCGGCTGAGTGACTCTGAGATCGCGGCGCTGACGAAGGACGAGGCAATAGCCCGGTTGCAGCGATTCTGGACAGAAGGTGGCTGACCCGCCCGGCCGGACCTCCACCGACTTGGGCTCTCGCGGAGCGGGTGACGAGAATCGAACTCGCACTATCAGCTTGGGAAGCGCAGCGGTTACGGCTGCCATGGGCGCTGACCAGGCGTCCCTGGAGGTCCCGAGTGACCCTGACTGACCCCTCGTCCCCCTGGCTAATGGCACGCTAATGGCACGGCGATCATGCGCCTACCCGCGGCGAATCTAGGCGATCTAGGCTGGCGCCCGAGACTCGGTCCTCCCCCGTCCTCCTCGTAGCTGCCCGCCTTTGGCAGTGGCCGTCGTGTCCAGGCTCGCGAAGCGACCGCGGAGCGGCTTGGCCTTGACTCGGCGGTCTCGGCCAAGATCGTGAACAGCGAGGAGGACGGGACCGCATCAAAGGGACAGCTTTACAGACCATCGCCGTACAGTTTCGCGTGCTCGTCACTTAGGGTGATGCACCCGTGGCTCATCCCGCGTATGTCCCAGGACCAGATGCAGCCCCTTCCTCCCGAAACTCACTAGCCGATGAGGACCGCCAAGGCTGCGCCCTCCCTTACCTGGGAAGCGGCATCTGACCAATATGAGGCAGGCCACACGTCCTGAACCTACCTGAATGAAACTATGACTGCGGGCGCATCGTGTGGAAACGGTAATGGACTCGGACCCAAGACACCTGACGTGCGGTCAGGGTCTTGGGTCCGAGCTTCCGACCCGTCACCAGTGCTCTGCCCCCGGCTGGTCATCGCAGGGAAGGATGATGGTACGGGGTTGAGGTGACTGGGATTCGGGCCGGAGTATGTTGAGGACCTGCTGGGCGGCTCTGCTAATCTGTGCAAGATTCTCCGCCGTTCGTTCGTGATAATACGGCGGCATGTCATGGATTACTGATCGAAGATCCAGAAGGTCGGCAACCATTTTGGCCAGTACGACATTTCCCTTGATGGCGCGTTCCGCAGCCTTCGATCTTATCTCATTTTCGGCTAGCTTCGCGCGTGCGTCCTGTTCTCGAATCCTGAGCTGTGTACGCGCCTTAAGCAGTTCTTCGTCCTCGATCGCTCGTGCAGCCACTCTAACCCGCCGAGTTCTCGTCTTAGATCTATCGAGGAGGGCGGTACGGACCTCTGAATCAGACAAAATCTCCTCGGCCTTTTCGACCTTCTCCCTTAGTCGTACACTCAGACCGTCCTCAAGATCGTCGTTCAGCAGGAGATTGGTTCTGTTGGGTCGGGCCGCGTACCGA
Source organism: uncultured Actinomycetota bacterium (assembly GCA_963714445.1). Lineage (GTDB taxonomy): Bacteria > Actinomycetota > Actinomycetes > Streptomycetales > Catenulisporaceae > Actinocrinis. The sequence goes on from CAVQPP010000369.1 coordinate 2,349, forward strand.
GAATGCTTGGAATGAGAAATATCGAGAATACGGCTGCCTGGCGGCCACGCTTTGGACGTTCGATGACAGTCCTTAAGAAGGTTGAAAGGGATGCCCGTGACAGAGGCGAAATCGTTGAGCTTTGTTTGAGCAGCGGACCGTTCAGCTCTGTCCTTGCCCGGTGGAACTGCCTCAATTGCGAGGTCTCCGATGGCCCAGCGGTCGAGGGGATGCGCCTGTGCAAGACGCTTCCCCTCGACTACCAGGGCCTCCCAGGAGCGGGAGGTCATCCGTATTTAGCCCTTCGCTGGAACGGACGAAATGGCCTTCGCGTTCCTTACCGGCTGCAACTCGAGTACGGCCAGGTCAGGACTTGCCACCTGGAGCAGGTTGCCTACGGCAGTGGTGACGTGCATTCCCAGTTCGCGCTTCATGCGCTCGCTGATGCCTTCGAAGGTCATGCCCACCATCGTGCAGTCGTCGCGGACACCACCACTGACACGAACCAGCTGGTCTCCGCGCGGGCGTACGTAGAAGTCGATGATGAGGTCATGGTCGTCCGTCGCTGCCTTGACGTTGACCGTTGCGTTGTCTCGCGTTGCCTTCGCCTCGCAGAGAAGCAGGCTCTTCTGGACGAGAAGCACCTGCACGGCGCCGGCGCGGCTGGTCTTGCTCATGGTGCCCCAGAGCAGGTTGCTTGCGTCGTTGATTGCGCCGTCGCGCTCTTCGAGCTCGGGATGATCCTTCGCGCTCTTCCTGAGCAGGAGACGCTCCTCGTCGTTGAGCGCGTACCTCTCCCGGAAGCCCGGGAGAATCCTGTCGAGCAGCTGCTCCTTGGTGAGGCCTGCCTGGAAGAACTTGTTCTTCTTCTCCAGGACGTCGACCCGGGCCGACCGGACCGGGGCCTTGAGGAAGACATCCCTCAGCGCTCCCGCGAGGGTGTCTCGATTGAGGGTGCTGGTCTCCTCGTCGATGTAGCCCTGTTCTGCGAGGGCATCGCGGGCCAGCTCGTTGTCGCGCCAAGTCATGGCGGTATCCCATCTCTCTTGCGGGGCGGCTCCCCAGTGGAGCGTTGCCGTTCAGAGGAGACGTACACTACCGGCATCCGAGGGTCGGTGCAACAAGACGTCCGGCGTGTCGTCCTGGGACTGGCGCCGACAGCTCGCGACCGCAGCCGGCCAGGTTGGGAATCCTCTCTGGGGCGAACCCAACCGCTAGCACAGTAACCGGCATAGAGCGCAGCCGAGCGGGGGCGTTCGGCCCAGGGGCCAAGATGTCGGCTGCGAACACGATGAGCCTGGCCCGATTGTGGAATCTCACAGTGCTGATACGGCAGGGCTCCGACACAACCGCCACGGCAGCCTCTATGGTGATCCAAACTCGAGTTGGGGATGGTGGTGAAGGCGTGGACCGCCAGGTGGTGCCAAGTAGAGTCCCACCGGCCTCCCCGTACCATCGGCCGTGGGAACTGACCGTCGAGGAGCGGCAAGTCTTCCGGGAGAGGTCACGACGCTCCCGGGAGGCAAAGCGTGCGGCCATGAACGGAGAGGGCCCTCCCCCGCTGCACCCGGTCAACATGCCACGGCTGGACGTGTCCACCCTGATGCCGATGCGCGACCCCACGGGCCTGCGGGCGCTATCGCTGTTCAGCGGCGGTGGCGGGCTGGATATCTCCTTTTGGCGTGCCGGATTCGAACACGTGGCGTCCTACGACATCCTGGAAGCTGCTGCGGCTACTCTTTCCAAGGCCCATCCTGAATGGAAGGTACACGGTGGCTCGGACGGAGACGTGCGTCTCGCTGACTGGAATCAATACCGCGGCACCGTCAACGTCCTCCACGGCGGCCCGCCCTGCCAGCCATTTTCGCATGCGGGCAGGCAGCGCGGCGAAGAAGATGACCGCAACATGTGGCCCGAGTTTGTCAAGGCAGTACGACGCATCAGGCCAGCAGCCTTCGTGGGTGAGAACGTCGCAGCTCTGACATTGGGAAAATTCTCCGACTACGTTCAAGACTCAATCATCGGGCCGTTGGAGAACATCGGCTACACAATCCATGTGCTCCTGCTGTACGCTGGAGACTTCGGTGTGCCGCAAATTAGGCGCCGTGTATTCTTCGTCGGATTCCGGACCAAGAAGGCCGCAGCTCGGTGGCGTCCGCCGACGGGCGACCCCGAAACTAGGAACGGCGTGAGATGGGCGCTGGGATTGCCGGACATCGGCTACGATGACCTGTCACCAGCAATCCGAAGCGGCCTCACTGGGCCTCATCACACAACCTCGATCCTCGCCAGCGTCTCGGGCAAAAAGAAATTTGAGCAACTACAAATCTGGCCAAACGGGGTTGCTCAGACCCGTGAGGCAGCCAGCCGATTCGTATCCGACAGCGGCCACTTTCGGCTGTCTGTTCCAGATGTGTCTCTGATTCAAGGATTCCCCGATGACTGGCCGTGGGAGGGAGCCACCTACATGACCCTCGGCCAGATCGGAAACGCTGTTCCACCCCCAATGGGATACGCTGTGGCTGTGTCGGTCTTTGACGCGCTGTCGTCTAGGTAGGCGCGGAGCAACTCGCTGAGCAGGAACGCGTCAGTCTGGTCATGTCTCCGATCCCGGGGAGCGTAGAGGTTGAAAAATCGACAAGCTGAATCTCTCTCGTTCATTCTGAACTGGCATACACCTAAAGATCTTTAATGGTGGGGGTTACGAACTCTGCTGACGGTCGGCGGGGGATTGTGCGGTATGCCGGAGTGATGAGGTATCCCGATGGTGGTGGGCTGACTGCGGAGGAGCGGGCCCGGCGGGAGCGGGTGCGGCTGGCGGCGGCTGAGCTGATCGAGGCGGGGGCCAGCGACCGGGAGGTGGCCCGGCGTTTCCGGGTGACCCGGATGTCGGTGAACCGGTGGCGGCGGGCGTTAGCCACTGGTGGCAGGCGGGCGCTGGCCTCCAGGGGGCCAGGTGGCGCCCTGTGCAAGCTCACCTCGGCCCAGCTGCGTGAGCTGCAGGCGGTGCTGGACGCTGGCCCGGCCGCCTGGGGGTGGGATGAGGATCAGTGCTGGACTCTGGCCCGGATGGCCGAGCTGGTGCGCCGCAGGTTTGGGGCGGACTACACCCTGGCGGGGCTGGATCTGCTGCTGCACCGGATCGGCTGGAGCGTGCAGGTCCCCGCCCGGCAGGCTGCCGAGCGGGACGAGGCGGCGATCGCCCGGTGGCGGGAGGAGACCTGGCCGACGGTAAAAGGACGGCGGCGGACCTGGGCGCCTGGCTCTGCTTCGAAGACGAATCAGGTCAGGGCTTAAGGCCGCCCAAGGGCCGCACCTGGGGCCGCCGCGGCGCCACCCCGGTGGTGCGGGTGACGGGCGGGAGCAACAGGCGTGTGTCGCTGGCCGCGCTGATTGCCATCAAGCCTGGCTGCCGGCCCCGGCTGATCTACCGCGTGCACCACGGCCGCGGGCACGGCAACGACCGGCGCAAGGGCTTCACCGAGGCGGACTACGCCCGGTTCCTGGACGCCGCGCACCAGCAGCTCGGCGGGCCGCTCGTGGTTGTCTGGGACAATCTGAATATCCACGTCAGCGCCGCGATGGCCGAGCTGATCACTGCCCGGGACTGGCTGACCGTCTGCCAGCTCCCGCCGTACGCGCATGAACTCAACCCCGTGGAACCGGTGTGGTCGCACCTGAAAAGATCCCTGGCCAACCTGGCCAGACGCAACATCAGCCAGCTGACCGCCCTGGCAAAGACCCGGCTCAAACGGATGCAGTACCGGCCCGGGCTCCTCGACGGCTTCCTCGCCGGCACCGGGCTCGACCTCACCCCTTTGCTACCACGCCACTGAAGATCTTTAGCTGACGCTGCGGCCGAAGATCGCCAGGAGCCGGGTCAGATCGCCGGCGTCCGCGGCCACGGCGCGCTCGGGGCCAACCAGGCCAGCCGCGCGGCCCACGGGAGCAAACTGCTGCGCCGTCTTCAGCGCTTCGCGCACCAGGCCCGGATCCAGCACGGCAGCCTGGCCCGTGGCCTCCGCCAGATCCCATGTGTGCACGAGGATCTCCACCGGGTAACGCTCCAGGAACTCGCCCAGCGGTATCTCCCCGCCCCATGGCAACGGCACCGGCCGGCTCAGCGCGGCGGGTTCCAGCACCGCCATCATGTCCGCCCGCGCCGCACGCCACGCTGCCAGGGGACCGGCGCCCGCAGCAGATCCGGGATCAGCACCACCATCTGCGTCCTGGCGTCCAGTCGCGCGTGCCTCAATCGCCCGCAGGGCGCCAGTCACGTGGCCTGCAACATCGGCGGCGCACCAGCCCTCGCACGGCGACGGCGCATCCCAGCGGCCAGGCGCAACCCCAGCGACTACGGCCTCAAAGCCGTCGAGCGCACGAACGAAACCATCCAGAGCCACGCCAGCCAGTCTCTCCCATGGCAACCCCGCGCCAAGCGCCGTTCGCTACCCGATGAATATGCGATCACGGTCAACCGGACCCGGGATGCCGCAGGCCACACGGCCCACCACCATCACCAGAGCCTGTAACCTCCGCCTTTAACAATCTTTAGTCGCCTCACTTGGCCTGCACAAGGATGACCCGTGGCCCGAATGCAACCCCCCACGCCAATATCGGAGGCCGTCAGAGATCGGTTCCGGCGCCAGCGTGTTCGCGACACGGCCCCTGAGCTAGCACTGCGTCGGGAGCTTCATCGCCGTGGCCTGCGCTATCGCGTGGACGTAGCCCTCCTCGGCGCCCGTAAGGGCCGCGCCGACGTCCTCTTCCCGAAGGCCCGCCTGGTAGTGATGGTTGACGGGTGTTTCTGGCATCGGTGTCCTGAACATGGCCCCGCGCCGCGGGAGAACGGAGCCTGGTGGAAGGACAAGCTGGATGCCAACGTGGCACGCGATCGCAGAACCGATGCGCGGCTGACGGAGCTGGGCTGGCGCGTGGTCCGGATATGGGAACATGAATCTCCGGCAGTGGCAGCGGACCGGATCGAGGCCTTGGTGAGGGCCAGCTGAGAGTAGGTACGAGATGGAGCAATCCTGTTGACCTGGAAGCTCGCTGTCGCGGTTCTGATTGACAGTGGTGGAGGAAGACGAGTCGGGGTTAGCCCGTCCTTCCGATAGGTGCCGAGTCTTCTCGTAGAAGATCAGTGTCAAGCTGGAGCGCCCGCAGCACAGCGAGGGTACGACCTTGACGGTGATCTTTGCGCGGCGACAGGATCTCCGGGTGCGAGGAGGACGGCCTGGTCAAATCCCGCTGGCGCGCGCCGGGCGGTCGCGAAGCGACAGAGCCCGGCGGCGGGCAACGCCGCGGTGCCGCGAAGCGGCACCGCCTTGATGAGATACAGCGCAATTCGGCAGTGACATGCAACCCGCACATGCAACCCGCGGCGGTACGCGGAGCGACCTAACCCAGGCGAAGCTATCTAGACTCCTCCTCAGCGCTGTTCTATCTGCTCGTGAAGGCGCGGAACGATCTCCGCAAGCTTCCCCTGCAAGAACCTCATACTTCCGTTCTCGCTAATCGCCGCCGCAAGGGATGCATGATCCATCTCGCATTCCCGGAACAGACATAGCATCACCAGCGCAAAAACGGATTCGGTGAGAAAGACGAGATCGCCGGGCTGAAAAACGACTTTGCGTTCTTCATCATGATGAGTTAGCCGGTTCCTGGCACCAGTAATGACTGCGGCCCACTTCTTACCATCGCTGTAGAGGTTAGCGAAAGCTTGTCCTGAATGAGCGACCATCTCATCCAGACGATTCCGTAGTCTTGGTTCGTTGCTGTATTGGAGCTGGTTTCCCAACCAATTCCTGTGTTCTGCTGGGACAGCTTTTATGAGCTGACGACGGAACTGCTTGAACTCCTCTTGCGGCATGACTTCGTTCGAAAAGCGCAATCGATGAAAAGTCTCCGCGGCCGAGATGACGTTATTGAAGCGATTCTCGACGTATAGGCCCGACGCGTAGCGAATCGAAAGAAGCGACCCCGAAACGGTATGGTATCTACGGGCTACACTCACCCATCGAGCTACCGTCGGCATGCCACCAATGCCTTGAAACTGAAACAGGACGTGTCCTGGTGACTGGGGTGTGTCCAAGCGGACCCGTTCGGCTAGCTGCCCCGCGTAGTAGGACATGGCTTGTGTCCTATGTTCACCGGGCCTGAACTCACGGGTTATATCTTCGCGCCATAGAGTCACCTCCATCGGCACGGCCGGAGCTGTGATGGCTAGAGTAAGAAGATCCTGTAGGTGCTTTACGTCGCTTAGGATGCTCCCAAGAGGCTGCGCCGTTCGATACCTTATTTCTAGTCGTGTCCCCTGACTCAACCGCGTCTCAGTGATGTTGTCCCCACTGAGTGACCAACTGGAAGTGAGCCTCAGTTCCTCGTCACCGAGTTGTGTAGCCTCATCTTCAAGTTGGCAAAAATCAATCCTGAGTTTGTCTGGAACACTGCTGGGCGTAGCCGCCTCAAGCTCCACCTTTACACCAGAACGACGGACCCAGTTAGGTAGTTGATCGAAATCAACCGAGCATCGATCAAAAGTCAGGTCATCGTCTTCCCCGAATAGGTGGTTGGTGAGGATCTGGCTGACATAATACGTCTGTTTGGTTATCCCTGGCATTTCAAGGGTGGTGCCAGTATTGAAGCATCCATCAAGGGTGAGGTAGCGCTTGCCAGCCACTCCGTGGATACGAATCGTGGGTGGTTGTTGGCTAAACTGATCCGTCAGCTCGCCAAAAGCTCCTCGGAGTTCGAGCGTGGCCCCCTCAGCAGGGTCGAACTTTAGACGACCTGATCGTTGCTCACTTTCACTTCCTGGTAGCCAAAAGATGCCATCATCTGCGAATGACTCCATGCGTCACAGTATAGGGAGGCAGCCAGTGACTGGCATCGGGTTTACGTTGCGGCCCCACGTTCTGTAGCGGACTTGGACCAAGACGCTCTTGGGTTGGCCTTACCTCAGCAATTGATGTAACAGTGCGGGGTCGGCATCGAAGCGTTAGCGTCAGTACCGTGACTGATGCACGCGATGGGTCGAGCCGGTGGCGGACGTTTGGCGAGCGGACGATCTATGACAACCCTTGGGTATGGCTGGGGCAGATCGATGTGGAGTTGCCCGGTGGTGAGCGGTTCTGGCATCACGTGGTGCGACTGCACCGGGCGGCGATGATGGTCCTGGTCGATGAGCAGGACCGGGTGCTGTTGCTGTGGCGGCACCGGTTTGTGCAGGACAAGTGGGGCTGGGAGCTGCCGGGTGGGCTGATCGATGAGGGGGAGGAGCCTTCGGAGACGGCCGTGCGCGAGCTGGAGGAGGAGACCGGGTACCGGGCTGGCCGGGTTGAGCATCTGGTTACGTTCCAGCCGATGGTCGGGATGGTGGACTCCGAGCACTTCGTGTTCGTCGGCCGGGATCCGGAGAAGATCGGCGAGCCGATCGACACGACCGAGGTGGAACGGATGGAGTGGGTACCACTCGGCGATGTTCCTGGGCTGATCGACTCCGGTGCGATCTGGAACTCCGGAAGCCTGGTCGCGCTGCTCAAGCTGCTGACGGCGCAGACTGGTTAGGCGGCGTGGCCGAGACGTTTGGCCAGGTCGGCAATGCGGCGGCGCTGGCGGGCTGAGCCGGTGAGCTGGGCCAGTTCCGCGGCACGGGCGAGGTGGCGGCGTGCTTCCTCGCGTTCTCCGGTGACGTGCAGGGCGGCGGCCAGGTCGCAGCGCAGGCCTGCCTCGGCGCGGGTGAAGGTGCCGTCCATCCCGGCCAAGGCGGTGGTCAGGTCGGTAATGGTGGACGGGTCGCCGAAGTGCACCAGGCAGTTACCGCGCCAGCGGGCAAGGTGCGCATCATTGAGCGCGAGGTAGGGCAGGTCTTCGCCGCTGGGGCCGTGGCCGAGTTCGGCGCTGGCCTCGTCCAGGGCGCGGTGGCAATCCCCACGGCTACGGCTGGCGGCGGCCATCTCTCCTTCGGCGGCGCGTAGCCAGCCGCGTAGCTGGTGCGGGATCGCGGCGTGCGTCTGCTCGTAGACGGCGCGGACCTTGTCGAGCGCTTCGGCGGGCTGGCCGAGGTCGAGCAGGACGTATGCCTGTTCCCCGGCGGCGAAGGCGAGCAGGGAATTGTCGTGGGCTTCGCGGGCAGCAGCGGTGGCGGTTTCGAAGTGGTTCCAGGCGGCGTGCATGCGGCCCATGTCGATCGCCTGCCATCCGGCGAGTGCGGCGGCGTCGGCCAGGACGGTGGCGAGCTGCTGGCGCCGGTCCGGCATCAGGGAGTGATGCAGGCTGACCGTCAGGTGGCTGATGTGGGCTTCGAGTTTGGCGGCGACCGCCGGGGCGCCGAGCCTGCGGTCGAGGAGCCGGATTGCGTTGGTCTCCTCTTGCAGGACCTGCACAACGCCAGTGTCGATGTTGCCGGCGCTGGCGAGCTGGCGCAGCAGATCGCGCTCGTGACCCTGTTCCTCGGAAAGAGATACTGGCTCATGCGCGGCTGCGGCTGGCTCGTCGGTGGCGACGCCGAGCAGGATTCGGGCGTGCTCGGGCATGTCCAGGCCATCGGCGATCCGGCGGAAAACTGCTAGGGACCGGACATGCTGCTTGCCATTGACAATGGCGCTGACACGGCCCTGGGACAGTACGGCGGCGGTTGCGATCCGCGTCTGGCTGATCTTCGCTTTGAAGTGCAGCAAACGGAACAGCTCGCCCATGTCCCTGCTGGCCAGGGCGGCTGACACCTCTGGGCGGTGCCAGAAGGACTCTGGTAACGCTATGGGGCCGAACGCGCTGTTCCTCATCGGGTCGCCTGCCTCGTACGGATATACGGGGATTGTTCGTAGTTTGTGTGTGCCAGGTTACCTTCCGTGTTTACCACAGTGGTAACTCGCCGTGGGATGGGTTACCAAGCTGCCAAGCCCGATCGTGAGGGGCATGGCACAACGCGAGAGTGAGGGTGATAGTTGCCCGGGCTGCCGGGGGCGCGGGTGGAAGCTCCGCCGGTCCCGCCGGGCCTTGGTACGCGGCATGCTGACCCGTGACAGCGCAGAACCGGTGCGGGTCACTTGCCGCGATTGCGACGGCTCCGGCCATGCAACCTGACCCAGCGGCGGCCGAACTCGTCCAGGCCCAATTCCCGGGGCACGCCTCGGCTGTCTCTCAGGCCCGGCGGTTCGTGGCGGATGTGCTCGGTGATGACTTCCCCGGCCGTGACGAAGTGCTGCTTCTAGTGAGCGAGATAGCGGCCAACGCGATCAGGCACAGTGCGTCCGGGCACGGCGGCGAGTTCGAAGTGACCGTGTCGGTGACCGGTGGCCTGGTCCGGATCGAGGTGGGCGACCAGGGCGGCGCTTCCGAGCCCCGACTGACCGGCCAGGATGCCGCCCCGGACGCGCTGACCGGTGGCCGGGGCCTGCGGATCGTGGACGCGCTGGCCACCAAGTGGGGTCATGCGGGTGACGAGCTGGGCAGAGTCGTCTGGTTCGAGGTGGAGGGCCGGTGAGCACGGCCCAGAGTGCCCCGCCGCTGCGGTTCGCAGTGCACCGGTGGCAGCGGTTCCGGGAGTTGCAGGCGCTGGAGGATGCGGTCAACTACCGGCTAGCCCGTCTTGCGGTGCCGTGCGTGCGCTGTAGGCCCGCGGCTACGGGTGGCCGGTGTGATGAGCACGCGTGCGACGTGGCGCTGATCGCCGGATACCTGCAAGCGGCTGAGGACACCATGACGGCGCTGGCCGAGCTGACCCAGGACATGCGCAAGGACGGCGGCCATACCGGCAGGACACCTGCGACGACTAGTGAGGATGGCTGATGGCCGGGCAGATAACGACTGATTCGGGCGTGCTGCGCCGAGTGCTGGGACGCTACCTGCGGGGCTTGCGCAACCAGGCCAGGCTCACAACCAAGGTCGCCGCGAGGATGCTGGAGTGGTCCGAGCCGAAACTGTGGCGGATCGAGACCGGGCAGACGGCCTTGCGAAGCCTCGACGTGGAGGCGATGTGCACGGTCTACGGTGCAGCGGCTGATGTGACTGCTGCCCTGGGCGGACTGGCCAGGCAGGCACGGGCCGACGGGCAGTGGCATCCCAGCAGTGAGGCTGTGCCTGGGGGTTTCAACGTGTACGACGAATTGGAGAACGAGGCGGCCGAACTGCGGGGCTACGCGTGCTGCCAGATACCGGCGCTGCTGCGGACCGGCGCCTACGCCCGCACGCTGACGGCCGCCCGGCCGGGCACAAGTACCGGCGAGGTTGACCGGCTGGTGACCGAATGCCTGGCCCGCCAGGCACTGCTGACCCGGGCCAGCGCACCACTGTGCGCAACGGTAATCCTCAGCGAAGCCCTACTACGCCGCCCGGTCGGCGGGCCAGACGTGATGGCTGAACAGGTGCGGCACCTGGCCGGGTTAGCCGCGCTGCCCAACGTGCGGCTGCACGTGCTTCCGCTCAGCGCGGGGATGCACCCGGGAGTGGTCACCGGGCCGTTCACGCTGTTCCGCTTCCCGCTCAATGGCCAGGGCGAGGAAACCGACCCGGACACGGTGTGCGTGAGCGGCCTGTCCGGTGAGCTGTACCTGGACAGTCCGCCCGAGGTACGGCCGTACCGCGACGCGCACGCGGCCATGCTCGGCTGTGCGCTGGACCAGGTGGCTTCGCAGGATCTGCTGCTGATAGCGGCTAAGGAGCTTGCAGAGAGTGACAGACCAGCTAGCTAAGCAGTAGGCTACTTGGGTAGCCAAGTGCCTGGCTGCTCGTTAATGCCTAGTGAGGCGCTGCCATGCCCTATGAATACACGCCACCCAAGTACGCGCAAGTGATCGCAGAGCTGCAGCGGCGGATCGAGAGCGGAGAGTACCCGCCCGGATCGCTCATCCCGAGCGAGCACCAGCTTTCCGCCGAGTTCGGGACGGCCCGGCCAACCGTCGTCCGTGCGCTGCGCGTGCTGCGCCAGGAGGGCTGGATTGAGACCCAGCAGGGCAAGGGCAGTTTCGTCCGCGGCCGTCCCGCGCTCGCCGAGGTAACGGTGGCCCGGCGGGGTCAGGGCGAACTGGACCGGGACGAAGCCCGGGAGGGCGGCGAACTGGTGAGCGTCGGCCTGGCCGTCGCCCCCGCCGAGGATTGCCGCGCTGCTGGGCTGGCCGAAGGACCGGGAACTGGTGTCCCGCAGGCGGCTGGTGCGCCTGGACGGGGAAGCTTCCGAGGTGGTCACCTGGTGGTTCCCGCCCGAGCTGGCCGAGGGAACCGATCTGGCCGGGAGTGACCCGCTGCGCGGCGGCATCCGCGCTTACCTGGCTAGGCGCAAGGGCGCGCGGGTCGATCACGTGGTCGAGCAGGTGACCGCCCGCCACCCCAGCGCGCACGAGGTCAAGCTGCTCGGCATCACCAAGTCGGCGCCGGTTCTGGCGCTGTATGTGGCAGCGCGAGATGCGTCCGGGTCAGCGCTGTTCGCGCTCGATGTGGCCATGCCGGGGGATCTGCATGAGCTGGAGGACGCCTACCCGATTGGGTAGAGGTCTCTTCCCTCGACTGCTGATTGCTTGACTAACCAAGTTGACGGGCCGTACCTTGGAGGCCAACTTGGATAATCAAGCAGCCAAGTAACCCTGCTGGAGGCTTCATGGCACTGCAAGGCCCGATCCCGGTCGACTTCGCACAGGTCTTCCCGCGTGGCGTGTACGCGGCGGGGCCGTTCGAGCCGGTCCGGGACTTCGAGGCATCCAAGGGCGACCGGTTCGTGCAGTCCAAGGACAAGCAGACCGGCCTGCCGCTGTGGGTGGCCGAGGTGATCGACGGTGACCCGTCGGCGCGGCAGAAGTCGCTGCGGGTCAAGGTCGCCGCACCCGACCAGCCCGCGCTGCCTGCGCCGCATCCGGGGATGCCGTTCATCCCGGTGGAGTTCACCGGCCTGATGGTGACCCCGTATGTGAACCAGGCCGGGCGGCTGGCCTACTCGCTCAAGGCGGCCGGGGTCCGTGTCGCCCGGAGCGGCGGCCGCGGGGCGGCTGAGATGAAGGACGGCGCGGCATGAGCGGCGCAAACGGCAGCTCGTTCGCTAGCGCGAGCATGCATGTCGGACCGGACAGTTGGGCGCTGTGCCACACCTACGAGGGTGCCAGGCTGCCCAGCCTGTACGTGCACGCCGGACAGCTCAGCATGACGGTCTACCTGTCCGGCGACACGATCACCACCGATCATGTGCGCTTCTCCGCCGAGGTAGCCAACGCCGCTCAGGCATTCGCGGCCGAGTGCGTACGGATGCATGACACGGCGCAGGCCAGCAACAGCGGGCCGACCGCGGCGTGAACGGCACGGGTGGGGCGGCAGGAACGGCCATTCCTGCCGCCCCCGGTATCTCCCCAGGTCAGCAAACCGTAGAGAGAGGCCTCGATCCTAGTGCGTGACTTCACGGGCGAGCAGATCGCCCAGGTCGACAACGCTGACCCGTTCGCGGCCCCGGTGTGGCGCTCCCCGGTGCACCGGACCCCGGAATGGGTCATCTGGCTGGTTCAGCTCATCCGGCTGCTGGTGCGGGTGCTCTGGTTCCTGATCCGCCATCCACTGCTGGACGCGGCGGCGGGCGTCGTGATCCTCACCTGGGCCAAGACGGGCTGGCCCGGCGTCCTGGTCCTCGTCAACGTGACCGTGGCGTCCCTGGTGACGCTGCGGCTGTGGCGGCCGGACTGGTTCGCCCGGCTGGTCACGGTGCCGATCCGATGCCGGTGGCGATGGCTGGTCTACCGGCACCGCTGGCAGGCCGTCATGACGATCAGCGGCCTAGCGCCGACCTACCGGGGCCGCATCACCCTCCCGGTGCTCGGCAAGGTCCAGGCCGGCCCATGTGCGGATCTGGTGACGGTGCGGCTGGTGTCCGGGCAGTCGCCGCAGGCCTTCGCCGACCGGGCTAACGAGCTGGCGCACGGGTTCCGGGTTAGCTCCTGCCGCATCCGCACGGCCAAGCCAGGCCTAGTCGTGCTGGAACTGGTGCACCGGGACGCGCTCGCCGCAGTGATCCCGGCCCTGCCGGTTCCGGCCGTGACGGATCTGCGAGCGCTGCCGGTCGGCCGCCGTGAGGACGGCGAGCCGTTCACGATCCGGCTGCACGGAACCCACCTGCTAATCGCCGGGGCGACTGGAGCAGGTAAGGGCTCCTACCTGTGGGGCCTGGTCCGGGCCATGCTGCCCGCGATGGCGGCCGGGCTGGTCCAGGTGCATGCCTGTGACCCAAAGCTCATGGAGCTGGCGTTCGGGCGGGCCATGTTCGAGCGGTTCGGCAGCTACGCCGCCGACCCGGCCGACATCGCCGACCTGCTCGAAGCCGATGTCCGCAACATGCAAAGCCGAGCAGCCAGGTTCGCCGGTCGGCAACGCGACCACACTCCCACCATCGCGGACCCGTTCGTGGTGGTTCTAGTCGATGAGGTCGCGTTCCTGACCGCCTACCAGGCCGACCGCAAGCTCAAAGAACGCATCCTCGCCGCCCTGGCCACCCTGACGACCCAGGGCCGGGCGGTCGGATACTGCGTCGTCGCCGCGCTCCAGGACCCCCGCAAAGAGGTCCTGAACATCCGCAACCTATTCCCCGACAAGATCGCGCTCCGCCTCGATGAGCCGACCCAGGTGGACCTGGTGCTCGGCGACGGCGCGCACGACCGCGGCGCGCTGTGCGAGGAAATCTCCGCCGAGCCCACCACCGGCGCGGGCGTCGGCTACGTCCGGCTGGAAGCCGACCCCGACCCGGTGCGGGCGCGGGCCGCCTTCGTCACCGACGACGACATCCACGCCATGACCGCGATGGCCACCGGCGAGGCGCGATGACTACGGGCTGGCTGTCTCCCGAGGACTGCCCGGACTGTGGCGGCCCGCTGCTCGACACCAGCACCAGCGAGGAGTTCCTGCTCCTGGAGTGCCCCGGCTGCGGCCACCGCACCCGCTGGTACACGACCGACCCCGACCCCGGCGAGACGGAGGCCGAATGACCCAACCGACCACCAGAGCACAACGGCTGGCCATGCCGCTGGCCCGCAACGTCGTGCGCGAGCTGGCCGTCAGCCACGGCGGGTGCGTGCGGCCGGTCCAGCTGCGCCGCACCGACCTGCACACCGGACAGACCGAACCTGTACTCGTCCCGTGCGGGCACACCCTTGCCGCGGCTTGCCCATCCTGTGCCGAGCGCAACCGGACCCTGCGGGCGGCGCAGTGCCGGGAGGGCTGGCACCTCGAAAGCGAGCCCATCGTCCAGGCCGACGAGCCCGACGACGAACAGCGCCTGTGGGTCGAGCTGCGCGCCCAGGCCCAGCAAGAACACGACCAAGGCGACCCGGGCGCCGATGACGAGCTGCTCGGCGAGCTGGACGAGCAGATCACCCGTTCGGGGATGCGGGGCAACGTGCTGCCCGCCAGGCCGGTCCGTCGTCACCGTTCGACCAGGCGGCGGCAGGATGCCCCGGACCTGCCCCGGCGCAAGATCGCTCCGCGCACGATCGGCAAGGCCTACACCGCGGCGGACGGCAAGACGTTCCGGCCGTCGATGTTCGTCACGCTGACCTGCCCGAGCTATGGCCGGGTACAGAGCGACGGCATTCCGGCCGACCCGGCCGCCTACGACTACGAGCGAGCGGCGCGCGATGCGCTGCACTTGGCGGCGCTGTTCGACCGGTTCGTCCAGAACTTGCGCCGGTTCCTCGGCTACGACGTGCAGTACTTCGCCGCCGTCGAACCACAGCGGCGGCTGGCGCCCCATATCCACATCGCCATACGCGGCACCGTCAGCCGGACCGAGCTGCGCCAGGTGCTCGCCGCCACCTACCACCAGGTCTGGTGGCCGGACACGTCGACCGTTCGCTACCACGACGACGAGCTGCCGGTCTGGCACGAGGCCAGTGGCAACTACCTCGACCCCGCGACCGGGGAAGTTCTGCCCACCTGGGACGACGCGCTCGACGCGATCGGAGCTGAGGACGAGCCGCAGCACGTCGCCCGGTTCGGTGAGCGGTTCGACGCTCAAGGCGTGCTGGCCGGGTCCCGGGACGCCAACCGGTGCATCGGCTACCTGACCAAGTACCTGACCAAGCACGTCAGCGACTGCCACCAGGCCGACACCGACGCGCAGCGCGCCCACACAGACCGGCTCGCCGCCGCGCTCCGGTACGAACCGTGCTCCCCCACCTGCGCGAACTGGCTGCGTTATGGCGTGCAGCCCAGGAATGCCCGCGCGGGTCTGCGGCCGGGCTGGTGCAAGGGCAAGGCCCACCGGCGCGAATGCCTCGGCTATGGGGGCCGCCGCGTCCTGGTCTCGCGCAAGTGGTCGGGCAAGACTCTGGCCGACCACCGCGGCGACCGCCGGGCCTGGCTGATGGACACGCTCGGCATCCCGGCCACTGATCCGGCCCGGTACCGATGGGAGCTGGTCTCCCCCGGCGACCTGGACCACATGCCACCAGCCCAGCGCATGCTGCACGTCGTCGCCGACCGCATGCGCTGGCAACAAGCGCTCGCCGAGGCCAGGCGCAGAGCAGGCCCGATCGGATCGCCGCATCTTTCGGCAACCAGGAGGGCGGCATGACCCGGCCGGGCACCGAGAGCAGCGCTGACCGGCTGCTGACTGTCGAGGCGGCGGCCGAGCGCATGAGCACATCCGTCCGCTTCATTCGCCGGTTGATCGCGCAACGGCGGATCGAGTTCGTGAAGGTCGGCCGTCATGTCCGCATCAGTGAATCAGCGCTGGCCGAGTTCATCGAGGCGGGTCGCGTCCGGCCGATGACCCCGGCCGACATGTGGCACAAGATGAAGGGAGTTGCCTGATGGCGAACAAGGATGGACACCGACGATTCGGCAACGTGCGAAGACTGCCGTCCGGCCGGTTCCAGATCCGCTATCCGGGACCGGACGGGCGGATGCGCACCGGCCCGGAGACCTACGAACGCAAGTCCGACGCGGACAAGGCGCTGGTACTGATCGAGGCGCAGATTGCCGCGGGCGACTGGACCGACCCGGACCGCGGCAAGGTCAAGCTGGCCGACTACGCCGCGACGTGGATCACCGAGCGCCCGAAGCTGCGGCCTCGCACCGTGGACCTGTACCGCTGGCTGCTCGGCAAGCACATAACGCCGCACCTGGGCGGCGTGCCGGTCGGCAAGCTGTCCACGGCCATGATCCGCGAGTGGCGGGCAAAGCTGCTCGGCAACGGCGTATCCGTCTCGGTTGCGGCCAAGGCGTACCGGCTGCTGCGGGCCGTGCTGACGACGGCGGTGGAGGAGGACAAGATCCTCCCTCGGAACCCGTGCCGCATCCGCGGGGCCGGTGACGAGGACACACCCGAACGGCCAGTGCTAACCGTGGCCCAGGTCTTCGCCCTCGCCGAGATGGTCGGCCGACGACCGGTCGGCAACATCCGCAAGCTTCCGGCGGGCGGCTACCGACTCCGATTCCGGCGGCACGGCCAGTTCCGCACCTCCCCCGAGGTCCACGGCACCCGGCCTGAGGCCGAGCGGGCGCTGTGGCAAATGGCCGACGATGGCCGAGCTGACTGCGATCATGACCGGCGTTACCTGGCGCTGGTCCTGCTGGCCACGTTCGCCAGCCTGCGCTGGGGTGAAGTGACCGCACTGCGGCGCTGCGACATCGACCTGGAGGCGGCCACCGTGCGGGTCCGGGCGGCGTTCGTGGAGCGGTCCACGGGTGAGATCCTGCTCGGCCCGCCCAAGTCCCGGGCCGGGCGGCGCGTCGTGGGCATTCCCCAGGCCGTCATCCCGGTCCTGCGCGAGCACCTGACGGTGTACGTCAAAGACGAGCCCGGCGCACTGGCCTTCCCCGGCGCCCAAGGCGGTCCGCTGAGAAGAGGCAACTTCAACAAGATGTCCGCCTGGCCCTACGCCGTCCGGGCGGTCGGTGTGGACGGTCTGCACTTTCACGATCTACGTCATACGGGCAACACGTTCGCGGCGGCCAGCGGCGCGGGCCTGCGCGATCTGATGGCCCGGATGGGTCACGACAGCGAGCGAGCGGCCATGATCTACCAGCACGAGGCCCGGGGAGCGGACCAGGCGATCACGAGCGCGATCGACTCGCACGTCCAAGCCGAACAGCGCAGCGACGAGGACGACGACGGCCAGGCGGGCGCGCTCGCTCCCGTGGGCTAATGGCACGTTAATGGCACGGAAGATCAACAACTGGCTAGCAGAGGGGCCGGGCCGCGCCGCACAGACCGGCGCTGACCTGCAAGAACGTGGC
>CAVQPP010000370.1:0-8960 GCA_963714445.1 uncultured Actinomycetota bacterium
ATCAGATATACGAGTGCGTGGGCTGATCGACGTGGTTTGACGCTCGCGCCGGGGAGCATTGTCGTCGCGGCGGGTCCGGCGCTGCGGGCACAGCTCACGCGGCGACTGTCCCGGCGGGCAGCGAGGAGCACGGTCGCGCTTGGTCCGCTGCTGAGCGGTGCGGCCGCCGGCGCGTGGGCGAATCGGCGCGAGACACGCCGACTGGGACGGACGATCCAAACTCAGTTGCGGCGGGCGGCGGAGGACGGCCGATCGACGGATGGTCGGTAGTTAGACGGCTGACCAGCGGGTGATGCGGAATCAGGGATTAATCGGCTCCCTGGTTCGGTGTGCGGTTCTCATCGTGGCTTCATGGGCGCTTCAGGTTTGTCCGAAAACGTCTGTTTGCCCGAATTTAGCTCGCCGATCACGAGAGACCTCACCTCATGACCGCGGCACCGTCGACGTCGTCGGCCTCGTCAACTATTCCTATTTCACGAAGTGTCGAAACCGGACCGGGCGAACGCCGGCGGGTGCGGGCTTGGTGGATGATTTGGCGCTCTCCCGATAATCAGCCAGTTTGGTCACGGCCGGTGCTGCTCGGGATTGCGGCGCTCGCCGCGGCGCTTTACGCGTGGAACATCCGCAGCAGCGGGTACGCCTTCTTCTACTCGACCGCCGTCAAGAGCATGTCGGTGAGTTGGAAGGCGTTCTTCTACGGCGCGCTCGACCCTGGCGCCACGATCACGCTAGACAAACTGGCCGGCTCGTTCGTGCCGCAGGCGCTCTCGGCGCGAATCTTCGGGTTCCATCAGTGGTCGCTGACGCTGCCTCAGGTGGTGGAGGGCGTCGTCAGCGTTCTGGTGATGCATCGGGTAGTCCGGCGGTGGGCCGGGCCGGTACCGGCGGTGCTCGCGGCGGGGTTGTTCGCGCTGACGCCGGTCGTCGCGTCGATGTTCGGGCATCCGATGGAGGACGGGGCGCTGACGATGTGCCTCGTGTTGGCGGCCGATGCGTATCAGCGTGCGGTGCTTGACGGACGGCTGCGCTGGCTGCTGCTGACGGGGGTGTGGGTGGGGCTGGGGTTCCAGGCGAAGATGATGCAGGCCTGGATCGTCCTGCCTGCGTTGGGGATTGGGTATCTGTTCACTGCTAGGCCGGCGCTGCGGCGGAGGTCGCTGCAGTTGTTGTTAGCCGGGGTGGTAGCGGCGGCCGTGTCGTTTTCGTGGATTCTGCTTTATACGGTGACGCCTGCGAATGATCGGCCGTATGTCGATGGCAGTACTGATAACAGCGCCGTGTCGATGGTGTTTGGCTACAACGGGTTCGGGCGGTTCGGGGTCGACGTCGAGGGGTCGGTTGCGGCGTTTGGGGCGGGGAGGCGCGGCGGCGGAACTGGTGGTGGGCGTGCATTCGCGTTCGGGGACGGGACCGGGTTCAAGGCGGGAGCCGGGTACGGGCGGGGAGGCGTAGGTGGGAATGCGTTTGGCGGCAGGGTGAGGGCTGGGGGCGGTGGGTTTGGTGGGCAGGCGTCTGGGTTGGACAAGCTCTTCACCGGACGGTTCGTCACGCAGATCGGCTGGCTGTATCCGCTCGCGGGGGCGTCGCTGGTGTTCGGGCTCGTGGGATGGTTCCGGCGGCGCGAGCGAACGGATCGGCTGGGGACCGGTCTGGTGCTGTGGGGCGTGTGGCTGGCGACCGTGCTGGTGGTGTTTAGCAATATCAACATCCCGCATACCGCGTACTTGGCCGCGCTCGCGCCGCCGTTGGCTGCGCTTTCCGGGTTCGGGATCGTCGAGTTCTGGCGTGCGTATCGGCGCGGCGGACGTACGGCGTGGCTGTTGCCTGCGGTGGTTGTTGGCGAGGTCGGATGGTCGGTTTATCTGGCGCGGCCGTATGGGGATTTCGTGGCTTGGCTTACGCCGGTCACGATTGTCGCTGGTGGGGCGGCCGTTGTGGCGCTGGTGGCTGGGCTGTGGCGGCGATTGGGGCTTCGGCTCGGGGTGACGGCGTCGGTGGCTGGTGTCGTGGCGATGGTGCTTATGCCGACGGCTTGGGCCTTATCAGCGTTCGACCCTGCGTATGACGGATCGGCGATGGACGCTACTGCCGGGCTCGCTGGCGGGCGTGGGTTCTTGGGGACGGACACGCTCAATGCGCAGCAGCGACGGCTGCTTAGTTATGTCGATGCGCGGAAGGGCGGCACGCGGTACGTAATGGCAACGACGTCGTGGAGTACGGCTGCGCCTTACATCGTGGCGACCGGTCAGACGGTGCTGCCGATGGGTGGATTCAGCGGGACCGTGCCTGAGCCGACGGTGGCCGCGTTCCAGAACCTGGTGCGCACCGGGCAGGTGAAGTTCGTGCTCGTGGGTGGGGGTGGGTTCGGATTCGGCGGCACCGGCGGGCGCGGGGTCGGCGGCACGGGGACAGTCGCGTCGATTACGCGGTGGGTGGAGAGTGCGTGCACGTCGGTGTCTGCGGCGGAATACGGCGCCGGGGACGCGGGCGGCGGTAGCGCGTTGTATCGGTGTGAGGGGATGTGAGCGGCGGCCGGATCGGTCTGGGAGTGCCCATGACCGGTTCGGCCGCCGCGTTTAGCTAGTTAGGTGTTGCGTACTACTTGATCGTGTAGCTGTACGGGATCGCGGCGACTTCGTCGCCGTTGTTGAGGAACGCGGAGAACGTGTCAACGTAGACGACTGCGTTGACGGTCGTCCCCGACATGCCGGACGGGGTCACCGTGACGGTGATCATGCCGGACTGGCCGGGGGCTAGGTCGAGCGTGGTCGGCAGCGGGGCGGACGCGTTGATGCTGCTCAGCCACAGGTCGCCGGTGCTCGATGTCGCGCTCGAGTCGAACTGCTGGGTCGTGGCCGTCGCGCTTAGCGTTGCCGAGCCGGTGACTGGGCCGTTCGTCGGGCCGAACGGGGTCGGGTCGGCGGCCCACAGGCCCTGCGTTACGCGCGGGGCTTGCATTTCGGCGACGGACGAGAGGCCGTTGCCGGTGTTCGGGACGCCGAATAGTTCCGGGACGCCGTTGTCGATGGTGGACGCATCAAAGTCGGCTGGGATCGTCGCGGTTTGTGAGATCTTCAGATCGCTCGACTCGGTCGGGACCAGCCAGGTCGTGCCGAACGCGGTCGCCGGGAAGGGGATCGGGATCGTCGCGACGGATGGCGGGATGATGGCCAGGGTGTACGTGGCCTGCGTCGTTAGGCGCGGGTCCGCGAAGAACGACTCGGGGGCCGCGCCGGTGTTGGTCACCTTGACGGTCGCGGTGACCGGCTTGCCCGCCACGACGCTGCCGTGCGGCAGGCCGGAGGCGTGTACGTCCGTCAGGTTGAACCGCAGGTGACCGGTAAAGCGCTCGCTGAGTGTGTTACCGGCGACCGGGTTGTCGATGTCGACGAACAGCGTCCAACGGCCCGGGTCGGGCGCGCGCACGTACCCTTGCAGGCTCTTGGTCGGCACGACGTTGCCCGCGTTGACGGTCAGGTTCGTGTCGAGCGAGAGGACCTGGCCGTTCGGGGCCATCACGGCGGCGTTGACGTCCTGGTCCGGGGTGCCGGCAAGGGTCAGGTCGATGCCAAGGCTCTTCTTGCCCTGGGGCACGTCGAAGAAGTACGCCTGGGTCTGCGCGCCCGGGTTGCCGCGGCCGTTGCCGCCGGTCAGCGTGCCGGTGAACGCGCCGCCGTCGTTGCTGGTCGACAGCAGGGTGCGCAGGGTCAGCGGGACGCTGGTGGTGAAGTGCTTCGAGCTGTCGAACACGACCGCCGCGGACAGGTCGCCAGCGTCGTCCGGGGTGCGCGTGTGCACGTGGAACGTCGCGCTCTGGCCGGGCTTGAGCGTCTGGCTGCTCGGGAAGACGTCGGCGAAGTTCGTGTACTTGGTCGTGGTGAACTCGTAGTTGACGTTGCCGTTGAAGCCGGCCGAGCTCGCGGACGCGAAGAAGATCGCCGTCCACTTGCCAGCGGCGGGGAAGCGGACGTCGGCGGTGCCGTGGTTGCCGGCACCTTGGGGAACAGAGTGGTTCTGGTACACGCCGTGCGGGTCGATCAGCGCTAGGCGGACTAGCGACTGTCCGTTCGCGGCGCCACCGGGCCAGGTGAGCTGACCGGAAAGGTGGTCAGCGCCTGGTGGGACGGTGAATGTCGTCTCGGCGAAGCGGCGCACTACCGGTCCGGCCGGGCCCGCGATGCCGTCGAGGAAGCTCGGGGTCGAGGCCGAGGCGATGTTCAGCGGGATGGTCGCCTTCAGATCGGACAGCGTGCGGCTCAGGATCCTGCCGTGCGCTGAGACGGTCTGGGTCGACGAGCCGGTGTTCGTGACGACGAGGTGCAGGTCTTCGTTCTGGTTCGCCTTGCCGACGGCGGCGAGCTGCGTGTCGCCGGACGGGGTTGTGATCATCAGACCATCGCCTTGCCGCTTCGGGCTGGCGACTGAGTCATGGATTGACATCGCCTCGAGCACGGCGCGGTACGTGTTCAGCTCGCCGGCGCCCTGCTGGGTCGAGGGCAGGCCTAGGTCGGTGGCGGTGCTGGTGAGGATCTGCTTGACCAGCGCGGGGGCGGGTCGCAGACCGTCGTGAGTGTGTTCGTAGGCTTCTATTACGAGTGCTGCGGCGCCTGCCACGAACGGCGAGGATTCGCTGGTGCCGCCGAAGTCTTCGATCGGCGACGGAGTGCCGTTGAACGCCGCGCAGTCGGCGAAGAGGTCCAGGTTCGGCGTGCACAGTGCCCAGCCGTCCTGACCGGGGGCGACCAGGTCCGGGACGCGGCCGCGGTCGGTGATTCCGCTGGAGGAGAACGGCGAGGGGTTGTCGCTGGCCCATGCGTTACCGAAGTTGCGGGTGCCCGCGTATCCGGTCTGTGCGTAAACGCGCAGGGTCGTGGTCGCGCCGACGGAGATAACTGACGGATCGACGGCCGGACTGCCGACGGTGTTCGTCGGTCCCGCGTCGCCGGTGGAGCTGACCACGGTTACGCCAGCGGCGACTGCTGCGTCGTCTGCCAACGCGGTCGGGTCGGTGCCGACGGTCGGGTACGCGTTACCGCCGAAGGACTCGTTGATCACGTCGACGTGGTCGATGGTGACCGCGTAGTCGATCGCCTGGATGATCGAGGAGTTGATCGCGAAGTTGGACGAGCCGAACACGTTCAGGCCGACCAGCGACGCGCCGGGGGCCACGCCGCGCACGGTGATGTTGCAGCCCGGGGGCAGCGGGTGCGCCGCGTCGACGAACTTCGACACGTCATACACCTGGCGGCCCTGCGCGGCGATCGAGCTCGCGTCACCGAAGGCCTCGCCGCCGGCTCCGCCGAGGCTCGGGTCGGTGCCGGAGAAGTCCTCGTAGTCGGTGAAGACGTGGGTGCCGTCGGGGCGGATGAAGTCGGGGTTGTTGGGATCGAGCCCGTCCGCGATCCAGGCGACCTTCACGCCGGTGCCGTCGACCAGATTCTGCGCCTGTGGGACCGACTTGTCTTGGAACGCGGTGTTCGTGACCTGCAACGCCTCCGGCTCAAGCAGGGGCTTTGCCGGGTTTGACGGGCAGGTGCCGGGGATGATGTGGTCCGGCGGCGCGGAGACGCCCGCCTGCTGCCGGATGGTGCTCTTGTCCTGCTGGGTCAGCGGGGTGAGCGGCACCATGCGGTCGGGCACCACCTCGGCGACCGACGGATCGGTGCCCAGGCTGGCGGCCTGAGCCGGCGTCATGGTGGCGGCGAAGGCGTTGACGACCGAGAAGTTCTTGATGCCGGTCGCGCCGCCGGAACGAGCGCGGCTCACCAGCGGCGCCTGGTCCTGGCTGGTGATCTGGTGACGGTTCGCCGCCTTCACGGACACGTCAGGGTGCTGGTTGTTCAGTACCACGATGAACGGACTTTTCGCCGAGGCGGCCGGGGACGCGGCCACGGCCGGTCCCGCCACGTAGGCTGATCCGCCAACTCCGAGCGCCAAGATCGTGGCGAACGATAACGAATGTCTGGCTCTGTAACGCATCGTGAACCATCCCTCCCTAGGCTGCAGCAAGCCTGAACGATCGATGAAACTAGTCACCCGGTCGAGCAGCGCAACCGGAACGGACCGATGGCCGGTCACGGTTCAGAAAAATCTTTCGAAGTTCTACCTTGCGGGCTAATGCTTCGGCGGCAGGTAGCTCGAAAGCAGTAAGAGCTGCGGCTACCCGGAACCTGGCGGGCGCCGCTCTCGTCCAAGGGGCGAAATCGGGGACTCTTCGGGTAGAGCTGGAGGAGCTATGGCGACGACGCTGCGTTACCAGAGAAGCGGCCAATGGGGACACGGCGGGTTAATGCGCTTCATCAGTGCGTTGGCAGGCCCGGTAGTAGGCGCAGTGTGCGTGGCGAGCTTGGCGCTCGTCGCCGGTTGCGCCTCGCAGAGCCCGAACAGCGTGCCGGTCGGCGCGGGCAGTACCGCGACGAGCGGCAGCGTTGCGCCGAGCGCGACGCCGGGCGGTTCGGTCATGGTGAAGGACGACGCGAACGGGACGACCGTGCATGTACGCGTCGGCAACAAGGTCGAGTTGGTGCTTTCGAGCTCGTACTGGAACGTCAACGGATCTTCGACTGCCAGGGTGCTGCGACAGGACGGTTCGAGCACGGTACTGCCCCGGCCGACCGGTTGCCCGGCGATCCCGGGGCTGGGGTGTCAGCCGGTGCAGACGAACTTCACGGCTACCGCGGCCGGTACCTCGATCGTCACGGCGAACCGGACGGCGTGTGGTGAGGCTGTGCGCTGCCCGGCGGATAAGCAGCACTTCACCGTCACGATCGTTGTGCAGTAGGCGGACGCTGAGCGGTAGGCGGTTAGAGCTCGTTCGGTACGTAGCCGAGGTGGACGGGCGTCGGGTCGCGCGGTGCGTCCCGTAGGAAGGCGGCGACTAGGCCCGGCAGTTGCGGCGGCCAGAGCGCTTCGCGGGTGTCGGCGAGTTCGTCGGACGTGAACCAGCGCCAGCGCAGGATGCCGTCTTCGGCGTGCGCGGCGGCGAGGTCGCCGACCGGATCGCGGCGCGGGCCGTGCCCGACGAAGATGTGCTCGTGCTGCCGGACCGGCAGGCCGCTGCGCGTGTAGTCGTGTTCCCACGTGCACAGCAGCGGTCCGGGCTCGATGTCCGTCCAGCCGGTCTCTTCGCGCACTTCGCGCTGGACGCCCTCGTGGAGCGATTCGCCGTCGTCCAGGCCGCCGCCGGGCATCGCCCAGTGGACGCCGACTTCCTCGTTGTCGTACCGAAAGAGGAAGAGCGTGTTGTCGGGTGCGAAGATCGCGACTCGGGCGGCTCGGCGCGGGGTTCGGACAAGCATGATCACAATCTACTGATGAGTGCGGCGGCGCGTTGCTCGAAGAGGCTGCGCTCGCGAGCGTTCCTCGTCATGGCGGCGGCGCGTTCGAACTCGATTCGGGCCTCGGCGATTCGGCCGAGGCGTTCGAGCAGGTCGCCGCGAACCGCTGGGAGCAACGCGTAGTTGGGCAACACAAGCGCGTCGACGATCTCGAGCGCACGCGCCGGGCCGTGCGCGTAACTCACCGCGACGGCGCGGTTGAGCTCGACGACAGGAGACGGCGATACGTGCGCCAAGACTTCGTAGAGCGTCGCGATGCGTTCCCAGTCGGTGGCTTCGGAACTGGCCGCGCGCGCGTGGCATGCCGCGATGCACGCCTGGAGTACGTACGGACCCCACGTGCCCTCAGCGTGGGCGAGTGCGTCTAGGCCGCGACGGATCAGCAGTCGATCCCACAGTCGCCGATCCTGGTCTTGCAGAAGGATCGGTGTGCCGTCGGGCGCGGTACGCGCCGGGATTCGCGAGGCCTGAAACTCCATCAGCGCGACGAGGCCGTGCACTTCGGGCTCCTGGCTGGCGAGTGTCGCGAGCGTGCGGCCGAGACGCAGGGCCTCGTTGCAGAGCGACGGACGCATCCAGTCGTCTCCGGCGGTCGCGGAGTAGCCCTCGTTGAAGATCAGATAAATCACCTCCAGGACGGAGGCGAGCCGGTCGGCGGCCTCGGCGGGAGGCGGCAGTTCGATTGGGATCTTCTTCTCGGCAAGGGTTTTCTTCGCGCGGGTGATGCGCTGACCGACTGCGACCTCTGACGACAGGTACGCCCTGGCGATCTCGTCGGTGGTCAGGCCGCCGAGCAGACGCAGCGTCAGCGCGGCGCGCGCGTCAGCGGACAGGACCGGATGGCACGTGGTGAAGATAAGGCGGAGCAGGTCGTCGCCGACGTAGTCGTCGATCTGCGCGGCCAGGTCGGGGTCCTGCGACTCAGGGGTCGCACGGCCGACCTCTTCGAGCTTGGCGCGGTAGCGGCTCTGGCGTCGCAGCACGTCGATCGCGCGGTGCTTGGCGGTGGCCATCAGCCACGAGGCGGGATGCTGCGGGATGCCGTCGTCCGGCCATTGTTCGAGGGCGATGACGAGGGTGTCCTGCGCGAGTTCTTCGGCGAGGCCGACGTCGCCGACCATGCGCGCCAAGGCAGCGACGATCCGCGCGGATTCGGTGCGCCATACCGCCTCCACGACGCGACGAGGATCGGTAGCCGTGACGGTCACGGCTACCGATCCTCGCATGCGTTATCGGTGTCGGCGAGTGCCCTGGCGCTTAGGCACGGCACTGTGCCCTACTGCTATGGCTGCTGGCCGAAGTCTTCGGGACCCATCACCTTGAGCACGTCCGCGTCGCCTTCCCAGCCTTCCCACAGGTCGCGGTGAAGGGCGAGGAAGCGGGAGGCCCAACCGACGGCGTCCTCCTTGGATCGCACGTCGTAGAGCGCGTAGCTGATCATCTCCTTGGCCTCGGCGAACGGGCCGTCGGTGACGTTGAGCTTGCCGGCCTGGAGGCTGACGCGCGCTCCGGCGGCGCTGGGGAGCAGGCCGGCGGTGTCGAGCAGGGCGCCGGCGGCGGTGGCTTCGCCGCCGAGCTTCATGATGGCGTCCATCAGTTCCGGCGGCGGCGGGGTGGTGGCAA
>CAVQPP010000371.1:0-36235 GCA_963714445.1 uncultured Actinomycetota bacterium
GGGTGTACCTCGGGGCGCACTTCCCCGTGGACGTCGCCGCGGGGGCGGGCCTGGGCCTGTTCATCGGGAGCGCGCTGAACCTGGTATTCGGCGTGCCCAGCGCCAGCACCGCCGGCGCCAGCGGATAACGGTGAGATGGTCCCGCGCACGTCTACGCCGGAGACATCGCCGCCCGCGCCCTCGCCAGCCGGCTCGCGATGTGTCATCCTCGCTGTGGGCACAGGGGGAATCGGTACCGAACGGCCTCGGTCGGCCCGTCTGGCTGGCCTGCGTGGCCTACGCTCAACCCATGATGCGGCCCGCGAGCAAGCATGAACGTGGCCTTCCGGCCATGCTGGCCGCTCCCGGCGTCCAGCTTGGCTTCGGCCTGGCTGCCCTGCTGGCCACCGCCGGTGCCGTGCGCCACGACCGCGTGGGCCCACGGGAAGTCAGGGCATTCCGCGCAGTCAACGGCCTGCCCGATTCGGTCTACCTGCCCGCCTGGGCCGTCATGCAGCTGGGCGCGTTCGGTGCCATCCCGGCGTCGGCCGCGGCGGCCTGGCTGGCCGGAGACGGGGAGCTGGCAGCTCGCCTCCTGATCCGCGGCACTGGCACCTGGGCGCTGGCCAAAGCGGTCAAGCGGATAGTGCGGCGGCCCCGGCCGGTGACCCTGCTTCCGGGCATCCGCCGTCGCGGCCGCGACGCCAGCGGCCTCGGATACCTGTCCGGGCACGCGGGCGTGGCCGTCGTCCTTGGCGTGGCTGCCCTGCCCCGTCTCAGCCCGGGCGGCCGCGCCCTCACCCTGACCGCCATCCCCCTGGTGGGACTGAGCCGTGTCTACGTCGGCGCCCATTTTCCGCTCGACATCGCAGGCGGGGCGGCACTGGGCCTCGCCGTTAACGCCGCGGCAGGCACCGCGGTCAGGAGGTACTCCACCCGGCATCGTGGCTAACTCGCAGACCAGCCCGTAGCCGCGGTACGTGGGTCGCAGAGCGATGCTCGCTCATGCAGGTCGGCTTCATCCACCTATCCGTTGGCAGGGCCCGCGGCCTCCGTACCGACCGCGGCCAGCTGCTGAATTGCGTGCCGGGATCGGTGAATACCCGCCCGTCCCCGCTTGTGCTGAGCAGCTCGCGCACCCGTAAGCCGGACACGCTGAGCCGCCTGGGCATCGCGGGCGGCGCCGTTTATGACGCGCTGGTGGCGCTGGCTGCCAAGGAGCACGGGGCAGCCCTCGCGACCCGGGACGCGCGGGCACGCGGCACCTATGACGCAGTCGGGGTCGAGGTGATCGTCGTTACCTGACCGGACCGACGGTTTGTCGCAGGAACGCCTTGCGGATCTCGGTGACCGCGATGATCGACAGTGCCACGGCTGCGCAGAGGAGCCACTGATCTATGTCGAGCGCGGTGGTCTTCAGGATCGCCTGGCACGGCGCCAGGATGGTTGCCATGACGATCAGGAAGAGGGACGCCCCGGCCGTCACGATGCACGTCCGGTCGGCGAACGTGCTGAGGGAGAACATCGACTTCCGCCGGTCCCTCGACTCGATCGAGAAGAACAGGTTAAACAACGAGAACACGACCACGCCCATGGTCCGCGCGATGGCGAGCGTGTGCGCCTGTTCCGCCCAGCTGACCACGCTCAGCGTGCCGATCGCCATCACCAGCCCGACCACGACGAGCCAGGCGAGGACCCCTCCGGTCAGGATCGGCTGGGTGGGTGGCCGGGGCCGGCGTTCCATCAGCCCCTCGACAGGCCTGCTGTACCCGAGCCCGATGGACTGGATCGTGACGGTGGTGAAGGCCACCCACAAGACCTGCAGCGGAAGGAGCGGCTCGCCGTGGGCGATGTCGAAGATGCTGGCGCCGAGGAAGGTGATGATGAAGCCGAACATGCATCCCATCTCGAACCGGATGTACCGGACGAGGTTGTCATACAGCCCGCGGCCGATTTCCACCGCTTTGGTGATCGTGGAGAAGTTGTCGTCGGTCAGAACCATCACCGCGGCTTGCTTGGCCACCTCGGTCCCGGTGCCCATCGCGATCCCGATGTCGGCCTTCTTCAGCGCGGGCGCGTCGTTGACGCCGTCGCCGGTCATGGCGACGATCTGGCCTTCGCGCTTGAGCAGGTCCACGAGGCGGACCTTGTGCTCGGGGGTGACGCGGGCGATCACGCCGACATCGGCGACCGCCTCCATCGCCTCGTCATCGGTCATCGCGCCGAACTCCGCCCCGCTGATGACCTTGCCATCGATGCCAAGCTGGCGGGCGATCGCGGCCGCGGTCACCGCGTGATCACCGGTGATCATGCGGACCTCGATCCCGGCGGACTTCGCCTGCCCGACCGATGCCCTGGCACCGGGCCGCGGCGGGTCGACGATCCCGACGAGAGCCAGCAGTTCCAGATCGGTCACGAGCGGGAGCAGGCCAGCCCCCGGATCGAAGGCCGCCGGGCTGAAATCCCTGCGTGCGGTGGCCATGACCCGCAGGCCCTCTTCGGCGAACCGGTGGTTATCGGCCAGGTACCGCTCGCGGAGACGGCCGTCGAGCGGAACCGGGCCGGCCTCCGGATCCAGCACCGTGGCGGCCCGGGCCAGGAGCTGATCGGGCGCCCCCTTCACGAAGCAGCGGATCACCCCCTTCCCCGATGCATCGGTCATCTTGTGGAACGTCGCCATGAGCTTGTACTCGGCGTCGAAGGGGAGCTCGGCGATTCTCGGATACACCTGCCTGGTCGAGACGGCGTCGATGCCGCCCTTAGCGGCCAGCACGACCAGGGCTCCCTCGGTGGGGTCGCCGATCAGCTCGCCATCGCTGAGCACCGCGTCGGAGGCGAGGACCATCGGCATCAGGAACTGGTCCAGCGGGATCTCCGCCTGTCCGGCGACGCGGTTGATGCGCCCGTGGGTCGAGTAACCCTTTCCCTCGGCCGCATAGCGGTGCCCGGCGACGGTCATCTGGACCGCGGTCATCTGGTTCAGCGTGAGCGTCCCGGTCTTGTCCGTGTTGATCGCGGACGTGGACCCCAGGGTCTCGGTCGAAGGGAGCTGCTTCATGATGGCGCCGACCTTGACCAGAGCCCGGGTGCCCCACGCCAGGATCGTCGTCACCACCAGAGGCAACTGCACCGGGACCGCCGCGATGGCGAAGGCGACCGCGGCGGGCAACACCGCGTTGAAGGTATAGCCGCGAGACAGGTTCACGGCCATCGACGCGATCAGCGCGACACCCGCGACCAGCAGGAGCTGCTTTGAGAGCCGGTCGAGCTGGCGGGTGAGCGGGGTCTTGACCGTCGGCTGTGCCTGGAGCATTCCCGAGATGTGGCCGACCTCGGTCGCCATCCCGGTCGCGGTGACCACGAACTCGCCCGTCCCGTGGGTGACCGAGGTGTTCATGTACACCATGTCGGTCCGGTCGCCCAGCGGCATGTCGGCTTCCCCGACCGGGGCCGTGCTCTTCGAGACCGGCAGGCTCTCCCCGGTCAGCTCGGACTCGGCGACCTCCAGCGTGGCCACCCGGAGCAGCCTGCCGTCAGCCGGAACGACGTCACCCGCCTCGATCGAGACGACATCGCCGGGGACCAGCTGTGCAGCGGGGATCTGCGCCTCCTGGCCATCGCGCCGCACCCGGGCGGTCACAATCAGCCTCCGCTGGAGCACGGCCACGGCGCTCTCGGCCCCGCCCTCCTGCTGCAGGCCGAGAACCGCGTTAGCCAGTGTCAGCAGAATCAGCAGAAGGCCGGTTCCCAACTGCCTGAGGGGGAAGAGGCTGAGGACGCCGACCACTAGCAAGACGATCTGCATGGGGTCGGAGTACTGGCGGATGAACGCGCGCCAGCGAGGCTCTGCCCTGCCTGCGGCGAGCGTGTTGGGGCCGAACCGGCCGGCCCGCGACGCCGCCTCCGCCGAGCTCAGGCCGTGCCGCGGGTCTGCCTCCTCGGCTCGCAGCACCTCCTCGGCGCTAAGCGTGTGCCACGCGGCCTCTGGGGCCAGCGCCTGGCGCTCCGCCCCGGGCACATCGACCAGTCTGGCCTGCACGGGACACCCCCTTCCCGGCGAGCTACGACCGAGACGACCCGAACCCCCGCCGCCGGTCAGCCGCCCCTGCTGAGCGACGGGTGCAGGTAGCGGCGCCACCGATCCTCAAAGAAGTCGGCGGAATACACCCGTCCATTCTGCCGTCCCTACATCGCCTCGCGCCATTACCTGTGTCTGACGACTCCTCGTCTTCGCAACCTGGCAGCTCCGGAAACGGCGCGCTGGCCAACGTCGCGTTCGACTTGGCGCTGCGCGACAACTCATCGCGGGCATGCGGCATCTCGCCCGCAGAGCATGAGACCTTCGGTGTGCCGGACGTAGTTGACGAGGGTTGACCGGGACTGGAACGCCAGCGCGTTATCGACGGCGACGGCCAGCGCGGGGGATGTGCCGTGCGCGAAACTGAACCGGTAGGTGGCGCAGCCGCCGGGGAATGTGTAGAAGCGGGGGCCGGAGAACTGCGGCGCAAGGCTCAGCGGATGCTCGAACCGGTGCGTGCCGGGTTGGTCGGAGGGGATCTGCTGGGCGTCCGAGGTGTCGCAGGTCGCAGTGAGGGTTACGGTGACCGCTCGCGGCCCTGCGCGATCGGAGTCCAGCCAGAAGCTGGCTTTCCCGCTGGCGATGTCCGTGCCGCCAACGCTCCAGCCCGCCGGGAGCGCGGCGATGCAGGGCAGCAGGGCCGCGGACGGGACTGCCTGGGCGCTGAGGATCATCGAATGGCCGGTGCCGCAGCTGGGGGCGTAGGCGCCCAGATTTCTGGCCGCCGGGAAGAAGGCATTCCCTGTTTCGAACACGGCGGCGGTGATGATGGCGAGCATCGCGGCCGCCAGAGCGACCCGCTTGATGCTCCAGCGTTGCAGCGCGATCGGCGGCCGCTGCGGGGCGAGGGCGCGGAATTCGCCGAGCAGGTCGCGCGGGTGCCGTTTCATGAAGGCGCGCAGCTGGGTCGGGCTGGCGACCCCGCGGGTGGCGGCGAATGCTTCGGCGAGCTCGGCTTCGGTGAAGTACGCCAGCGCCCGCCGGTAGACCCGCTGCGGGTCGGTGCGCACGGCCAGGACGAGCATCATGTTGCCCAGGTCGACCGCCTGCCGCCATGGTGACGGGCGCACCTGGACGAAGGCCACGTCGATCAGCAGCAGCTCCCCGGAGCGGACCATCAGGTTGCCCGGTTTGATGTCGCGGTGGGCGATCCCGGCGTCCCACAGCGTGCGGATCAGCTGCAGTCCCTGGTCGATCACCGTGTCGTCGACGTCGGCTTCGCCGATTTCGACGGCGCCGGTATGGAATTCGGTGACCAGCATGTACTCGCGTTCGGGTGTGATCTCCACGATGCCGTACGGCCGGGCCGTGCGGACCCCGATGTCCTGCAGCAGGCGCAGGGCATAGTCCTCGTACTCGACCAGGCGCCGCACGGTCTGGAAGGGGTGCTCGTCCTCCAGGGAGCCGTACAGGATGGTCCGCCACAGCTTGTACCAGCGGTCGGCGCGGACGTGGCCCTTGGTGTAGAGCTTGGCGAACACGAACTCCTCCGGGCTGCCTTCGACCCGCAGCCGCAGCGGCGTGGAGCCGGCGGACGACTCCAGCCCGACGGGCTTGATCTCGGTCACCGTGAGCCCGAGCTGGTCACGCACGGCCTGGCGGATCGCCTCACCGCGGCGGCCCGTCACATCCACGTGCGCGGTGTTGCCGCGCCGGTAGGTGACCGGGAACGCCTCGTTCGGGGTGAAGAAACGGAACGCGGTGACCGGGATGGCCACGCCGAGCGCCACGGCCAGGAGCAGGTCATCCACGTGATCGACGGCCAGGTACAGGCGGGCCAGACAGAACACGGCGACCACGACGGCCACCGCCGCCTTGGCGCGGGAGCGGGCGCGGCCCGGCACGGCCAGGCAGTAGACGATGCCCATCAAGAAGATCGTGACGACCGCCACCGGGGGCGACACCCCGGAGTACCCGCCCCAGCTGCCGATGATCGGCACGCCGTACGGGCGTGGCCTGGACAGCCCGAAGTAGATCGATGTCCCGGCAATCTCCAGGAACAACACGCTGCCCAGGAACACCAGCAAGTGCCGCCAGCGCCGGAACGCCATCGTCAGGGCGACCACCGACAGGCCGAGCGCGGTGGCCCCCCAGCCGGAGCCCGCCCCGTTGATCCCGTTGGCCACATCGGTCAGCCACGGCGTCCGTATTCCGGCCAGGAGACGCAGCACCCATGTGCTGGCCCGATCATCAATCCGGAGCCACGGCGTGTGCTGGGACGCCAGGAACGCGCCGGCGAGCGCCACGGCCCCAAGGATCAGCCACGCTGTTGTGCTGATGGTGATCGGGTGCGGCAGCGGCGGCGGCGCACCGGTCGGGCGGCGCTGACGACGGTCCTTATGGACGGCCGGGCCGGGCGGCAAGCTGGCCGGGCCGTTCTCGGCGGCCACACGCCTGATGTCGTCACCCAACGTGCGTCACCCCCGCCGGGATCAGCCCATGTGCGCGCAGCCAGCTGCCGGCCGGCATGAGCACCGTGCGCGATTTCATCCGTACTCCCGCCGTGGCAGGCGCGCCAGGACAGCTCCCCGGTTGGTCGCATCGGCCGGACGGTTCCGGTTCATGTCCGTCCCCGTTCCCTGCCTGCGTGGTCTGGTGGAGTGACGGCAGGCGGGTGTTGCCTCCCGGGAGGCTGCCTCCAGTGTTGCTGCTGTCGCTGGAGTAGGTCGGCTATGAGGGCGGTCAGCAGAGCGCAGGAGGTGCCGAGCAGGATCCCGGCCGTGGCGTCGGACAGCCAGTGGGCGCCCAGGTAGGCGCGGGAGAGCCCCATCAGTATGGAGAACGTGACCGCGGCCACCCCCCAGAGGGTGCGCCGCCTGCCCGCTGGAACCAGGGCGATGACGGCCGCGAGGACGGTGACTGAGGCGGCGACGGCGTGCCCGGACGGGAACGATGCGCCGCTCGTGGCGACCAGCGACCCGGGGGGCCTGGCCCGGTCATAGATGTCTTTGAGCGGGCCGATCAGCGCCTCCGAGACCACCACGGCGGCGGTGAACGCCGCCAAGTGCCACCACCGGCGGCGCAGGGCCAGGTACCCGGCCAGGGCGATCCGGACCGGCAGCGTGACGTACACCAGCCCGAGGACGTTGAAAACCTTGGCGATGGCCGTCAGCGGTGCGGCGCGTCCGGAGATCATCAGCCGCAGCCATGCGTCGTCCAGCCGCTGGATGCGGGCCATGGTGCCGTGGCCGGCGGCCAGGGCGAACAGCACGGCCGTGAGCGCCACCACCCCGGCAGTGAGGAAAGCGGTCCGCCGGGGGTGGCCAAGAATCGCCTCCTCCTCCGGGCGTGCCGTGGCTGGCCGGGTCATCCCGGGCATGGCGCACCTCGCCCGCACAGGGCCAGGCCTTCGGTGCGCCGGACGTAGCCGACCAGTGCCGACCGGGGCATGAACGCCACCGCGGTATCGACGGTGGTGGCCAGGGCCGGGGACGCGCCGGGGGCGAAGGCGAACTGGTAGGTGACGCAGCCACCGGGGAAGGTGTAGTAGCGGACGTCGGAATACTGCGGGACCAGGCTCAGCGGGCGCTCGAACCGGCGCATGCCGGGCTGGTCGGAGGGGATCTGCTGGGCGCCGGAAATGTCGCACGTCGCGGTCAGGGTGATCGTCACCGTCTGCAGCTGCCCTGCCTGGCCGAGCACGAAGTGGACGCCGCCGGCCCCGGCCTGGGAGCCGGAGTCCAGCGCAAAGCTGGCCCGTCCGCTGGCAATCTGGCTGTCGGCCGCCGTCCAGCCCGACGGGAGCGCGGCAATGCAGGGCAGGAAGGCCGCCGACGGAACCGCCTGAGCAGCCAGGATCATCGTGTGGCCCATGCCGCAATCGGGCGCGTGCACACCTGGGGCGTTGGTCGGCAGCAGCAGGCCGATACCGAAAATGGTGGGCACGGCGAAGAGGGTGAGCATGGCCGCGGCCAGGCTGACCCGCCGGGCGCTCCACCGCTGCAGCACGATCGGCCGCCGCTGCGGGGCGAGTTTACGGAACTCGGCCAGCAGGTCGCGAGGGTCTCGTTTCATGAAGGCGCGAAGCTGCGTCGGGCTGGCCACCCCGCGGGTGGCGGCGAAGGCCTCGCCGAGCTCGGCCTCGGTGAAATAGTGCAACGCCCGCCGGTACACGCGTGCCGGGTCGGTGCGGACCGCCAGGACCAGCATCATGTTGCCCAGGTCGACTGCCTGCCGCCACGGCGACGGGCGGACCTGGACGAAGGCCACGTCGATCAGCAGCAGTTGCCCGCCGCGGACCATCAGGTTGCCCGGCTTGATGTCGCGGTGGGCGATCCCCGCGTCCCACAGCGTGCGCATCAGCAGCAGCCCCTGGTCGATCACGGCGTCGTCAACGTCGGCTTCGCCGATTTCCACGGCGCCGTCGAAGTACTCGGTGACTAGCAGGTATTCCCGTTCGGGCGTGATCTCCACGATGCCGTAGGGCTTGGCTACCGCGATCCCGATGTCCTGCAGCAGGCGCAGGGCATAGTCCTCGTACTCGGCCAGGCGCCGCACGGTCTGGAAGGGGTGCTCGTCCTCCAGCGAGCCGTACAGGATGGCCCGCCACAGCTTGTACCAGCGGTCGGCGCGGACGTGGCCCTTGGTGTAGAGCTTGGCGAACAGGTACTGCTGCGGGCAGCCCTCGACCCGCAGCCGCAGCGGCGTGGACCCGGCCGACGACTCCAGCCCGACCGGCGCGATCTCGGTGACGGTGACACCGAGCTGGTCGCGCGTGCCCTGCCGGATCGCCTCGCCCCTTCGGCCGGTTACGTCCACGTGCGCGGTGTTGCCGCGTCGGTAGGCGACCGGGAACACCTCGTTCGGGGTGAAGAAACGGAACGCGGTGACCGGGATCGCGACACCGAGCGCCACGCCCAGGAGCAGGTCATCCACGTGATCGACCGCGAGATACAGGCAAGCCAGGCACAGCACGGTCACGATGACCGCGATGGCCGCCTTCGCATAAGAGCGGCGCCGTCCGGGCACGACCAGGCAGTAGGCGATGCCTATCAGCAGCAGCGTGAGGATTGCCACCGAGATCGCCGGCGCCGAGAACCCGGCCCAGCCCGCGATGGCCCGGACGCCGTACGGGCGTGGCCGGGTCAGCCCGGTGTCGATGAGCTGGATGGCGAGCTCGAGGAGGAGCAGGCTGCACAGGAACACCAGCAGGTGCCGCCAGCGCCGGAACACCATCGTCAGCACGACCGCCGACAGCCCGACCACCGTGGCCCCCCAGCCGGAGCAGACCGCGGAGATCCCGGTGGCGAGGTCGGTCAGCCACGGCGTCCGGGTCCGAGCGAAAAGCCTGAGTACCGCTGCGTTGACCTGATTATCGAGTCGCAGCGACGATGTCCGCGCCGAGATCAGGATCAGGCCGGCCAGGATGATCACCGCAAGGACCAGCCAGGCCCTGGTGGTGACCGAGACCGGGTGCGGCAGCGGCGGGGGTGCGCCGGTCGGGCGTCGGTGCCGCGGCGTCCGCCGCACGGCGGGATCCGGCGGAACGCTTGCTGTGCCGGCCCGTGTGGTTACCATCTCCGCCTTCTCGCTCAAGGCAGCGCACCTCCCATCGAGGCCAGCCGGTGCGTCCGCAGCCAGTTCTCAGCTACCAGGCGCGGATCCTCTCCACGTAGTTGCACCTGCGCGTCCAGGGCGCGCAGTGAGCTGGTGGTCAGCCGCGCCGACACGGTGTTGAGCACCGCGAGCAGCCGCGGGCCGTAGCGGACGAGGACACTCCGGCGCACCAGCGGGACGATGCTCTCGGCCGGCTGCAGGCCGCGGTCGTCGGCCAGCACCACCAGATGGTCCGCCGTGATGGCCGGATCGGTGCTGAACAGCAGCGCCACGCCGATGTTCCCTGCCTCCAGGGCCTGCAGCGTCACCGGGCCGCCGGCGTCGAGCGGGACGAACGCCCGGAACCGGAGCCCGTATACGCGCCGTAGCCCCTGCAGGCAGTAGGCGCGCCCTGGGCATTCGGGCGGTCCGCCGAATGCCAGCCGGGGCGCCACCCGGGCCAGGCCGGCGATCGATCGCAGGCCATAGCGGGCCGCGGTCGCGGCGGTGACCACGATGACGTTGCCGTCCTGGGCGGCCGACGGTCGGCCTGCCACCAGCCCCCGGCCGGCCGCCTGCTCGGCCAGGGCCCGGCTGGTCGCCGTAGTATCAGACGTCGCGGACAGCCGTCCCACGCTGATGAATTCGAGCGCTGATCCGGAGTACTCAGGCACGATCTGGACAAGACCGCTCATCAGTGCCGGGTCCACCACTTCACGAGGGCCCAGATCCGGCAGGACACGGGCGGGGAAACGCTGCGCCGCGAGCGCTCCCGCGTACAGGTCAGCGAGCAGCACGCTTTCCGGGAAATCGAATGACCCGACTGTGATCACGGCGCTGTGCCGGGCGGCCCCGCCTGCCTGGCCAGCTAGTCTGCTGCCGCTGGCGGAAGTGCAGGCGCAGCAGGTGGCGGCCAGCGCTAGACAGGCTGCGCGCAATATGTTCCGTCGTCCCAGCACTGCTCTCATCACGTTCCGTGCGAGTCGTGAAGAAAGGTTGCTCCGCATGTGCCCGGAGCCTGGTATCCCGTTTCTCCGGCCGGTGCCGCCGGCCGACGGCACCGGCGGCCGGCCGGCGAAGCCGGCGCCCGCGCTGGCCGGCTGGGCCAGCCGCGGCGGGCTGGCGCTCACACATACCCCCGGTGCTGCAGGGACCGCCAGGACAGCCAGCCCGGCAGCACCGGCAGCCAGTAGGTCGCCAGCCGGTACAGCAGCACGGCCGAGACTGCTGGTCCGGGCTGCATGCCGACTCCGGTCAGCCCGGCGACCAGCGCCGCCTCGATCGCGCCCAGACCGCCCGGCGTGGGCGCTGCTGCGGCCAGCGCGGCGGCACCCAAGTACACCGCGCCGAGGACGACCAGGCCAGGGCCCCCGCCGAACGCCTGGACCGAGGCGGCCAGCGCGGCGATGTAGGCGAGGGTGATCAGGGCCGAGCCGCCCAACAGCAGGCTGAGCTTGACCGGGCTGGCGGCGGCCTGCCGCAGGCTGCCGGCCGCGGAACGGGCACCGGGGACCAGTTGCTTACGCGTCCAGCGGCGGCCGGGCCGTGTCGCCAGGACGATGCCGATGACCGCGATGATCACCGCTAGGGCGAGCAGGATCTTGCTGCCAGACGGCAGCTTGAAAGCTTTCGTGAGGTCGTGGCCGGCCAGCGCGAAGAAGACCACCATCAGCAGGACGTGCATGACGGCGCCCGCGAGGCTGTTCACGCCTACCGCCGCGATGCTGGCCGGGGTGCTGGTTCCGCTCTTCTGCAGGAACCGGGCGTTCAGCGCCATCCCGCCCACATTGGCTGGCGACACGCGGTTGATGAACGATGACGCGCCCTGCGCCAGCACGGCCGGGGCGAACGGGACAGGGCCGGGGACCGAGCCGATCAGCGCTATCGCGCTGGCCAGGTAGGTCAGCGCGGACAGGGCGATGATCACAGGCAGCCAGGCCCAGTTAGCGTGCTGCAGCGCGTGCCAGCTGCTGCTCACCTGGGCGATCTGCGGCAGCAGGAAGTAAAAGGCGCCGGCCAGCGCGGCGATCGCCAGCAGAGTGCGTGGCCGCACCCGCTGCAGCCGGGCCAGATCCTGGTCTCCCTCGCCGCCCGAGACCGCGATCGCGGCCGCCCGCGTCTGCTTCAGCAGCCCGTCCTGGCCCTTGATGGCGCGTCGGGTGCTGGTTGACAAAGCGAGCGGCTGCAGCAGCGGCACGGCGGCAGCGACGCCGTCGGCGCCGATCGCGGTCGCCGCGGTGGCGGCAGCACGGTCCGGGCCGATCCGGCCTGCCAGCGAGGTGAGCAGCTCGGCCACGTCAATGGCCTGCTGACGGCTGGACGCGGCGAGCTCGGCGAAGCTGAAGTCAACCAGCCAGGGGTAGCCGTTCTGGCTGATCATGATGTTGCCGCCGTGCAGGGACCGGTGCGCGATCCTGGCCTGGTGCAGCCGGCCGACCTCGCGCCACAGGCTACCGGCGAGCTGGTCGGTGATGCGATCGGCCGGGACCTCGTCCAGCGACTGGCCCGCTACCAGTTCCATGGTCAGCAGTACTGACCCGTCGCCGGCCCTGAGGACCTGGCCGACGTGCGGCACCGTTACGCCTGCCCGTTCGGCCATCACTGCCAGCAGCGCCTCATGCTCGACGGCCTTGAAGAGCGAGGCCGCAGGCCTGGTGTCGCCGACACCGCGCAGCCGGATGCCGCGGTAAGCCCGGTACAGCAGGTCGGCATCTCGCTGGTCCGAGCCGAAGACCTTGACGAACAGGGCACGGCCGTCGCCGGTCACCGCCTGGAACGGCCGCGAGCCTTTCGCATGGCCTACCGGACCGGTCACCTGGCTGACAGGCACGCCGCCCGCGCGGAGCGCCGCTGCCACCCCACCGGGTCCCATCCGCCGGTCCGGCACCCCGAACGCCACCAGCAGGGCCGCCCCTACAGTGACCCCGGCGGCCAGCGCCAGCACCAGCTGCATCGGCAGCAGCCCGCCGGTGATCAGCCGGGCCACGCCGATCAGCAGGAGTACCACCCAAGCCGCCCGGCGCCAGGGCCGGCTCAGCCACGGCGCCGCGGCCACCGCGACAGCCGCCAGTCCCGCCAGAACAGCCGGATCAGGGACCCACGCGACGGTCAGCCACGAACCCTCGCGCAGCCCCGCGG
Organism: uncultured Actinomycetota bacterium; assembly: GCA_963714445.1. GTDB lineage: Bacteria > Actinomycetota > Actinomycetes > Streptomycetales > Catenulisporaceae > Actinocrinis. The sequence continues at coordinate 12,731 of CAVQPP010000371.1, forward strand.
GCAGCGCGGCAGAACCGGCTGGCCCGGCCAGATAAGAGATTCCGGTCATCAGCGCCGCCGCGGCCGCGAACCCGCCCGCCACGGTGGCCAGCACCCGGAACCGGCGGTACCGCAGCGCGGTCACCAGCAGCAGCAGGGCCGCTGCCGCGATCGTCACCTGCACCAGGCCAGTCAGCACCCGCCCGGCCGCGGTCGCGGGCCCGACCCCGGTGATCGCGGCCGCATCCGGCCGCAGCAGCGCAGGCAGCAACACAGCCATCACGGCCGCCACGACCAGCACCGACGCCGCCGCGGCCAGGCGGATCACATCGCCCGGATGGCGGTACCGCGTCGGCGACAGGACACGACCCCCGGGACTCGTCTTCGGCTCACCGGCGGCCAGCCGCATCCTGGGCGAATCCGCCGTGGGCGGCTCTCCGCTGACTGTGCCGCTAGTGCGGGCAGCGGCTGGAGAGGTACGCCCAGTCGCGGTCATTTCCGGCTCTACGGCCGGGTTACCTCGCCAGCGATCCGCTCCCGTATCCCCGGACTTGCTGGGCCGGAGGTGCCCTGCCCTAGGCACGGGCCTTAACCGATTCCAGGAAGCGCAAGATTTGGCTTACTTCTGGGCTGTGCCGGGACATCTTCACCGGCTGCTCACGGGCACGGCGACCGGCTCCGGGCTGCGGCTGGCCGGCAGCGCTGCTGCCCGCCAGATCCGGGCGGCCAGCAGGACCATTGCCACCGCAAAGGGGAGCGTGAGCACGATGACACGGACCGGGCCGATTGATCCCAGCTGCTGGGCGAGTTCCAGGCCGGCGAAGAACAGGACCGCCAGCCAGCGTGGCACGCTCTGGCTCCGCCACAGGGCAAACCCCATGAGCGCCGGTGCGGCGAAGATGCCGATGAAGTAGGCGGCGGCGAACACCTGGTAGGCCCGGGAGTTGAACGTGGCCACCAGGAACTGCGCGGCCGCGTCGGGGGACATGTGAGCCGTCGCAGCGGCGGCGAGGTTGTACCCGACCAGGACGTTGATGAGAGCTCCGCAGAAGGCACCGATGCCCCCGATCAGCGCGGCGATGGTGGCCATGGCCGAACCACGGTTCCTGACCAGGGTGGCGATCGCCGCATAGGAGACAGCCAGCGCGCCCAGCGCGAGGAGGGTCAGCGAGCCTGAGACGAAGAGCTGAGCTGGGTGCTGTGCGGCAATCGGCAGTTCCTTAAGCGCGGTGGCCCGGGTGGTGATCGGCTGGTCGGTGCCGCGGGGGTTGACGGCTTCGGCACTGATATACAGCACGGCGGCGATGGGGAGGAAAAGGGCTAGCACCCGCTGACGCGCCCGGCCTGCACTATCCAGAACGACCGGAATCGGCGACTGATGCCGGTCCCCTTCAACCAGGGTTGGATTTCGCATCGAGTTCTCCCTTTTTTCCGTCTCTCCATTTCCGTGTCTCGCGGGAACGGCTTGCCCCGGTGGTGTTTCCTGGGCCATCGGCCCGCGCCTGGTGAGCCATCAGGCCGGCAACGCTTCCGCAGGGATGGCCTCGGTTACGGGTGGAGTCGGGACGGCGAGGATAAACCCGGCACCGGACACGGGCAGTGGCGCCGCCCGGGCGGTCCCCGGGCTCAGGCCACGATGGTTGGCTGGCTGTAACGGGCCGACAGCAAGCCAGCGGCCGATGCTCGCAGGCACTGTGCCGCGACACCGCAAGATGGCCCGTGTGCCATAGACGGAAAGCCGGGCCCGCTGACGGAAAGGCGCTGCCATATTGTCCCTCAGTTAGCTGCGCGCGAAGCGCCACCGAGGTCCGGAGCAGCCGGAATATTGATCTCGTTTACACGTGGATAAACGAGCGCTACTTCCTCTTGCCAAGCTACGCCCGATCCACCGGTGAAACAAGGAGCCCCAGGGAGCGATAACCGGGTTACGAGCGGGCCACGGCCGGAGGGCACCTGGGCGGTTGGGCAGACCACAACTGCTGCCGGTCAGCAAGTCCCGGGAGCTTGCAAATCCGCCTCGCGGATGCCGCTGGCGCCGGGTCACTCGCCCGCGCTGTGCGGTGGATGGCGCTTGCAGGATGTCGCGCAGTCCGCGTGCCCGGTCGCGGGCGATACACAGCAGCACCCGGGAGTACGCGCGCCGCAACGGCCACGTCCTGATCTCTGGTCGGCTGCCGGGGTTAGCCTTTGGCCATGAGCGGCGAGGTTTGCGTGGTGACGGGTGCCACGTCGGGGATCGGCAGGGCGACGGCGGCCGCTTTGGCCGGGCGGGGGGCGCAGGTAATTCTGGTCGGCCGGGACCGTGGCCGTGGTGAGGCGGTTGCCGCGGAAGTGGCTGCGCCGGGCGGGCCGGCGCCGCGGCTGGAAGTCGCCGATCTAGCCTCGATGGGGCAGGTCCGCGCGCTCGCGGACCGCCTGGGCGCGCTGGAGCGGATCGACGTGCTGGTCAACAATGCGGGATTGATGGCTAGCCAGCGCCGGGTCACCGCGGACGGCTACGACGAGGTCTTCGCCGTCAACCATCTGGCACCGTTCCTGCTGACCAATCTGCTGCTGGGCAAGCTGGCCGCGGCCGCCCCTGCCCGTGTGATCACGGTAACCTCCGACGCGCACACCGCAGCCCGCCTTGATCTAGATGACCTGCAACTGGAGTACGGCTGGCAAAGCTGGCGCGCGTATGCCAACAGCAAGCTGGCGAACATCTTGTTCACCCGCGAGCTGGCCCGCAGGCTGGAGGGCAGCGCGGTGACCGCCAACTGCGCGCATCCCGGGCTGGTACGGACCCGGTTCGGCCGCGAGGTCCGGCTGCCCATGCGCGCCGCCGTGACGCTTGCGCGGCCGTTCATGCTCTCACCGCGGCGAGGCGCCCGCACGATCGTCTACCTGGCCACCTCCCCGCAGGTAGCACGCGCGACAGGCGGCTACTACGTCAAAAGTCAGCAGCGCGAGCCGTCACCGGCCGCCCGCAACGACGCGACCGCCCACCGGCTGTGGCAGCTCAGCGAGGAGTTGACCGGCCTCACCCCAGCACGCCCCACCGGGATCTGAAATATGCCAGAACCCGGCCACCCGTGCCCGGCGAGCGCACATAGCGGTGCGGAGCGCGGCGAGCATCGGGTCGTCCTGTGACAGGGGAGCGACGACCGGGCATGGCGAGGATAGTCGGTGGATTGCCATCGCTACCCTCCCGTGCGTGCGTGCACCCGGACGCGGGTAGTGACAAGACCGAATCCCACCTACCGCACCGGAGGTCACCGCCATGGACCCCAAGGGCGAGCAGACCGCATTCGTCTACACGACCTACATCCAGGAGACTCCCGAACGTGTGTGGCAGGGCCTCACCGACCCTGCGCTGATGAAGCGTTACTGGCGGCACCAGACGGCTGGTCCGAAGACGTTCCATTCGGACTGGACGAAGGGCTCCACCTACGAGATGGCCCACGACGACGTCGGATTGGTGGTGAGCGGCCCCGGCCAGGTGATCCTCGAGTCCCATCCGCCCCACCGGCTGGCCTATACCTGGCACACGATCACCCCCCAGTGGGCCGCGGCGGTTGGCATGGACGAGGCGACCGCCGCGGCCTGGCGCGCCGAAGCCCGCTCCAGGGTCGCCTTCGACATCGAGGACGTCGGCCACGGTGTCGTCAAGCTCACGGTGACCCACGACGGGTTCGCGCCGGGCAGCGTAGTGCTGCCGGCCATCTCCGAGGGATGGCCCGCCGTCCTGGCCAGCCTCAAGACCCTGCTTGAGACGGGGTCAACCTTGCGCACCTCGTGAACGGCCGCGGCAAACAACAGCACAGGTCCCGCACCTGAACCACGGCCGTCGCCTTCCGCGAACACGCACCCCTGAGCGGCTGGTGCGGGTGCCGGGAGTAGATCTTGGGGACGCCGGGATGGCAGTCTGGTTGAACAGAATCCTCCAAGAGTGCGCAGAGACAAGGCAAGGACGACGCAAGCGGGAGACTTCGCAGCCGACGATCCCTGGCAGACGCTCGAGACCAGCATCTGGACGCTCCCCGACATCTGCAACCTCACTCCCCGCGGCAGATCCGGATGGTGCTGGCTAGCGGGAGTCCGGAGAAACTAGCTATACTTATGGCCATGTCAGCCAGTGAGCAGATGCCCCTAGCGGACGTGAAGAACCGGCTCTCGGAGGTCGTGGACCGCCTGGAACGCGAGCACGGCCGCGTCGTGATCACCAAGCACGGCCACCCTGCTGCGGTGGTCATCAGCGTGGAAGACCTGGAGTCTTTGGAGGAGACCCTCGACGTCATGGGCAGCGCCGCGCTCCTGGACGACATCCGCGAGGCGCTGGCCGAACTCAGCACCGCCGACGCACCTGTGCTGACCAGGGACGACGCACTGCGCCTGATCGCTGACAGGTGAGCGAAGACGGCTTCGCGATCGCCTGGACAGCGCCGGGTCGCCGTGCGCTGGCCCGGCTGCCCGAGAAGGTCGCCACCGCGGCAGTCGAATTCCTGTACGGGTCGCTGGCCGCCAACCCGTACCGCGCCGGCAAGCCGCTCAAGCTCGGACTCGACGGGCTGCACAGCGCCCGCCGGGGTGACTACCGGGTGATCTACCGCATCGACGACCAGCATCGCCGGGTCAACGTCATAGCCATCGAGCACCGCTCCGACATCTACAGACCACGGCAATTCTGAAAACCGCTCGGTCCGCGGCACATCCGTGCGTTGGCCCGATCAGGTAGCCATGCATGAACATGCAGGCTCGGCGTGGAGGTGACGATCAATGAATGGTCGGCTACAAAGGCGGCTTGGGATCTGCGTCGCCCAAGGCTCGCAAATCTTCGGCGAGATTTTTCTCGCATATCAGGGTGATGGGGTCGTCGTCGCCCAGCACACGGCGTTGGCGGTTGAGCGTATCTTGGTCCAAGTCGCGCAGCCAGTCGCTGGTAAGAGGCGCAGAATCAGACGATCTGTTTGCAGCATCCCCGACGTCAGGAATGACTGTCCAGTGCGCAAAATCGGCGATCTGGCGTAATCCCGGGACGCCGGGAGCGCCAGGCCGCCGATCCCGAGGAGTTACGGCCGAGCCTGCCAACCATGAGCGGATATGCCGGTAGGCGTATAACGATGCGCCCACGCAACGCACTCTATTCGGCTAGATGAGTGAGCTCACGGAGCAAGAGGTCCTGCGATTAACAGATGGACGGAGCCCGCCGGGGCGGCAGAGACTGGTGGCGCAGTGGCACCAGCAGGGTTTCTCCGGGGGAGAGGTGGCGGGAACGCCGCAGTGAGAAGGTGGGAGGGCATGCTGTCCGCGATGCCGCGGGACGCTGCCTGCGAGTGGGTGCGGTACAGCACGGAAGTACAGCAACTCACCCGCACGCGGGCGCACTCGTGGGGACGTGGGAGGACGGTGACCTGCACAGATGGACGCGGGTGGACGTGCTGCCGCCAGATGGCATGCAAGAGGTCAGGAGTTCGAATCTCCTTAGCTCCACAAGTTTTTGTGGGTGGTTGAAGATGGTGTTCATGGTCTCGGCGCCCTTGGGTGATCACCGGCTTGAGCTGGTGCCGGTAGACCTCCTCGGTAACCGCCGTGCTGGCGTGCCGACGAGATCAGCGATGGTCTCGATGGGCACGCCGTTGTCGCTCATGATGGACACGAACGAGTGGCGCAGCTCCCGGGGCGTCCAGTTTCCCCGAGCCCGGCCTTCCTGGTGATCGCCTTGAAGGCCCGCCGGACGTGGGAAGCGTCGAGCGGCGTGCCGACCTGGCTGGCGAACACGAGGCCGTGATCCTGCCAGCATCGTTCCTGCCGCTAGCCGCTCTCTGGCCTGCCGCGCGCGGTGCGTCGCGGAGCGCCTCGGCTGCCTGGGCGGGCAGCTCCAGCGTGCGGCGGGACTTCTCGGTCTTGGTGTCGCCGTCGGCGCGGACGGAGCGCCAGACGTAGATGGCGAACCGCTGGTGATCGAACCCGGCTTCGGTGACCGGCAGCCAGCGGCTCGTCGCTCTGCCCAGGCCACGACGTGAGACCAGCGCAGCGCGCGGGCCTCCTCGGTGCGGATGCCGGTGAGCAGGCTGACGACGACGTAGGCGTGCAGCCGTGACGCCTTGGCCTGCTCCAGCATGGCGGTGGCCTGGTCGAGCGTCATGGCCCGGCTGGGCCGCCCTGCCTTGCCCTTGGGCGTGGTGACCAGCTCGGCCACGTTGCGCAGCACCTTGTCGCGGGCCTGGGCCTGCCGGATCGCCGCTTGAGGATCGAATGCACGGCCTTGCAGGCTGCTGAGTGGACGAGCTTGCCGGTCAGCCCGTCGAGCCAGTCGTCCACGTCGTCGGCGGTCAGCCTCCTTGAGCTTGGTCGCGCCGATCAGCGGTATCAGGTGCTGGTCGGCCAGGATGCGGTTAACCGTGACAGTGTCTTCGCCGCGGCTCTTGAGGCCCTTGGCGAGCCAGTCGTTCACGGCCTCCGCGACCGTGTAGCTCTCGCTGGTCTCGATGCCGGATTCAAGATCTTTGACGGCCTGGATGAGCTTGTCCTTGACGTGCTGCCTTGGTCCTGGCCTTCCGCTTGATGCGCTGGCGGTTCGCCCTTCCGTCGAAGCCGAGGCTGATGGCACCCGATGTACCCGTTGTCCTTCCGGGTAGATCGTGGCCTGGTACTTGCCGATTAAGATCGTTGGACACTTGGGGTCTCCGTTCTGCCAGGTGGGTTGGGTAGTGGCCTGGCGTGCCCTGGTCTGCGGTCGAGGCGTACCACCGGGGTTCGTGGTGGCCAGGGCTGGCGCTGCTGTAGTCGCCGTTGGGGTCGTCTTGGTGGCGCTCGATGTACTCATCGATGGCCTTCCTGATCACGTAGGACAGGTCACGGTCCTGCCGCCGTGCGATCTCTTCGAGCTTGCTTCGCTTGTCTGCGTCGAGGCGCAGGCTGTAGTTCTGCGTGAGGGCCATCGGCTCCGTCCTTGGCCGTTGCTGAGCAGCGAAACGAAACACAATGTACCACACTGCGTTGCGACTGTAATGCGGTCATGATTGGCGGGTCTTCGACGGAGGCGACGTAACTCGGCTAGGTGGCGGTTGGTGATCCGGCGTGACTTGCCGATCTTGATGCTGCGGAGCTGGCCGGTGCGGAGCAGGTAGTAGACCTTGTCCCGGCCGATGTGCAGCATCCTGGCGACTTGCTCGACTGTGTATGCCTGCATGGGGACATCACCTCCTTGGGTCGTGGCTGGCGTTGGGTCGTGGTGGTCTCCTCCCGATTGGTCACGATGGGTAGTTAGCGCAAGCGCAAGCGCATCGGTCACATTGCCGCCTATGAGTGCAGACGCGCGTGAGGTTTGCGCTTGCGCTTGCGCTCCGGTGCTCACGGAGCGTCATCCTCACGACGGTTGGCCGCGCGCCAGATCCCGCGTCTGATCTGGATGGCCTGGCCGGTGGCCGCGAGGGCGCGGAGCTGGTAGTGCACCCATCGCTGGCTCATGCCGGTAGCCGCTACCAGGTCGGCCACGGCGATACCTTCGGCGGGGGCGAGAGACAGAGCTACCCACAGGAGCGCATCCGGGGTGTCCTCGGCGTCTGCGGTGCTCACGGCATCGGGGCCAGGATCGGTATGCAGCTCATCTCGTGCGGCCGATGGGCGGCTCTGCACACGCTCGTCCAGGGCTCGCCGGGACACCTCGTCCAGTTCTGGCCGGAGACCCGCGTGCTCGGCTCGCGGTGGCGCTCACGGCCTCGTCGGTGAGCAGGTAGGCGCGGGCTCGGCGGGGTGTGTCGTGCTCGGGTGCGGAGATCAGGAACTTGCCGGGGGCGTTGAGCTTGTGCGCCTGCCAGCCTGCGGCCAGCATGCCCTGGCCGAGGATGAGGTCAACGTCGTGGCGCTCGCGGACACGGAAGCAGATCCGCACGTCCATCTGGGAGCGCAGCGCGCCCTGGCCCATCGCCTTCTGGGTCGGCCGCTGGGTGGCCGCGACGAGGGTCACGGCGACGGCCCGGCCACGGCGGCCGATCGAGTCGGCATCGCCGGTGGCGTCGGAGGCGGACTCGGTGAGTTCGGCGTACTCATCGATGATGATCAGCAGGGCGGGCCATGTCCGGGGTGGGCTCCCAGACCCGCTTGCCGATCGCGGCGAGGTAGGCGGCGCGGGCTTCGAGGATGGCCACCGCGTCGGCCAGCAGCGCGCGGGCCTCGGTGGGCGTGGTGGCCAGGCGGTCGATGCACTGCGGCCCACGGGCCGAGCTCCATGCCGCGCTTGAGGTCGATCGCCCAGATCACCACATCGCGCGCAGGCGGTCAGGTTGCCCATGAGGACGTTGACGCCGCCACTCTTGCCCGATCCAGTCGCCCCGCCGAACAGGCCGTGCACGGCGTAGCAGGAGCACCGTGCACGGGCATGGCGTCTTCGAACGGGCCGAGGTCGATGGGCTCGGTGATGGAGTGCGACCGACGGGCCGGGCCAGGTGATCGCATCGGCGTGCGGATCTTTGTCCAGCACGCGCAGCTCGAACCGGTTGGCCAGGCCATCAGGGGTCGGGCAGACGCGGGCAGCTCCCCGGAACGTGCCGAGCCCGGACTCGATGGCGGGCAGCTTGGCGATCACGTCAGTGATCGTCTGGCCGCGGGCCAGGCCGAACACGGCCCGCCAGCCCCACACGTCCACCACGGCGGACATGACCCGCGACCCGGCCAGCCCGACCGCCTGGGCGATCTCCGGCCAGGCGGCAAGCAGGCGCTCGACACGGACCCTGGCCCGGCGCCGGCGGTGCGCCCACCACGGCACGGCCAGGACGCATGTGCTCACGACCAGGACGCGGGGCAGTGGTTCGCGCGCAGGGGCCAGCCGCAGTGGCTGCGGCCAGCCATCCGCCCGTGGCCGCGATGACGGCTATGGCGTAGCCGCGTTCAGCGCGGGTGGCCAGGCCGAGCCGTGCGCCCGCCAAGCCTGCGCCGGTGCGCGACCGCGACGGTGGCCGCGGTGAGTGCTGGCCACCAGTGCGGGTGTGCGGCGTGCAGGAACCACGCGGCCAGCGCAACCGTCGCGGCCAGGGTGAGCGGGAGCGAGTTCGGAGCGGTAGCGCCACAGCCAGCGGGCCAGGGTGACGATGATCAGATCGGGCAGCGGGTCACCGGAGTTGATGACGACCATGGGCTGCATGCCGTAGCGGCGCATTCTGCGGGCATGTCGGCGCATTCGGCGGGGATTGTTCATGCGTGCCCCCGATGCGTGCGTGAAGCCCTGGGCGTGCAGCTCGTCACGCAGGTAGGCGAGCGGGTCGGGTTCGCCGTCGAGGTGCGCGGCGATGGTGGCCCGGCCTGCGGCGGCGAGGTTGGCGCGGTCGAGGCGGGTTGCTGTCAGCTGGGTCCTGAGGCGGGTAATTTCGTGCGGCCAGGGTGGGGACGTCGGCTAGGGCGTGGTCTGATATGACGCCAGAAGTCGGCCAGGGTTGGGAATGGCGACGGAGAATCCGGCGATGATGTTGTGTGCAGTGTTGGCGCGAGTGGTCGACCTCCAGAAGATTGATCGTGCTGGTGCTGGGTGTGTCTGGCACTGTGGCATCACCTCCTAATAGGCCGTGTCAGTGGCCGCGTGAGCGAGTTGACAATGTACGGTCACGATGCTCTGGATCGATGGGTGCGGCGGTGGTGGCGGCCAAGAGGAAACCGAGCAGCAGGCAGACAATTGCTTGCCATGCCCGGAGTCCCATGAATCGCCAGGCGGCGTAGACGATCGCGCCGACTATGACCACGAGGGGGATTGAGACAGTCATGGATGTCACCTCTTCCGTGCTTTGCGCCGTAGCCATCGGGTGCGGTCATGACACTTACGGCAGATTCGGGTGTCTTCCTCGGCCAGTGCGCCACACCGACAGCGGCGGCCGAGAAGAGCGATCAGACGGGTACGCATGGGATGCACTCACTTCCTCACTTCGTCGCGGTCGGACGTGTAAGTCGGCTGGCGCACGTAGACTCCGAGGACTCGGCGCGCAAACGACCGCGCAGCGTTGTTATCGGAGGTGTTGCGCAGGCTCTTGCGCCGGTCGGTGCTCTGCACGCCGATTACCAGAAGAGCGAATGCCCCAATGGCCACTGCGGACAGTGCGCCGATTGCCAGAATCCAAATCACCGTTTCACGTCCTTTGTTCGGGGCCTGGATCGTTACGGTGAAAAGGTAAGCTCGTGAGGCACGGGGATCCCATCACCCGATGAGATCGTGAAGTGAGATCGCTTCAATAAGAAGGTGAGATTGGCGCTATCTCGCCGTGAGATAAAAAATCCGCCCGTGTAATCAGGGCGGCGCGATAGAGAGGCTGGCAGAGAGCCCGTAGCCCCCCGGCCGGGGCCGAGGGCCATCGTCGGGCGCTAGCGTGGGGCGACTGGGCCGCTCAGTGGGTCGGTGCGTCAGTCGGTCCCATGGGTCCGGGCAAGCCTCGTCATGGAACCGGTCCGCGCCCGTTCCTCAACTCGATGCCGGGCGCGGACCGGGGTCTATGGTGTCACGCGGGGGGTCAGTCCTGCCGATCCGTCGCGGCTGCAATCTGTATCGCACGCATGTTCGTCGTCAATTCGGCTGGGTCGCTTGAATGCACGATGGTTCCGCGTGGCACGTAGAAGCATGGGTATGCCCAGTACTCCATGGAGTATGGCCCCCACATGACTAACCACCGCGGGAAATCGCGTTCAGTGCGCTTGGCCATCTGATCGTGCACGTCAATGATGGGGCTCTCTCTCCAAATGGTTGGGTGTCATGCGTGCACGCCACACATCCATCCTTCTCTACCCTCCTCCCTTATCACGATGCGGTTGTCAGGTTTTCCGCCCGACCCCGGCTACAAACGACAGGCCAGAATGACCGACCGAGACTGCGGCTCCGGATGATCCGTAGGGATACCAACGGGTGACGTTGACCAACCCAGGGTTGCGTATGCTGAATCCAGAAAAGAAGTCGTGTATTTCCAGCTTCGTCCTGAAGGCCACAGGGCTGCTGGTCGTGTCGTACGCATCCTTTACGGTTCCCATCACCTGAGAGTTTGTGCCGTCGCTTGTGATATGTGACAACGCTAGGAAGCTTCCGGGAACCATGCGGCTAGCGAACGCGCGGACGATGCCGTACGGGTCATCGCTATCCTGAATGAAGTGCAGGACGGCGACAAAGAGCACGCCAACAGGCTTCGTGAAGTCTATGAGGCTCAGCAGTTCGGGATTGGCCAGGATGGCGTCTGGGTCACGTATGTCGGCCTGTATGGCCTCGATTCCGAGCCGATTGGCAAGGATGGCCCTGTTGTGGGCCGTGACTACCGCGTCGTTGTCAACGTACAAGACGTGCGCGCCTGGTTGGATCGCCCGGGCTAGCTCGTGAACGCTCGGGCTCGTCGGAAGACCGGTGCCGAGGTCAATATATTGCGTTATTCCTTGATCGGCCATCACCAGTACCGCGTGCATCAGGAAGTAGCGGTTTGCGCGTGCGATGCTGCGGCCAAATGGAACTATGGACAGGGCCTTTTCTGCCGCCTCGCGATCCGCTTCATAGTTGTCTTTTCCGCCGAGATAGTAGTCATACATCCTCGCAACCGACGGAATAGTCGGGTCAACTCCCAATGGCGCGCCTTTGTGCGAGCCAACCATATCTTTCTGATGGTCCGGTGCTGCCCCTTCGTCGGCCATCCTGACCCTCTTCCTACGTAGTCTCGTGTTGGTTGACCCCCGAGGCTGCCGGGCCTTACCGGATCGCGACATCTCACCGTGTGATCTCACGGTGTGATTGACTTGTAGTGCTCAGTGACCCCCCGGAGGGCTGGACGGAAGCGCCATGACCTTGGACCGATACGAAGTCCAGGAGATCGTCAGACGTGCTTTCGCACGTCAGGACGTGATCGAGGCGTGCAAGGAACGTGATCTCGGCAAGATCGTCGCCGTACTAGGGGCGCACGGCCTCTCTCAGGGGCAGATCGCCGGGCTGACCGGCATACCGCAGGGGCGGTTAAGCGAGTACAAAACGGGCAAGCGGCTTGCCACGCTCAACACGCTTGAGGAGTTCGCCGATGGCCTGGCTGTCCCCGAGGACGCGCGCCGCGCCCTGCGCCTGGCAGCCCCAGCCGACGCCGATGACGGATCAGCCGTAACCACCCGGACTGACTCGGCCGCCGCACCGGACCTGCTCACCGTGGCCTGGATGACTGGATCACTCAACAACCACGTCGACCGCCGTGCGGTCTTGCAGCTCGCGGCCACGCTGGTCGCCGCGCCTCTCCTCGGTGTCGAAGAGCCGACAGAACGTCTCGCTTACGCCCTGATCGGCCCGACTGCCCTACAGGAAGACACGGTTAGCTTCCTGGAGCAGCGCACGGTCGGCCTGCACCGGATTGAGCCGATGTTCCCGGCCAGGCAGGTACATCGAACGATCATGAGTCACCTGCGTGAGGTGACGGCCCTTCTGGAGGGCCATCCTGGTGACCCGCTTCGGCCACGTCTTGCCCGGATTGCTGGCGAGAGTGCGGTACTGGCCGCCTGGACGGCGTGGGATCTGAACGAGGCCGCGCACAGTGCTCGTATGTACCGCATTGCCGAGGTGGCTTCTCGCGTGGCCGATGATCCGGTGATCATGGCCTGTGCCAACACCTATAAGAGCTATGCGACGTCGGGTCCGAACGCGCATGCGGATGCTCGCAGGATTCTTGTCGAAGCTCGCAGGGCTCTGCCCGAAAAAGGTGAGGATGCTACACGGGCGTGGGTACTCGGCCGCGAAGCCGAGGAAGCCGCTGCCATCGGTGACCCGGTGGCTAGGGACCTTATTAAGAAAGCCGTCGCGGCGTTCGAGCGGGCGCGTCCGCAGCAAGAACGCCCGTGGACCAGATTCCTGGACGACACACGCATGAACGCAATGGGACTTTCCACCTATACGCGGCTCGGAGATGAGCAGAAAGTCCATGCTCTTGCAGATGACCTGCTGGCAACAGTCGCGCCAGCTAGCAAAAGAGCTGCCTTGATGAACGCCGACGTTGGTATTGCGGCAGCACGCCTTGGGGACGTGAGCAGCGCTATCGGTTATGGCCACCGTTCGGTGGAGGCGGTGCGCGCGTCCGAGACATCCTTTGGTCTCTGGCGTCTGGAGGAGTTGGCGAGAGCGCTAGCCCAGGAGTCGCGGGCTCGTGACCTTCGCACGGAAATCAAGCAGATGCGTCGCGCTCTCGCGTCTCGGAGCTAATCCATTCGAGATAGTCATCGGTGCCGTCAACGATCGGCACGGCCACAATATCGGGCACATCGTAGGAATGATTCTCGCGGATCACCTGGGCTAGATCGCGGAACTTGTCCCGGGTGGTCTTCATCGTCAAGAAGTATTCGTCTGCCCGCTCGATCTTGCCCTGCCACCAGTAAGTGGAACGGATAGGACCGGAGACCTGGGCGCAGGCTGCAAGCCTTGCCTCCACTACCGCGTTACATATTTTATCCGCCTCTTCGCGAGAATCGGTCGTAGAGCGAACCTCTATGTAATCCGGCATCTTCACGCCCTTTCCTGAGCCGTTGTGTTTACAAATAGGATACTCTCACATGGCGGTGCTAGCCTCGAACGGGCCAGAGTCAGGCACGCGAGTCTATTGCGGGTGGCAGTGCCCGGCTCTCGTGATACCGTGACCTAGGCATCCCACTCCCGGGTGCATCGTGCAGCAGGCTTGTGGGAGTCATTGCGGTTTGCCATATCGGCATCGGAGGTAAAGAAGGTGACGCTGGACCTTAGAGAGACTATTGAGTCTCTATCACGGAATCCGGGGATCTCCGAGTCTAAAGCGCTTTTGCAGCAGACCTCGCCAGACTATAGAGAATACTCACGTGAAGAATGTTGCGAGATGGCGGAGCGGCTGTTCTCCTACTGGCTCGGAATTTTGCGAAGAGAGCCTAGTCTGGTTGACGGGAGTGATGAGGGGGAGCCTGATATCGATCAGTCATGGCGACAGGCCAGTTGCTGCGTTGCTAAATTCTTTGTGCCCGCACTGGTAAGGGCCGAGAAGGTACTGCTGGACCTAGAGGTGCGCCGAGGATCTGACTGGTTTCCGTTTACCAAACACGGTCTCAATGGTATGGCGAATTTGTGCACTCCTGATTATGGCTTTGACGCTGCGGTCGAGAGAAGGCTGCTCTCGGAGTTCTTGTCAGGCATCTGGGACCTCCACTTTATGACAGTCGTAGGGTCCCCTGTCCTTGGGAAGACTCCTCAGGGATGGGACGAATTTGTCTATATGTCGTTTAGAGCAATAGGAAGGGTGGGACTTGCGAGTGGGAAACTAGAGCATCTCATGCTGGCAAATCTTGTGAGTGAAGCGCTCGCGATGAGAGCACAGTCTGCTGTCCACGAGAGAGATAAGAACGATTTTGACTTTCGCAGCAAAGTGGCGGGCTCTTTTGTTGTTACTGAAGAGCTGGGTTCTCTCGCAAGAAGGGATGCGTCTGTTGTTAAAAGGTACGGAGAATCTGAGGTAGAGGTTCGCTTTGAACAGCAACTGAGCTTCTTGATGCAATCCTTTGGATTTATTGTGGTAACGACACAGCGGGCTCAGAGGCGAGTTGACCTTATATGTATTGCACAAGGTGCTTCGGGCGACTCATTCACGTTTCTGGTTGAAGCGAAAACGACAGGCGCAAGTTACTCGCTACCGACGAGAGATGCTCGTGCTATAACTGAGTACGTTTCCTCGGTTCGCCAGGCGCTAAAGACTCTACCGCGACTACGGTTGGTCCTATTGGTTAGCGGAAGTCTACTAAGACCATTGACGACAAGCTTGGTCTTCTTGAGGCTGAATGTGGCGTTGCGGTGCGATATTGTGACGTTGTGCTACTGCAACGCTTACGTCGTCTTATTCCTGGCCCGTTGGATTACACGAAATTTATCAAGATCCTTATTAGCGCCGGGCGAGTCCTGGGCGGACCGGAGATAAAGCAACTCATTGAGAGTGATCGGGCAGTTCGAGTTACTCATTCACAATTTGTTCGGGATCTATTGATAAATGGCCCCTAATGTGTCTGCTATCTTGAAGCTAAGGTGGCGGAATGTAGCTCAGGGACGCCGGGGGGGAATGCAAGGACTGCGAGCTACAGACCTGATGGGGGTTCACTCTTGAGGTAATCCTCGATGGCTTTTACAAGTTTGTTGGACCGATCGTCGGGTTGCCCCGCAAGGTAGCCCAATGCTCGCAGTAGGCTCAGTTGCGCTTCTCCTATATAGCTAAGTCCTAGTGGATTAGAGAACATGTGGATTCGGTAGGCCCAGTGGTCCTCGGGAGACATCGTTAGTCTGGTCCCCTGGGCAATAAGGGCACGAATTTTCAGGGCCATTTCACATCCGCTCATCCAGTTCTTGTACGTGACCTCCCACATTTCCGGGCCGAATTTATCGGCTTCTCCGGGATAGATTTCCCCTTCCTTGCCATGGCTTCCCTCGTACCAATTCGCCAACCTGCCTTCGCCTTTGACGGTGTCCAGGAGATTAACCATCTTGGTTCGCGCTGTTCCTCGCTCTGTGTTCTTCCAGAGAAGACGCAGGCGGAGATGATCTAGATGATCAGGGCTAGGGTCCGTATAGACCGAGTAAAACCAGGCTTCCCAGTGTCCAATGAGTGTCTCATGGATCAGCGGCTTAACTAGCTCCAGTGCCAGGTCGAGAGGATGTCTGGGAGCGAGGGGAATGAGGTTTACCTCAGTCCATTGATGGGGCATTCAGAGTAGCCTCTTTCATGGCTGTCGCTAGTTGTGTGGTGCTGCACGAACGAGACCGCGTCCGCCTTACTGTAGAAGCGGGTCGTGGAAGCTTATCATCCTCCATCGACCCGATTTGCACGTCGTATTGCTTATTGAAGTTAGATTTCAACTGGTCTACCAGATGCGCAACGGCTGCCGTTCGTCTGCCTTCGTCCATTTCCTCGGCAGCCTTTACCTTTTTCATGATCTCATGGAACGCGTCCTCCTTCATCCGGCGAGACAACCGGATGCCAAGCAAACTGGGGAATACATGTCTGAACGTCATGCGGGCCTCTTGCTCGCTCGGAGCGAGTGTCATGAAATTCAGCAGGAAATCTGCCCTCATGATGTACGAGGCCCCGTGGTGCCCGCGAACTAGCTCTCTCGTATACCGCAGTATTCGTGCTTCAGCGGTCAGCCACCATGTCTCGTAGCCGAACTCGGTGACTCGGGACTGTTCTCGCCTGCTCCTCCGCCTGCCGTAGACGCCGAGAGCAATGAGAGCATCATTATATGCTAGGCGATCATTAGGCTTGCTTTCGGCCAGAGTCTCAGCCAGGGCCTGAACCGCTTCATGGTCTACGAGCTTGGACAGTACCTCTGTCGGCTCAAAGTCCATTCCAAAACTTGCTTGCAGGTAGCGACGCAGGTGTTCGAATGCGCTGGGCTTATGAAGATCGGCGTAGGGTAGGAACTGCGTTACAAATGCAGGCCAGGACCCAGGGGGGCGAGAGGCCGTTTTAGGGTCGAGCTTTGAATAGAAGTACGTGCGCACCATTATCTTGGGTGCGTTACTGGCTACAAGGTAATCCACGTGGTTTTCAACTGGCTCGAACCAGTTCCGAAACTCTGTGTCGGCGCCCCGAAGATTGCCAACTATCTCCTCCAGCACAGGTTCGGTGAGGATCAGCCTAGCCCCAAGTCGGGAAGCCATAAGGAGCGTATTCCGCGTCAGTTGATCTTCAGTGGGCAAATATCTCTCGCTGAGAGCCCGCACAAGCAGGTCAGCGCCGACGTATAGGTACAAGGATCGCGAAACCTGCTGGAAAAATTCAATCAGTCGCGGCTCGGTATTGAGTGTGAATAGAAGGGTATAGGTGCGTGAGAGCTTTGCCAAGTAGGCGCGCTCTGTTTCCTTGGAGTCGTACAACACGCATCGAACCGTGGCGAAGACGGCGTCGGCCAGTAGATACCTTTCTCGGCCGCTGATCTTACGCTCATCCAGTGCCCTTGCAATGGCGTCAGTTATGGTCGAAAACTCGCCGCCGTCCTTGCTCTCCAGGAAGCTTGCGAACTCCAGGCCCTGGCGTTCGAATGCCATTTGAAGGGTGCGCAGTGTTAGTTCAGCGGCAGCCCGAGCTGAAGCATCGTCTAGATGCTTGGCCGTTTCTTCGCGAAGGCGTCCATAGAAGCTGCCAAGCACGTCCAAGCGTAGGCTTTCGTCGGCACGGTTCTCGTCTTCGATACGTTTGCGGGTCTCATAAGGTAGGCAGAAAAGGTTCTGCTGTCGATGCCATCTAACCTGCCGTCCGCCAGGATAGCGCTTGTCTGAGAGCCATTCTAGACGCCTGCCAATCCTGCGCTCGACCACGCGTCGGACGGCGCTTATTTCCTTTGCGATCTTGTCGAGAACGTCTTCGCGTGACATGAGTAGTCTCGCGTCGGGGTCGGTTCCTTCGAGTGCCCATAGAATCAGCGCATCCGTGACCGTATCTAGCAGATTGCTATCGCCGCGACGACGTGCAAGCTCCTGTTCTAGAAATACGTATACTGCGGGAGACTGAACGTTTGCGGACGGCGTAATGAGCGTTGACGCGCCGATGCCCCGTAGGAAGTCAGTCAGACGGCGTAGGTGATGATTGAATGCGGCGATCGTCCCGGCACTGTCGTTAATATGCGAAACAATATAATTTGCATCCCGAATCTGAATGTGTACGCCCAATTCGCGTGTGAGATTTCGTTCTTCGATATCCGGAAGCTTGATGCTTCGCGACGTCACATATGTTAGGGCCTCCACCTCCCGGCCAAATTCCTGAAGTCGTGAGACGGTGTGGCGAATCTTGTTGCGAAAGTCTTCCTGCACGGTGGTTTGGTAAAAAACAGTCGGGGCTCCCACCTCTTGATGGACAGGGTCACCTTGGTAGGCGTCTGCACCTCCATCATGGATGCCTCCGAGTGGCACAAATGACGCACCAACAAGCTTTGGATAGAAGTCATTGACGAACCGTTCGAACTGGAATCCTTCGGCCCGTCGAGGGCGATCTTTACCAGATCTGGATGTACAGACTCAACTGACACCGACACTCCTCATCCGGTCAGGCGTAGGCGGATTCGCCATCTGGCGAGGATAGACCGGGGGTCCGACAGAAGCCCGAGGACGCGCTGTCGGGGCCTCGTCAACCTGTCCCGCTCGGGCTGGGCGTTCGGGGCGGCGAGGCCGTTGGGTCGGTGCGCCTAAGCGACCTGGGCGCAGACCGTACTGTGTGTGCTCTATGGCTGACCAATGGTGGGGTCGCGCTAGGAGATGAGGAGGCCATAGCGGGGGCGGTAGCCGCGGCGAGTGGGGGTGGTGATCCTGATCGGCTTGTCCTTCACGCTCACCTCAACTCGTGCTGGCACTCTGGGCATTGGCAGAGTCGGCCTGGGCAGACGGCATGGTGCCCGGCCTGGCAGTAGGGGTCCAGCAAAGGGCCAGCGGTGTCGGCCGCGGTCAGTCCGGCGGCGTATGCGCGCCTGAACAGGCCCGCGATCACGGTGCAGATCTCGGGCTCCCAGCCAGCGAACCATTCGAGTATGCGAAGGTCGTACGCACCGAGGGTTACCCGGCGTGTTCACAGGTCTCGGTCAGGCGGCCGAGGTTCGCCTCAGCCAGGACACCACGGCGAGGAGAGCGCCGGGCAAGTTTGTAGATGTCGCCCGCGTCGGTCGCCGCCTGCTCTCTGGTCTCGTAGGGACCGGCCGTGCTGGTAGCGTGGCTGGGCTTGTGGCGCGAGGTGGCGTGGTCGCCAGTAGTTTCGAATTTCATAGGGAAGGCTCCTCTCCGATCCTGGGGGCCGGGAGCCAGTTTTGGGAGCCAACGTGTTCATGCTCCGTCAGACTGCGCCGGACGGCTCCGGGCTTTGTGCAGGTGGGAGGCTCCCCGTTCGACTTCTGCTATAAGGTCAGGTCAGACCAATTTGCTGAGCCGCATGGCATGCAAGAGGTCAGAGGTGTCTGGGTGGGGGTGCGCAGCAGCGTTGCGCGGCCACGTCCCTGCGTATCCCGGGGGACAGCCCCGTAGCGGCAGTGCTCGGCGCCGAGCCCCGGGCCGGCTTTGAGATCTTGGGCGGTGCCCTGACCCCTTGCCAGACGCTCGAAGCCGTCACCGTCGCTCCCGGTACAAGCTCGGTGCGAGCTGACCGACGGCGCGTAGGGGCGATGCAACTGCGTGACCAGACCTACGCGGTGTTTCCTGGCGCCTGTGGCCAGGTCTGCCGAGCCTTGGTCGTCGGCACCCGCGCTGACGCCGCGACCACCAGCCACATGCTGCGATCGGTCTGCCGGGCTGAACCTCGCCTCGGCCTGACCCGTTGACAACCGCAGTCATTCTGCGGTGTCATCGCTGTTTTCCATTTTCAAAGGCTGTGGTGTGGGCCACAGTAGGAGCCATGAGGGGACGCGTCCGTGCTGACGCAGGCGATGAGATCCAGCGCATGCAGGACGGCGTGCGGGAATGGGTCCAGCAATCTGCGCGCCGGAACGGGGGCGGCCTGCGTGCCGCCTCCCCAGCGATTCTGCTGTCGCTACTGTGCGCGAGCGCATTCTGTCCGATGCTCATGCTGGGTGGTGCCGCTGGCGCAGGCCTCGCGGTTCTTTCCAGCGTCGGCGGCGGAGTCCTGACTCAGGCTGTCACGGAGGCACTCAACAAGCTGCGCCAACACGGGCAGGCGCGCTCGCCGTCGCAAGACGACGTTCAGGAGGGGATCGCCCAGCAGATCCAGCGGGTCCTCGAGGCCGGTGACGAGCGCGCGGATGCTCTGCGCAGTGAGATCGCTTCGGTGCTCAAAGAAATTGACGCGGGCCGGACTGCCTTGCGAGCCGCGCTGGAGGTGTCCAGCGAGCGGGTTCGCAGTGATGTGATAGCCGCGATCGGCGTGCTCGGCTCTGACTTCAGTGAGATGAGTTTTCTCATCAAGGATGTCGTGCAGGCAGCCGCAGAGATCCAGAAGAGCCTGGACGTGCAGGGCGCTGACGTCAGGACGATCATTGATCAGAATGATCGTCAGTCAACGGACATCCGTCTCGTGCGGGAGGAACTGACCGCCATCGCGGGACGAACCGGCGCCGGCGGCCCGGCCAGCGCACGGGCTGGTGACGGGGCTGCGCGCTGGGTGCGTGGGTGCCCCTACCGGGGATTGCTGCCTTTCGACGAGACCGACGAGGAGGTGTTTTATGGGCGGGTAAGTCGTCACTGCTGCGCGCTGGCCTGATGCCAGTACTGGCCCGCGACCAGCAAGTACCAGGATCCGACAAGTGGCCCCGGATCGTCATGACGCCTACCAAAGAGCCGTTAACCGAGCTGGCTGCCCGCCTGGCGGCACTCGGCGGTAACGACACCATCGCGATCAGGGAAGGGCTCGTCCGGCACCCCGACGAAGCGCAACTGGCCGTCTGGTCGGCAGTTCTCGCCCACGCCGCCCGCCATCAGGCCGGGCAGCTGGCGTCCAGCGACGCCGCCGCGCGGCTGGTCCTCATCGTCAACCAGTTCGAGCAAGTCTTCACCCTAAGCCCGGGCCCGGAAGGCGAGGCCGCCCGGCAGGCATTCATTACGGCATTGTGCGCGGGTGCGACCAACCCTGTGGGCCCGCAGCAGGAGCCGCCAGCGCTGGTGGTGATCGCAGTGCGCGGGGACTTCTGGGACCGGTGCGCGGCCTACCCCGAGCTCGTGGGGGCACTGCGGGACGGGCAGTTCGTCGTCGGGCCCATGACGGAATCCGAGCTGCGGGTAGCGATCACCGGCCCCGCGGACGCAGCCGGGCTTCGTATCGATCCCGTGCTGACCGACACCATCCTGGGTGATCTGCGCACTGCTGGCGGCGACAGAGGGGCCGGTGTGCTC
The DNA here is from genome assembly GCA_963714445.1 of uncultured Actinomycetota bacterium. Classification (GTDB taxonomy): domain Bacteria; phylum Actinomycetota; class Actinomycetes; order Streptomycetales; family Catenulisporaceae; genus Actinocrinis. The sequence goes on from CAVQPP010000371.1 coordinate 33,504, forward strand.
CCGCTGCTATCCCAGGCCATGGCACTGACCTGGGATAAGCGGGAAGGCGACCAGCTGACCAGCCACGGTTACAGCCAGGCGGGCGGGGTCAGCCATGCGGTGCAGACCGGGGCCGACCGGGTCTACGACGCTCTACCGGCCGGGCGGCAGGTGCTCGCCCGGGAAGTGCTCCGCAGCATGACCGTGGCCAGCCGCGACGGCAGGCTTACCCGCCGCCCGGTAATCCGGGGCGACCTTTACGCCGGGCTTCCTGATGCTGGCCGCCTCGACATTGACGCCGTCCTCGAAGCGTTTGCCGCCGAGCGCCTGGTCGTGCTGGACGGTGACTCGGCCCAGCTATCGCACGATGTCCTGCTGCGGGACTGGCCAAGGCTGCGCGGATGGCTTGAGGAGGACCAGGCCAGCTGGATCCTGTATGGCCAGCTAACCGACGACGCCGCCGCCTGGCACGGCAACGACGACGACGCCTCCTTCCTGTACGGCGGAACTCACCTCGAGACGCTCCAGCAGGCTGCAACGCGGTGGTCAGCAGACCCTGAGCGCTACCCCGCTCTCACCAGTATCCAGCGTGACTTCCTGCATGCCAGCGAGCGTGCCGCCATTCGCCGCAGCCGTCAGCGGCGGGCCGCCGTCGCGCTCCTCGCCGTGCTGGCGCTGGCCGCCTCGACCGCGCTGGTCTTCGTCTTCAAGCTGAACAACACTGCCAACCATCGCCTTGACCAGGCCATCTATAACCAGACCTCCGCATTTGCCCTCGAGCTTGGTACCAGCGACACACCGCTCGCGGCTCAGCTCAACCTCGCCGCCTACCGGATGCAGCCAACTGCGGATGCCGTCTCACGCCTGATAAGCACGGAGAACGTTCCGCTATCAACCGCCCTGGCCGACAGCACGAGTGCCGTCTCTTCCGTGGCGTTCAGCCCGGATGGCCGGACGCTGGCAGTGGGCGGATATGAAGGCGGGGTCAAGTTGTGGAACGTGGCTGGTCCGGCGCCCCCCCGGATTATCAGCCAGCCTATGAAGCAGCCGGGACCGCGGATCGTCACGCCCACCATCAATTCGCTGGCGTTCAGCAAGGATGGTCGCCTGCTGGCCGGGACTGGCGCCGACGGCACACTGTGGGTATGGAATGTGGCCGATCCTGCACACCCTCGCGTCCTCAGCGATCCCTTCATTGGCCTTGGCCTCTATTCGCTCGCGTTCAGCCCCGATGGCCGGACGCTCGCGGTTGGCAGCGACTTGGGGGTCATCCTGTGGGACGTGGCCGATCCCGCGCAGCCCCAGCGCCTCGACACCGTGGACGTCGGCTCCAACACGGTCTTTTCGGTGGCGTTCAACCGCGTAGGTAACATTCTGGCCAGCAGCGGTACCGACGGCACAATCCAGTTGTGGGACGTGGCCGATCCTGCGTCCGCCCGGCCCCTCGGCCGGCCGCTGCGCAATACCGAAAATGTCTATTCGGTGGCGTTCAGTCCTGATGGCCGTACGCTGGCCACCGGCGGCTACGACGGCACGATCCGGTTGTGGAATGTGGCCGACCCGGCGCACCCCCAGGCGCTCGGGCAACCCCTGGCGGGCAATGCTGGCACCGTCTACTCGCTGGCGTTCAGCCCGGACGGCCGCTCGCTGGCCAGCGCCAACGACAACGGCACGGCACTGCTATGGAACCTCCCGCGAACCGTGCTGACCGGCGGCACCGGCGCCATCCGGTCTGTTGCGGTCAGCCCGGATGGCCGCACCCTGGCCGGCGGTTACGTCGGGTACGTCGCGTTGTGGGATGTCGCCGATCCCACGCACCCCCGGCCCCTTGGCCAACTCCCGCTAACCACGGGGACCGTCTATTCGATGGCGTTCAGCCCGAACGGCCAGATACTGGCCACCGGCGGCTACGACGGGCACGTCAGGCTTTGGAACATGGCCGATCCCGCACACCCCACACCCCTCGGCCAGTCCATGATCCCCTCCGGCAGCATCTACTCGGTGGCGTTCAGCCCGAACGGCCGGACGCTGGCAGCAGGCGGCGGCGATGACTACGTCGGGTTCTGGAATGTGGCCGATCCCGCGCACCCTACACCCCTCGGGCAGCCCGCCATCCCCGCCGGAATCGTCTACTCGGTGGCGTTCAGCCCTAATGGCCGGACGCTGGCCACCGGCGATGACGCCGGGGGACTCACGTTGTGGAATATGACCGTTCCGGCCCACCCGCGGCTGGCCCGGCCCCTGACCGGCGGAGTCAACGCCATCTTCTCGGTGGCGTTCGACCGGGTCGGCCACACACTGGCCAGCGGAAATGCCAACGGCCTTATCCAGCTCTGGAACGTCACCGACCTGGCGCACCCGCGACCTATCAGACAGCCCCAGGCGGCCAACCTCGGCTCCATCTTCTCGCTGGCGTTCAGCCCCGATGGCCGCAAGCTGGCCAGCGGCGATGCCAACGGGACGGTCGGGCGGTGGGATGTCGCCGATCCAGCGCATCCCGCGGCCCTTGGCCAACCACTGACAGGCCACACCAGCCAGGTGAGCTCGGTGGCATTCGGCAAGGATGGCCTTACCCTGGCCAGCGCGAGCAGCGACGGCACAATCCTGCTGTGGAACCTGCACGTCGGCTACGCCATCAAACGGATTTGCAGCACAGCCCGAAATATTCTCACGCCACAGCAATGGCAAAAGTACATTCCCCAGCTGTCATACCGGTCGCCTTGCGCGCACTAGTGTCCCGAGTCGTAGATTCC
>CAVQPP010000372.1:0-4080 GCA_963714445.1 uncultured Actinomycetota bacterium
GCGTGTAGACGTTGAAAAGAGTGCCCAGCATGAAGTGCGCGGCTGCCGCGTGGTAGCGCCAGACGGTCTTGAAGCGCTCCGGAGGGGCGAAGTCCCCGTACTGCTCGCGCAGTTCGTAGCTGGTGAATAGGGCGCAGAGGAACAGGTAGGCCGCCTGGTGGACGATGTTGTGGAGCTTGTCGATGCGTCCGACGGCGAGGGTGTCGAAAAGAAAGCCGGCGACGAAGAAGGCGACCGTGCAGGCCGGCTCGTGGTCGCGGTAGAAGTTTTTCGCGCGCTCGGCGAGGCGCGGGCGGGCCGCGTCCATGCGCTAGGCCGGAACGGCCCGGGAGCTCTTCAAGCTCAAAGAAAGCCGCCGAAAGAGACGGCCGCGGCTCCCAGCGCCCAAACTTTCAGGCGGCCCTGGCCGACCCGAATTGCGCGTTCGGCCACCCGATGCGCCATCTGGTTTCACTCACGAGCGGAGAGGCAACCGGTTCCGCGACGAGTTGGTCGGCGGTCCGTGATGCAGTCCCCGAGCCCGCACAGTGGGGCAGGGGCAGTGCTTCGAATCCGACCGGTCTGGTGATTCAGAGCTATGGCAACCTGTCCGTCTTCTGCTGTGCGATTTGTCCGGACCGTCCGACGAGTGTGCTGGAGCACTGCGGATAACCCAGCGCCGATTGACCGATCCATGCCCGGCGTGCCTGTAAGTGACTGAATCCCTGTCCGCGAACGCAAGTGGCGGGGTGCGCCGTAGGTGTCGTGGAGCGAGCTCTGCGAGCGTGCGACGCCGTAGGCCTGGTTCTAGCCCGCAGGGCGTTACCCCCCGAGGGAGCGAAGCGGACGTAGGGCGCGCGCAGCGCCGGGGGATGGGTGGGCGGGATAAGTCAGGCCCGGACGTAGGAGTCGATGCGGAGCGCAGCGGAGTGTCGGCGACGTAGGTAGGGCTCTAAGAGCGGCGCCCGGGACCCCCATCCCGAACGCCCCCCGTGCTTTCAGCTGCAGCGAAGTCAGGATCCGGTGTGTTGTCGCGGGTGCCGGCACGAGGAGGTGCGTATGCCGACGATCGCGCGCCAGTTCAGGGACAGTCAACTCAGGGACAGTAGGAACTTCGCATTGCCGTCGACGCGTTTGCGGAATTCCTGCGCGCCCACCGGATGGTCCTTGAGCGTGTAGTCCTTGCCGTTGGTGTCGAAATCGAAGTAAATCAGTGCCTTGACCGTCTTTGGATTCGCGGCGGCGAAGTCGAGGACGAGGTCCATGGCGGCCGCGGTGTCCGGTTGTGGCAGGGCGGGGGCCCATTCGGCGACCATCAGGGGCTTGGTGTGCTGCACGGCGAACTTCGCGGTGTCGTCGAGGCCGCCGGGGCCGGTCATGATGAACGAGGTGACGGCGCTCTGCGGGTACGCGTCGATGCCCAGCCAGTCGACGTACGCGTCGCCGGGGTACCAGGTGGCGGGGCTCAGGCCGCCGGGGCCGTTCCACAGCGTGGGGCACCAGACGAAGGCGGCGTTCGTCGCGCCGGCGGACTGGAAGATCTCGTACACGTGCTGCCAGCTCGCGATGAACTGGGCGGCCGTGACGCCGGGCAGGTTCCAGTCCGGGTACCAGTTCGCGTTCATCTCCCAGTCGAGGCGGATGAACACGGGCCGCCGTAGTTCTTCACCGCGAGCGCCTGGGCCTTGAGGTACGCGTCCTTGCTGCCGTCGGTCGATCTGGCCGCCGGTCATCGGGAGGTTCCACGAGACCATCGGCGCCATGCCGTGCGGGTCTTGGCGTTGGTGAGGATCGGCTGCATGTCGCCGTCCGGCGTCGTCCACTGGTCGTAGATCGCCGGATGCGCGCCGCCGCTCAGCCCCGCCGCCGCGTCGAACGCGTCGAGGCGGCCGATGTCGGTGGACACGCCGAGATACTGCTGCCCGTCGGCCGGCTCGTACTTCGCCCCGGCTCGCCGTGGACGCGGAGCCCCACTCCGACCAGGCGCCGACGGCCAGAATCGCGACCACTACCATTGTGATCAGGATCCTGAGGCGTCGGCTCACCCGGTCATTGTGCCGCAAACTCAGCCGCGGGGGTGACGCACCGCTGCTCGGGCCGCTTCCAGCCGCGCGACCGGGACGCGGAACGGCGAGCAGGACACGTAATCCAGGCCGACTTGGTGGAAGAAGTGCACGGAGTCCGGGTCACCGCCGTGCTCGCCACAGACGCCGAGCTTGAGCGCGGGGCGCGCGGTCTTCGGCCCTCCTCGTGGCGATCTGCACGAGGCGACCGACGCCGTCCCGGTCGAGCGTCTCGAACGGGGAGACGCCGAAGATGCCCCGGTCCAGGTAGGCGGAGAAGAACGCGGCTTCCACGTCGTCCCGGGAGAAGCCCCACGTCGTCTGCGTTAGGTCGTTGGTGCCGAAGGAGAAGAACTCGGCGGCTTCGGCGATCTCGACCGGCGGTCAGGGCGGCGCGCGGCAGCTCGATCATCGTGCCGATCAGCGCCCTGATGTCGGTGCCGGTGGTCTCGCGTACCTCGTCGAGCACGGCGCGGGCCTGCTCGCGGATGATCTCCAGCTCCTGTACGGCGCCGACCAGCGGCACCATGATCTCGACCCGGGACACGCCGCCGGCCTTGGCGACCTGCGCGGCCGCCTCGGCGAGGGCGCGTGACCTGCATCATGAAGAGCCCGGGTACGACGAGGCCGAGCCGCACGCCGCGCAGGCCGAGCATCGGGTTCTGCTCGTGGAACTTGTGCACGGCCTGCAGCAGCCGTAGGTCGCCTTCGTTCTTCTCGCCGCGCGCCTCGGCCACCGCGACGCGCACGGACAGCTCGGTCAGGTCCGGCAGGAACTCGTGCAGCGGCGGGTCGAGCAGCCGCACGGTCACCGGCAGGCCGCCCATCGCGGTGAGTATCGCCACGAAGTCGTCGCGCTGCATCGGCAGCAGTTCCTCGAGCACCTTCTCGCGCTCCGAGTCGTGGTCGGCCAGGATCAGCCGCTCGACCAGATTGCGCCGCTCGCCGAGGAACATGTGCTCGGTCCGGCACAGGCCGATGCCCTGCGCGCCGAACCGGCGGGCGCGCGCCGCGTCCTCCGGGTTGTCGGCGTTGGCCCGGACGTAGAGCCGGCGGCGCTCGTCGGCCCAGGTCATGATCCGGTGCTACCGACCTGACCAGCTCGCCGGCCCGCGGCGAGTCGGCGCCGAGCCGGCCCTCGAAGTACTCGACCACCGGCGAGGGCTGCACCGGGACCTCGCCGAGGTAGATCGCGCCGGAGGACCCGTCGATCGAGATCAGGTCGCCCTCATGGATCACGACGCCGCCCGGCGCAGTGAGCTGCCGGGCCTTGGTGTCGACGTCGAGCTCTTCGGCGCCGCACACGCAGGTCTTGCCCATGCCACGCGCAACGACGGCGGCGTGCGACGTCTTGCCGCCACGCGAGGTGAGGATGCCCTGCGCGGCGATCATGCCGTTGAGGTCGTCCGGGTTGGTCTCCCGGCGGATCAGGATCACGCGCTCGCCGGAGCGGGACCACTTCACGGCGGTGTACGAGTCGAACACTGCCTTACCGACGGCAGCGCCGGGTGACGCGTTCATACCGGTGGTGATGCGCTGGTACGAGCCACGGGTGTCGAACTGAGGGAACATCAGCTGCGCGAGCTGCGCGCCGGTAACGCGAGACAACGCCTCGTCCGGGTCGATCATGCCCTGGTCCACGAGGCTGGTCGCGATCAGGAACGCGGCGGCGGCGGTGCGCTTGCCGACGCGCGTCTGCAGCATCCACAGCTTTCCGTGCTCGATGGTGAACTCGATGTCGCACAGGTCGCGGTAATGGCCTTCCAGGGTGGCCATGATGTCCATCAGCTCGCGGTACGACTTCGCGTCGAGCTCTTCGAGCTGCTGCAGCGGCACGGTGTTACGGATGCCAGCGACAACGTCCTCGCCCTGCGCGTTAGCGAGGTAGTCCCCGTATACGCCTTGCGATCCGGTAGCCGGGTCGCGCGTGAAGGCGACGCCGGTGCCTGAGTCGGGGCCGAGGTTGCCGAAGACCATCGAGCAGATGTTGACCGCGGTGCCGAGGTCGTGCGGGATGCGCTCCTGCCGCCGGTAATTC
>CAVQPP010000373.1:0-3785 GCA_963714445.1 uncultured Actinomycetota bacterium
TCCTGGCGGAACTGGCGAACGAGACGCTGCGCCGCCGGGTCTTCCCGCTCTTCCCGCTGCACCGAGCCGTCGAGCAGCCTGCGTGACGACCAGGCGACGGAGGCCGGAGGATCATATGAGTATCCTGAGACGCTCGGCTTCGCGACGCGGTGAACATGCCGCGGCGCGCGGCCTGGGAACCGTCGCCGCACTGGCCTCGCTGCTCGCGGTGGCTGCCGTTCCGGCGGCCGGGGCCGTCCCGGCGGGCGCAGACGGCGGCTGGCAGCCCGATGCGGCGACGTACGGCGTGAGCGCGCCCACCACGGTGCAGGTGCGGATGGACGACGGAGTGCTGATCTCCGCCGAAGTGGTGTACCCGACCGATCCTGCCACCGGGACGCGGGCGAGCGGCGACTTCCCCGTCCTGCTCACCCAGAACCCTTATGGCACAGCGCGGTCCGACCCGACGACCGCCGGCGACTACTTCGTGCAGCGCGGCTACATCTACATCGCCTCCGCCGTGCGCGGCACGGGAGCCTCCGGCGGCCAGGTCGACTGGTTCGGGTCCCGTCAGGGCCGCGACGGCGCCGAACTCGTCGACTGGGCCGCGCACTCCCTGCCCGGCTCGGACGGCGTAGTCGGACTCGACGGCTGCTCGTACCTCGGGGTGGACCAGTGGTTCACCGCAGCGGCCGTCGGCGTCCACTCGGCGCTCAAGGCGATCACGCCGTTCTGTACGGACTCGAACTTCTACGACGACCTGACCGCGGACGGCGGGATTCCGACGCCCTTCGTCGCGGGAATCGCCCGAGCCGAGCCGCGCGGCCCGCAGGACGATCCCGCCACCGATCCGCAGTCGGTCACCATCGCCCAGCAGGAATCCGGCGGACCGCGCTCCTATGACGGTGCGTATTGGCAGGCGCTCGACGTACAGAAGCTGATGCCCAGGATCGTCTCCAACGGTATTCCCGCGCTGACCGAGGCCGGCTGGAACGACCTGTTCCCCGGCGGCAACCTCGGCGACTACGTCGCGGCGCAGAACGCTTATTTCCACCGGCAGCTGACCGCGCCGATCAGTGCGCGCGAACCGGTCACCGGCCGGTACCAGGCGATCGTCGGCCCGTGGACACACGGCGAGAACGTCAATGGCGCGACGCTCCAGAACCTGCGTCTCGAGTGGTTCGACACATGGCTCAAGCATGAGCCGACCGGGATGGCCGACACGCGCACTCCGCTGCACATCTTCGAGAACGCAGGTGCCGCGAACACAGCGGGCCGTTGGGTTGACACGGCCTCGTGGCCGCCCTCGCCGCACACGGTGACCTACTACCTCGGCGACGGGACGCTCGTCGCGAACAAGTCGGCCGACGCCGGGCAGGACACTCTTACCTGGGCGGCCGCGACCACGTCGGACTCGCTGACGTACACCACCGCACCGTTGTCCCGCGCCTCGGTACTCGATGGACCGTCCGACATCACCCTCTACGCTTCGTCAACCACCTCGGATGCTGAACTGAGCGCGACGCTGAACGTCATCGCCGCCGATGGCACCGTGCTCAAACAGGCTGATGGAGTCCTGCTCGGCAGCCAGCGCTACCTCGATCCGTCGACCAGCTGGTATGGCCAGGACGGCGCGCTGCTCCAGCCGAGCCATCCGTTCACCCTGGCCAGCCGGCAACCCGTGATGCCGGGCAGCGTCACCCGCTACGACATCGCGCTGCTTCCCGACTTCACCCGGATCCCGGCGGGCGCCCGCATCCAGGTGGTGCTCACCGGCCAGCCGCCCGCCGGCTTCCACACCCGGCTCGCCCCGACGCCCCAAGAGCTGGCGCAACTGACCGGCGGGATTTACACCGTGGAGCGCGGGGCGTACGGCGCGTCCCGACTCGACCTTCCGCTGGCTCCGGCCGACGCGTTCGCGACGAGCCCGACTGACTGGGGGCCGCAGTCCTGACCGCGTCCGCGACCGGACGCAGCATCCGATCGTCCGGGTGGCGCGAACCCGCATAGTCCGCGCCGCCCGGGCTGGCACCCGGCGCGAGAACACGCGCGTGAACAGAACCCGGCCGGCCGCGGCCGTGATCCAAGGAGCCTCAATGACGAGCGAAACGACGCGACGGCTCGGCGAGCCGCTGCCTGTCGATCTGCGCGATGATGGCGAGCGCCTGAGCGCGGACGGGCTGGCCGCGCTCCAACTCGACCGGCTTAGGCGCACGCTGCGCCTTGCGTACGAGCGTGTCGGGCATTACCGGCGCAGTTTCGACCGGGCCGGGGTCAAGCCGGACGACTGCCGCAGCCTGCAAGATCTGGCGGCGTTCCCGTTCACCACGAAGGCCGACCTGCGCGAGAACTATCCCTTCGGGATGTTCGCGGTCCCGATTTCGCAGGTGCGGCGCGTGCACGCCTCCAGCGGCACCACCGGGCGCCCCACCGTTGTCGGCTACACCGAGAGCGACATCTCCATGTGGGCCGACGTGGTCGCCCGCAGCATCCGCGCCGCTGGCGGCCGCCCTGGGCAAAAGGTGCACGTCGCGTACGGCTATGGGCTGTTCACCGGCGGACTCGGCGCTCACTACGGCGCCGAACGGGCCGGATGCACCGTGATCCCGGTCTCGGGCGGGATGACGGCGCGTCAGGTCCAGATCATCCGGGACTTCGAGCCGGAGATCATCATGGTCACGCCCTCGTACATGCTCACGCTGCTCGATGAGTTCGAGCGTCAGGGTATGGATCCGCGCGACACCTCGCTGCGCGTCGGGCTGTTCGGGGCGGAGCCGTGGAGCGAGGACCTGCGCGCGCAGATCGAGCAGCGCGCGGGCATCCACGCGGTCGACATCTACGGCCTGTCCGAGGTGATCGGCCCCGGAGTCGCGCAGGAGTGCGTGGAGACCAAGGACGGCCTGCACGTCTGGAGGACCACTTCTACCCCGAAGTGGTCGATCCCGACACAGGCGTGGTGCTGGCGCCTGGGGAACTGGGCGAACTGGTCTTCACCTCGCTGACCAAGGAGGCGCTGCCGATCATCCGGTACCGGACCCGTGATCTGACCCGGCTGCTGCCCGGCACGGCCCGGCCGCAGTTCCGGCGGATCCAGAAGGTCACCGGACGCTGCGACGACATGATCATCCTGCGCGGCGTCAACCTGTTCCCCACCCAAATCGAGGAGATCGTGTTGCGCACGCCCGGCCTCGCCCCGCACTTCGAGCTGGAGCTGACCCGTCGGGGGCAGTTGGACCACCTGACGATCCGTGCCGAGGCCCATCCCGGTGCTGACGTCGCGCAACGTGCCCTGGCTGCCGCGCGGATCGTCGCGGCGGTCAAGGACGGCATCGGGGTCACCGTCGAGACGGTGATCGTGGACCCAGACACGCTGGAGCGCTCCGCCGGGAAACTCCAGCGCGTCAAGGACCTGCGAGACCGGTGACAGCGAGACGACGGCCGGCCAGGCGCCGCGAAAGTGATCGCCGTGGCGGGCGGGGCACTATGATGAGCCGGTTAACGCCCCACCGCCTGGCCGCTGAGGTGACCGTCCGATGCCCGCTGACCGCGCCATCCGGCCGCGGCTGCGCCGGGACGCCGAGTTGAACAGGCTGCGCATCCTCGCTGCCGCCGCGAAGTGTTTCGCGAGCGGGGCGTAGCGGCCACGCTCAACGACGTGGCGCACTACGCGGGTCTCGGCGTCGGGACCGTCTACCGCCGCTTCTCCGACAAGGAGGAACTGGTCGACGCGCTGTTCGCCGACATGGTCAACACGGTCGAGACATACGCGCGCGAAGCCCTCGAACACGAGGACGCTTGGACCGGAC
>CAVQPP010000374.1:0-4804 GCA_963714445.1 uncultured Actinomycetota bacterium
AGCCATTCTTGCCTTGCTTTCCGGACCTGATCATCCTAGCCTCTAATGGCGTAAGCCCAGGTAGAAGCTATCAAAAAAGGTTGCAGAGTGTCGGAAGATATCGCTTGCTGCTGGCGGGCATTGATGGCAACCTGATGGCAGGAAATTCATTTCTGGAGACGTTATGGGATTCACCCGGGAGCGGGCTGGCGCGGGCGGGAAGGTGCGTTACGCGGCGATGTACCGGGACCTCAAGGGACGGCAGCGCTCAGCCGGGACGTTCGCAGCCGGCGTGAAGGCGGACCGGGCCTGGCAGCGGGCCGAGGCCAAGGTCGCCCAGGGCTACTTGGGCGAGCCCGGCCGCGGCCGCCAGAGCTTCCGCGACTACGTGGAGAAACCTGGCTGCCGAACCACGAGATCGAGGCGAGCACCCGCCAGTCCTACACCTACGTGCTGAAGTGCCGGATCCTGCCGGAGTTCGGGCTCGATGCGGATGATCGACATCCTGCCCGAGCACGTCCGGGAGTGGGTCACCGGCATGAAGCGCGGGGGAGTGGCGGCGCCGACGATCCGGTACGCCATGGTGGTGCTCAGCGCGATCTTCACCACGGCGCTCAACGACCAGGTGACCTCGCTGCACCCGTGCAAGGGCGTGAAGACCCCGCCGGTTCCGGCCCAGCCGCGCAGCATCATCACCCCGGAGCAGTTCGCTGTCCTGTACGAGTGCCTGCCCGATGAGCAGTCCAAGCTGCTGGTGGAGACCGCCGTCGAAAGCGGGCTGCGTTGGGGTGAGCTGACCGAGCTGCGCGTCCGGGACCTGGACTTCGCCACCCGAATGCTGACGGTGAGCCGGGCGGTCGTCCAGGTGGATCCGAAGTTCCACCCGAAGGGCAGCCGGTACCTGGTGAAGCCCTACCCGAAGGACAAGGAGTACCGGCGCTTCAAGCTGAGCGCCCAGATCACCGCCAAGCTGCAGGCCCACGTCGTGGAGCGCGGCCTCGGCCGTGACGACCTGTTCTTCGAGATGCCGGTGGAGGACCGGCCGCGGATCCGGGTGCCGCGGCTGGATGCCGATATGGAGGCCCTCGGTCGCACTGAGCCGAACGCGGCGGGGCATCGCTACCGGCACGGCACGCTGACCGGCTACTCGCTGGGCCGCTGCCGCTGCGACTACTGCCGCGACGCTTACTGCCGCTACCGCGCCGAGCGTCGCGCCAACGGCAAGGACGACCCGCGCGGCCTGCGGGCCTGCGACTCGGACGGGCATATCCCTGCAGGATGGTTCCGGGAGAGCGTCTGGCGGCCAGCCGTGCAGAAGGCGGGCCTGACGATCAAGCTGCGGATCCACGATCTCCGCCATGCGCACGCCTCATGGCTTCTTGCCGGCGGCGCTGACCTCCAGGTCGTCAAGCAGCGGCTCGGGCACGGCAGCCTCCGCACGACCGAGAAGTACCTCCACACCCTCCCCGACGCCGACGAAACCGCCCTCGAAGCCCTCTCCAAGATGCGGAATCGAGCTCGGTGACCTATAGCGGTTGGCGAGTTCTCAAGAGGTCGGTTGAGTCCATATTCATTGCTGAATCGGTTACACATGGTCAAGACGGCGCCGCGCTGTGGCGCCGCTGGGCCGCCGGCGTCAGCGCCCCGGACTTCCCTATGGAAGGCTGCCCGGGCGCACCCCTGCTTGGGCCGTGCCGTGCAGTGGCGGGCCAGGCAATGGACCGCCGCGAGTGGACGGCACTGCCCGGGGCACGGAAGATCCACCGGGTATAGCCGAGGTTATCCGGCGGCAGCCTGACTTGGGCCTTGGCAGCCGTCCTCCTTCTGGCGCACACCAGCTGTGCTAGGCCATTGCAGGCAACCGGCCCGCTGGAACCACCCTGACGGTATGCTGCTCACGTGAGTATGAGTAACGACACGCCTAGTCAAGACTTTAACGGGGAGATCGAAGAACCGCTAGACCTTAACGAGGCTGAGCGGCAGGATCTCCTAGAAGCAGAACCAGTCTCCCAACAGGTTACCTACTCGGGCCAAGACTTCGATGTCGAAGGCCTCGTTCGTCGAATGAACAAAGACGACATACTGGTGCCTACATTTGGCCATGATGATGACCGCATCACTACGGCCGGATTCCAGCGGAGCTTCGTTTGGACACGTCCGCAGATGGACAGATTCATAGAATCGCTTCTGCTAGGCTACCCGATACCGGGAATCTTTCTAGTACGCCAAGCAGACCGCCGGTATCTCGTCCTTGACGGCCAACAGAGGCTACGCACGCTTCAGCATTTTTACAATGGAATATACAACGGGCGCGAGTTCGCACTAAGTAACGTGGCTGAAGAACTAAAGGGCTTGACATTTAAAAGCCTCTCAGAGGATCAACGGAGACTGCTCGACAATACCTACTTTCAAGCTACGGTCGTTGACACCGACGCCTCGCGTGAGTCGTTGGAAGTGGTATATCAGATCTTCGAACGCTTGAATTCCGGGGGCACCCAACTGACGCCACATGAAATACGCGTCGCTCTATATGCCGGGCCCTTCATTGACTTCTTGGAGAGGTTGAATCAAGATGTCAGCTGGAGAGCAGTCTATGGCAAGAGATCTCCGCGGCTAAGGGATCAAGAACTTGTTCTACGGATCCTAGCGTTCTACGCTGTCGCGCCGACTTATCGGCCACCCCTCAAGACCTTCCTCAACAATTTCGCTTCCGAGCACCGTAACCTTCAACGCCTTAATCACGAAGAACTTGAAAGGTCGTTCCGTCACGCGAGTGAGTTGATAGCAGCAGCCGACGGCCGACAAGCAGTGCGGTATCAAAGCCGCCAGGTAAACGTAGCGCTCGCCGAAGCATTGTTTGTGGGACTAATGAGGCGCCTAGACATGGGAGGAGATATCGAACTCAACGATGTCTTCAATGCGATCAACGACATTCAGGGCAACGAGAATCTGAGGCTCGCCGTTAGCCAAGCTACGGCGAACGAGGACAGTGTGAAGACTCGGCTGGAAGTCGCCACGAAGCGCTTCGCCGCAATCTAACGATGACTGCTGTACTGGCATGGCCGTCACTTAGGCTGAGCAATCTTGAACGTTCCTTGTCGAGGGTAGCAGCGCTTGTCGAGCAGCCTTCGACGGGTGAAGCGGACGACGTAACCCGAGCGCTGTCGCGGTTCCTGGTTATACGAACGTGTGGGCACCTTGAGAGAACAGTGCAGGAATGTTGCCGTGCATATTTAGATAACAAATCTTTCGGCAGAGTGAAGGACTTTTCCCATTCGTGGCTGAAACGATTTGATAATCCAACGCCCGAGCGGCTGCTAGAACTTGTCGGCAGATTCGATTCCTCTTTAAAGGGAGAACTCGAAGCGCTCTTTGATGAGAATGACGGTGAACTCCGCAGGGAGATAGGTTTGCTGCTTGTTAAGCGAAATGCCATCGCGCACGGTGAGAATGAAGGCATAGGCTCGCGAAAGGCACTGGAACTATTGAATTATTCTAAAATCCTTACAGATTGGTTTATCCGAAACTTTGATCCTCGATAGCTGAACGAAAGCTTGCGGGCTGGGCTCACCGCGTGTCCACCCCTTCAGCCCAAGCGTGACTGTGACCGCAGGGCAATGGCACAGGGAGAGGGCGTGATTAACATGCCCGCGAAGTCACGCTTGACGCGCCTGTATTGGGCGGTCACGTTGTTCAACGCCATGGACGGCACCATGCCCGAGACACCCCAACTTCTCCCCTCGGTTAACGAGTACGACAAGCCCGAGGCCAGCGCTGATTGGGTCGATCGAGCTGTGGTTCGCCCCGGAGGAGCCAGACGAAGTCAGCAACACGGACTGGATCCAGTCCACTCCCGGCCGCGCCCAACTCGTCGCCGTACGGCTCTATGGCGTCGGCACCGACTTCTACAACGGCAGGCGGTGGATGATGGTGTGCGCGCCACCGGCACCGGCGAAGGCGAGTCCAGGGGTGAAGTGAACGTCCACGCAACCTGTCACCCGGCGCCGGACATGACCGGAGTGGCCGCGAAGTACTGCCTCAAGTCCGGGGCCGCTTGCTACCGCGGGTTGCCCTTTCAGCCGAGTGGCGGGGCCGTCGAGGTGTGGCCCACCTGCCGTGCAGCATGACCTGCATGAATGCGCAGTTTGTAATCGATAGTTACGCTAGGTTAGTGGCCTCGCCGGACCAGCCCACCGAACCGGGGGAACTACACGCATGCCATCACTCAGGCATCTCATGCCCGCAGCCGGGCTAGCCAGCCTCGCCCTGCTGCCCGCACCAGCCCTGGCCAGCCCGCATAGCATGGGCTGCGCCACCATCGTCTACGTGGCGGACAAGAACAACGGGGTCGTCACCGCATTCGACGCCGCCACCGGGACCTCCGTGGCCTGGTGGCGGGTGGACTACGAGTCGGATGTCCTGGCCGTCGCCCCTGACGGTTCCACGGTCTACGTGGCGGGCCGACGGGGACTACCCGGCGGCAGTCAACGTGGTGCGGCACTGCGGCTGACTCTGGATGCCGGGGGAACCAGCACCGACTCGCATGGAGGAAGCCCAAAGATCGCAGCTCCACTAGGAAATACAGGCCCAGACCATAATGGTTCTGACCTGTCAACCTTTTAAGATCATTTGTCACTAGGATGTCACCTGAATCAGGCGTCACCACGTGACATGTGCGTGCCTGGATGGGATCTTGTTGCGGCCGCGGTATCCGCTACCGGCGGATCTTGAAGCCGTACGAGTCGGTGATCCTCAGCTGAGTATGAGTGCCGGAAGGCGTTAGAGCTTGATCGTTAACTCGTTGCATGTCGAGAACTTGCTGACG
>CAVQPP010000375.1:0-8925 GCA_963714445.1 uncultured Actinomycetota bacterium
CTGGTTCGACGAGGTGTGGGTGAAGGTCTGGTTGGTCTGCCCGTTGCAGTCCCAGATCTGCATCTGAACGCCTGCCGTGGTTGAGGCGCCCGGCACGTCCAGGCACTTGCCCGCGCCCACCGCGTGAATGGCGCCGGTCGAGCCGCCGCCGCCACCGCCACTACTTCCTCCGGCGACGCGGTACATGACGGTGCCGTGCGCGGGCACGTTGGCGCTGATGGTGCCGGTCGTGGTGGATACCGCGCCGCTCCACAGGTCGGTGAGGGTGTAGCTGCTCGCACCGGTCTTGCCGATAGCCGAGGTGCTGGTGGTGATGGTCGCGTTGTAGCCGTTCTCGTTGAACAGCGCGACCGAGACGTCGCCGTTGGACAGCGGCTTGGCCAGCACGTCCAGGCCGCCCGAGGAGGAGACCTCGGTGCCCTGCTTGCCGAGCGGGTCCTGGTCGACGGCGATGACCGCCTTGTTGGTCAGGATCGACATCGTCTGCGAGCTGGCACTGAGGATCTTGCTGCCGTCGATCAGCGGCGCGGCCATCTCGGACCAGAGGCTGAACTCGGACTGGTCCTCGGTGTAGCTCATGCCGTTGCCGATCTCCAGCATGTCAGGGTCGTTCCAGCCGCCGGGTCCGGCGAAGGAGGCGAGCCCCACGTTGCTGTGGAAGATCCCGAGCATGCTGCCGTAGCTGGCGTTGATGTCCCCGGTGGTGCGCCACGAGTTGCCGACGCTCCCGCCCCAGCTCCACACGTTCTCCTGGCCCCAGCTGCACAGGGCGAACAGGATCGGGCGGCCGGTGGCCTTCAGGGCGTTGCTCATCGTGGTGTACCGGGTCTGGCCGCTGATCCCGTTGTTGTTGCAGTTGTCGTACTTGAGGTAGTCCACGCCCCAGGAGGCGAACAGGTTCGCGTCCTGCGTCTCGTGTCCGAGGCTGCCGGGCCACCCGGCGCAGGTGGCGGTGCCCGCGTCCTCGTAGAGGCCGAACTTCAGGCCGAGCGAGTGCACGTAGTCGGCCACGGCCTTCATGCCGTTGGGGAACTTGTTCGGGTCGGGCACCAGGTTGCCGTTCCCGTCCCGGTAGTTCGCCATCCAGACGTCGTCGGTGTTGACGTACTGGTAGCCGGCGGCCTGCATGCCGTTGTTGTGGATGGCCAGCGCGGTCTGCTCGATCGTCGAGGCGTTGACGGTGTTGCCGTAGGCGTTGTAGTTGTTCCAGCCCATCGGCGGGGTTATCGCCAGCCCGTTGTTCTCGGCCGCCGCCGGCCCGGCGCTGACCGCGGCCAGCAGCGGGCCGAGCGGGGCGGCCAGGGCGCAGGCCAGGAGCACCGCGCGCAACCTGCCGCGCGGGCGCTGCGGGCGCCGGTCGGATCGTGGTGGTGCTAAGTACATTGCGATCTCCAGGGAGTGGCTGTTACCCGAAGGTCCATTGCTGGTTGCTGCCGCCGTTGCAGGTCCATAGTTCGGCGAGGGCGCCGTTGGCGGTGGATGCTCCGGTCACGTCGAGGCAGAGTCCTGATTGGACGCCGGTGATGGTGCCGTTGGAGTTGAGGTTCCATTGCTGGTTGGTCTGGCCGTTGCAGTTCCAGGTTTGGACTTTGGTGCCGGGGCTGGTGCCGTTGCCCGCGGCGTCTAGGCACAGCTGGCTGCCGCCGCTGTAGACCGTCAGCTGGTTGCTAGAGCTGTGCGTCCAGGTCTGGTTGGCCTGGCCGTTGCAGTCCCAGATCTGCACCTGTGTGCCTGCCGTCGTGGAGGCGCCTGGGACGTCGAGGCACTTGCCCGCGCCTACCGCGTGGATGGCACCGGTCGAACCACCGCCGCCCCCGCCCCCGCCGCCACCAGAGCCGGACAGGGCGAGCATGTGCGCCTTGTAGGCGGCGCCGTACGTGGTCGGGGTGCCGGTGTAGTCGGTGATCAGGCTTGGGCCGGCGGCGCAGGCGAAGTCCGCGTTCCAGGCCCAGGCGACGTAGTTGGTGTGCTGCGAGTCCAGCCACGTGGTCAGCGCGTTGATGTAGCCGGTGCCGCAGTCGGCCTCGCCGATCTCACCGGCGATCAGCGGCACCTGCGCGATGACCGGCGCGATCTGGCTGTTCCAGCAGGACTGGTTGGAGCACGCGTTGAAGTTGTACGAGTGCCAGG
Organism: uncultured Actinomycetota bacterium; assembly: GCA_963714445.1. Lineage (GTDB taxonomy): Bacteria > Actinomycetota > Actinomycetes > Streptomycetales > Catenulisporaceae > Actinocrinis. Next base: position 2,131 of record CAVQPP010000375.1, read on the forward strand.
AGACGGCCAGGTTGTTGGCCGGATCCGTGGGCTTGTACTGCAACCAGTTGGTGATGTCGTTGGCCCAAACCTCGCCGCCGAGCATCAGCACGTTGGTAGCCCCGGTGGAGCGCACCGCGTTGACCATCTGCTGCATGCCGGCGACCGGGTAGCCGATGCCGTTGCACGGGCTGCCGGTCTTCCAGCAGTTCCACACGTTGGCGGTGTTGCCGTCGGTCTGGGAGTTGTAGGGCTCGTTGAACAGGTCGAAGACGACCGCGTTGTTGCCCTTGAAGGTGCCCGCGACCGAGGTCCAGAACGGGATGGCCTGCGCGGCGTCGGGCATCGGCTTCTGGCAGACGGCCTGCGCCGAGGAACAGCCGTTGCCCGGTCCGGTGTAGGTGCCGTCCGTCCAGTGCAGATCCAGGATGGCCACCAGGCCATTGGAGTTCAGTAGGTTGACATACGTCTTGATCGCGTTGATGTAGGTGGCGCCGGCGTACGCGGGGTTGATGTACGACTCGGCGTTCCAGCACGCCTCGTTCAGCGGTACGCGCACGGCGTTGATCACCGAGCCCCAGCTCTTGATCGCGCTGATCGACGCCTGGTCGTTCGGGCCGTCGAAGATGCCGCTGTTGCGCGCGCACTCGACCTCGGCGCCTGAGCGGTCGACGCCGCGCAGCACCACCTGGCTGCCGTTCTGGTCCACCAGCCGGTTGCCGGACACGTGCACCTGCGGTGCGACGGTAGCCGCCTGCGCTGTGGGTAGCGCGAGCAGGCAGGCCGCGGACACGACCACGGCGAGGGCGCTCGCCAGGACGCCGCGGAGCGATACCGAGAGCCTCATCGCTCTCCTTCCATCCGAGGCGCGGCCCTCGTCACCGGGGACCGCGCAAGCTCAGCCGGTAGGAAAGCCAGCACATCCAGGGGTGTCAAGTTTTGGTGGTTTTCTTTCGAACATGGTCGAACAAGGCGCCCAACTGCTCCGATTCCCCCACCTGCTCGGCCGGCGTAACAGGCCGGACACATCGGATGTTTGGCCTTGGTGATATCTGCTGGACGAAGGGGTGCCGGTGCGGCGCGCCGCGAGTGGCGGAACGCGGCTCTTGGAGCGCGACGGAATCGATTCGCGTGGAGCGCCCGCGCTGCCGTGACACGGCACGGACCGCCGCGAGTCGGCGCACGATCGGAGGGGGGATCAACACTGCGCAGCCGCGTCGCGCCTCGGCGCCGCGGCCCGAGATGCCGCCCGGGCCGCACGGCGCGTCCCGATGATCCGCAATGAAAGTTTCGCAGCGCTTCGCGAGGCTCGGGAGAACCCGCCGCGGCAGCCCCGTCCGGTCAGCTCGCTCGACGGGGTTTCGCCGTCCCGCATCACCGTGCGCGGCGGTGCCGGACCACCGTGTGGCGACGATCGTTCAGGTCAGAGGGTCTGCGCTCAGTACCAGGAGGGTCCGAAGCCGAGGTAAGGCTCCTCCAGCGTGGCCGCTTCCTCGTCGGTGAGACGCAGATCGAGTGCCGCGACCGCCTCGGGCAGGTGGTGCGGTTTGGTCGCGCCGACGATGGGGGCCGAGACGAGCGGGTTGCGCAGCACCCAGGCGAGCGCGATCTGGGCCATGCTCACGCCGCGGTCCCGCGCCAGGCGTTGGACGGCGTTGATCACGGGCTCGTCGTGCGGGCTGTCGAAGGCTTGCACGACGTGGTCGGTGCTCGAGCGGGCGCTCTGCTCGCCGAGCGGGCGGGCCAGGCGGCCCTTGCCGTTCGGCGAGTACGGGACCAGGCCGACGCCCATGTCGCCGCACATGGCCATCAGCTCGCGCTCGTCCTGCCTGCGCAACAGGTTGTACTGGTTCTGCATGGACCGGAAGCGGGTCCATCCGCCCAGGTCGGCGGCGTGCTGGAGCTTGGCGAACTGCCAGGCGTACATCGAGGAGGCGCCGAGGTAACGGACCTTCCCGGCCTTCACGACGTCGTGCAGCGCCTCCATCGTCTCCTCGACCGGCGTGTCGTCGTCGAAGCGGTGGATCTGGTAAAGGTCGACGTAATCGGTGCCCAGCCGGGTCAGCGAAGCGTCGATCTGCTCAAGGATCGCCTTGCGGGAGAGGCCCTCGCCGCCGGGGCCGTCGTGCATCTTGCCGCGGACCTTGGTGGCGAGCACGACGTCTTCGCGCCGGGAGTACCGCGTGACGGCGCGGCCGACGATCTCCTCCGAGGTGCCCGCCTGGTAGACGTTGGCGGTGTCCCAGCAGGTGATGCCCAGTTCGACGGCCTGGCGGAAGAACGGCGCGGCCTTGTCCTCGGTCAGCGCCCAGGGATGGGCGTTCGGGACGGCCGGGTCGCCGTAGCTCATGCAGCCGAGGGCCAACCGGCTCACCTTCAGGCCGGTCGTGCCGAGACGGACGTACTCCACGGTGACGCTCCTTGACGGTGATTTGCGGGATTGCGCAGCGGAAGCCGCACCCTCTCCACGATCAGGCGCCTTCAGGCACGTGCGGCGGCGGCGCGGCCAGGCGCTGGCCCGATATCGATGAAACGGCAGGCCGGACGAAGCCTCCCGCATCCGGTTGCCTGCGCACAACGTGCCCCTAGACCGCGCTCAGACTCCTGGCCGCCTGGTTCGCCACTCTCGGCCACGACGAGTCGGCGGCATCCGCTCCCACCGGCAACGGCCGCGGCGCATAGGCCAGGATTCCTGCTCATTCTGTCGGACGTCCGTGCGCTATCCGCGACTCGTTTCCCGCAGGTCAGAATGAAAGTCCGACTATTTCGCAGCCGGTGCTCCGAGCGCTGACATCTCGCGCCTCGCCGCAGAGCCCGGCAGGCGGCTCGATCCGTCACGGGAGGGCAATGCCGCGAGCCCCACGAAACTTTCGCGCCCGGCGCGCCGCCCGGACAAGCCTGCCACCTGCCGTGATTCCCGCTCGTATCGCCTTTCCCCGGACGGGCCTGTCCGACCCTTGACCGGTATCGGGCGCCTCGTTAACTTGCCCGAGAAAAATATTCGGAGATTTCTCGGCAATTCTCCAAGCATTCAGTAGACAGCCATCCGAATACCCACCATCTGCCTGGCCGCGGCGGGAGCGCCGGGGATATCTCGCGTATTCCCGCTCAAGCCGCAGACCCTTTTTCCGGAGGTACCCATGCGGGTTACCCCGCGGGTGCGACGTCGCGCCCGCATCACCGCGCTGGCCGGGGCCGTACTGCTGGCGAGCGCGAGCGCGATCGCGGCGGGGGCGTTGCCCGCGTCGGCGGCGACCACCGCGACGGTCACGGTCAACACCGGCCAGACGCTGGCGACGATCCCGTCCACCGGTGTCGGCATCAACACCGCGGTCTACGACGGGAACATGAACAGCTCCGCCACCGCCGGCCTGCTGAGCACCGCCGGCTTCAAGGCGGTGCGCTATCCGGGCGGCAGCTACTCGGACACCTATCACTGGCAGACGAACACCGTCGAAGGCGGCGGGTACGTCGCGCCGAACACCAGCTTCGACCAGTTCATGGGCACGGTGCGCGCGGCCGGCGCGCAGCCGATCATCACCGCGAACTACGGCTCGGGCACGCCGCAGGAGGCGGCGGCCTGGGTGCAGTACGCGAACGTGACCAAGGGCTACGGGGTGAAGTACTGGGAGATCGGCAACGAGATCTTCGGTAACGGCGCGTACGGCCCCAACTGGGAGATGGACAACCACTCCGCCCACAACGCCACCACGTACGCGAACTACGTGCTGCAGTACGTCTCCGCGATGAAGGCGGTCGATCCCAGCATCAAGATCGGTGCCGTGCTCAGCACCCCGGGCGGCTGGCCGGACGGCATGGTCGCCGCCGGCGACTCGATGGACTGGAACCACACGGTCATGTCGATCGCCGGCCCGAAGATCGACTTTGTGATCGTGCACCACTACCCGTCCCACAACAGCGAATCGGACATGCTCAACCGGCCCGAGGCCGAGATCGCCGGGATCGCCTCCACCGTCCACTCGCTGATCAACCAGTACGCCGGAAGCAACGCGGGCAACGTCGGCATCGCGATCACCGAGGCCAACGGCAACGGCTACTCCGACACCTCCCCCAGCGGCCTGTTCGCGCCGGACGAGTACCTGACCTGGTTCGAGCACGGCGTGTTCAACATGGACTGGTGGGATCTGCGCAACGGCACCGGCTGCAACAACATCACCACGGTGGACGGCGCCACCGACTACGCCGACGGCGGGATGGTCTCCAGCGGCGCCTCGTGCGAGCCGGCGCTGAACACCCCGTTCCCCGACTATTACGGCACCGAGATGATCAGCAAGCTCGGGACTCCCGGCGACGCGCTCGTGCAGACCTCCAGTTCCACCGGGCAACTCACCGCGCACGCGGTCAAGCGGACCAACGGCGACGTGGACGTCATGCTGATCAACAAGGATCCGAACAACGCCACCACGGTCTCCCTGTCCTACAGCGGATTCACCCCCGCGTCGGCCACCCCCACGGTGTACTCCTACCTGAAGAACGCCACCTCGATCACGTCGGCCACCGCCGGCAGCGCGAGCAGCCAGACGGTACCGGCGTACTCGATCGTGGTCGTGCAGCTGCACGCGGGTAGCGGTGGCGGTGGTGGCGGCAGCACCGGTGCGCTGCACGCGGTGGGCGCGGGCAAGTGCCTGGACGTGCCCGGCTCGACCACCAACGCCGGAACCCAACTGGACATCAACAGCTGCTCGGGCGCCTCGAACCAGACCTTCACCCACACCTCCGCCAACCAGCTGACCCTCTACAACGGCGCCGACTGCCTGGACGCCAACGGCAACGGCACCAGCCCCGGCACCAAGGTCATCATCTGGCCCTGCAACGGCCAAACCAACCAACAGTGGAACCTCAACTCCAACGGCACCATCACCGGCGCGCAATCAGGACTCTGCCTCGACGTGACCGGAGCGTCCACCGCCAACGGCGCCCTCGCCGAACTATGGACCTGCAACGGCCAGACCAACCAGCAATGGACCCTCGGCTGACACCTTGAGACGGCCGTGCGGGAACCGCGCATTTCACACGGCCCGCGGTGTGCGAGACGGGCCTAGTACGTCCCGTCTCGCACACCGGCCCGTGCGGCGGCCGATCCGCGGTGCTAGTTCCTCGGCGGCCGATCCGCCCCGCTCTGCCGGACGCGATCTCCTTCGAAGCCCTTCGACGGATCTGCGCAAAAAGTCTGAGAGAACGATCCGTTCGCGGCTTCATTGTGCCGACCACGTTTGGCGTCTAGCATCCCCGATGATTCGAAGCGCTTCGACGATGAGGAGCCCACGATGCTCACCACCGGCAGGGCGAGAAGGAACGCAGCGATCGCGGCGGCGCTGGTGGCCGCGACGACGACGCTGACCGCGTGCAACAGCAGCAGTTCCGGTTCCGCCTCGGGCAAGGTGCTCACCCTCTGGCACTACGAGGCGGCCGACAGCGCGATGGGCCTGGCCTGGAGCCAGGCGGTCAAGGACTTCGAGGCGGCGCACCCCGGCGTGACGGTGAAGGTCCAGACCAAGACCTTCGAGCAGTTGCAGAAGACCGCGCCGATGGTGCTCAACTCAAGCAACGCCCCGGACGTGCTGGAGTACAACAAGGGCGACGCGACCGCCGGGCTGCTCTCCAAGCAGGGGCTGCTGACCGACCTGACCCCGCAGGTCGCCCAGTACGGCTGGGACAAGAAGCTGAGCGGGAACATCGCGGTGACGTCGCGGTACAGCAACGGGATCATGGGTTCCGGCGACTGGTACGGCATACCGAACTACGCCGAGTACGCGATGGTGTACTACAACGTCGATCTGTTCAACCGGTACCACGTGCCGGTGCCGAAGACCTTCGCCGACTTCACCGCGGCGATGGACACCTTCCACAAGGCTGGCATCACCCCGCTGGCCAACGCGGGAGCGGAGTACCCGGCGCAGCAGTACCTGTACGACCTCGCGCTGAGCAAGGCCGATCCGTCCTGGGTGACCGCGTACCAGATCAAGGGCAAGGCCGACTTCCACGACGCCGCCTGGACCTACGCCGCGAACACCCTGGCGGACTGGGTGAAGAAGGGCTACATCGCCAAGAGCTCGGTCGGCCTCAAGTCCGCCGACATGGGCAACGCGTTCGAGTCGGGCAAGATCCCGATGATGGTTTCCGGCAGCTGGTGGTACGGCACCTTCGAGTCTGAGATCAAGAACTTCAAGTGGGACACGTTCCTGTGGCCCGGCAGCGGCCTGGTGCCCGGCTCCGGCGGCAACCTGTGGGTGGTGCCCACCAGCTCGAAGAACAAGGAGCTGGCCTACGACTTCATCAACGCCACGCTGCAGAAGGACGTCCAGGACCTGATCGCCAACAAGGGCGCGGTGCCGGTGGCCGCGAGCGCGGCGGACGTGACCGACCCGAAGGCCAAGGAGCTGATCCAGAACTACAACACGCTGGCGTCCTCGGGCGGCCTGGCGTTCTATCCCGACTGGCCCTCGCCAGGCTTCTACGACACGCTGACCGCCGCGACGCAGGACCTGATGAACGGTAAGGACCCGAACTCGGTGCTCGGCAGCCTGCAATCCGCCTACCAGCAGGGCCTGAACCAGTGACCATGGCCGCAGCCGCCGGCCGCACCGACGCGCCACTGCCGGACGTCGCACCGCGCGACGCCCGGCGGCGGCGCCGCAGCCGTCGCCTCGAACGCGGCTACCCGCTGTTCCTGGTGCCCGGCGCGGTGCTGTTCCTCGCCGTCATCGCGGTGCCGTTCGGGATGAACGTCTGGATCAGCCTGCACCGCTGGCAGGGCATCGGCCCGATGACGTGGGCGGGCCTGGGCGGGTACCA
>CAVQPP010000376.1:0-8776 GCA_963714445.1 uncultured Actinomycetota bacterium
AGTTGAGTTGAAGCGTCTTGGCCTCGCTGAACGGGTCGAGCCGCGCGGTGGCCGGGTCCGGGAGCAGCTGCATGTCCGACTCGTGGATGGCCTGGAAGCCGCGGATCGAGGACCCGTCGAAGGCCAGGCCGTCGGTGAAGACGGGAGCGGTGAAGGACTCCACCGGCACGGTGAAGTGCTGCATGACGCCGGGCAGATCGCAGAACCGGACGTCCACGAATTGGACGCCTTCGTCACTGAGGTACTTGAGCACCTCGTCGGCGTTCTGGAATGTCACTATTCCTCCTGGACCCGCAGCGGTCGGCCTCACCGGGAGGGCCGGCCTGACTCGGGGACGCGATGGGCACTGAGCGGGGGCTTCTATAGTTGGTCGGCGAGTGCGCGCAAGCCCCCACACGGCTCGCCGGCGACACGCCTATGGCCGGGAACGATAGGTAGAAGCCATTTCCCGTCCATGTCCCTTTTGTTTCCTGCACGTTACACACGCGTGCGCAACGCTACATTCTGTGAGCAGCGGCGGGTGCGATGTGAAGCGGCGGTGACGGCGGCGAGCTGCGATGGTCATGCGAAGGTCTGTTTGAGCAGGATGGCCGGGGATCGGGGCGTAGGGACGGCCGGATTGTTTCCGATGGCCACCTTGTACCGTTGTACGCATGACAGCCTCTCAGTCCCCCGCGCCCGCACCCAAGTCCGGGGCGGACGGCAGCACGACTCGGTCTGCTCTCGGCGGCTGGCTCGAAGGACCGCGGATCGAGTCCGGGCAGGACGAGTGGACGTACCGCGGCGAGCGGCTGGGGCTGCCCGAATCGGGATCCGGTTCGCTGGCCCCGCAGGGGCGTCGGCTCGGCGCGCTCGTCGTGGACTGGGCGATCGCCTACTTCCTGTCGACGGCGTTCGGCTGGAAGCCGTCCACCGCGCAGGGGCAGTGGGGCACCATCGCGATCTTCGCGGCCGAGCACCTGGTGCTGCTGTCGCTGCTGGGCTTCACGGTCGGCAAACGCCTGTTCGGGCTGCGTGTCGGCAAGCTGGGCGGCCCGTTGACGCCGGTGCACGTCGTCGCGCGCACGGTGCTGCTGCTGTTGGTCATCCCGGCGGTGATCTGGGACCGGGACGGACGCGGGCTGCACGACCGGTGGGCAGGAACCGTCGAAATCCGGAAGTGACGAGCTGGGCGACGTCTGCTAGCGGATGTTGCCGCGGGGGATGCGGCCGCCGCGCGGGATCGGGCCCTTGGGCATGCTCGCCATCGGGCCGCTGTTGACCGCCGCCAGCCGCTTCGCGTACTCGCTGACCTGAAGCTGCGTCAGCTTCGAGCGGCCGCGCAGGCCGCGCCGGGTCATCGTCTGCGACAGCTTGCTGAGCGGGATCTGGCCGGCCTCGGTGTCGTCGCCGACCACGACGGACTCCACCTCGACGTCCGGGCCGAGGTAGCGGGCGATCGACTTGCGCTCGGTGTTGATCAGCTGGGTCACCCGGTTCGGGTCGCCCTCCGCGACCAGCACGATCCCGGCCCGGCCGATCAGCCGGTGCACCAGGTCCTGCTGCCGGTTGAACTGGACCGCCGGGGTCATCGACCAGCCCCGCTTGAGGCTCTGCTCCAGCACCGCCGCGGCCGCCCCGGCCTGCCCCTCGATCCGCTTGTACGCGGTGCGCTGCACCCGGCGGGAGAGCGTCGAGAGCGCCACGAGCGCGCCGAACACCAGCCCGAATAGGACCCCGACGACCACCGCGATGATGCCTTGGCCGAACAGGAAGTAGAACAGCACGAACACGACGGCGGCCGTGCCGCCGCCCCAGCCGAGCATCGCCAGGGTGAGCTGGGGATCGGTCTCCCGGGTCACCTTGTAGGCGTAGACGAACTGCTTGAGACGGCCCGAGGGCGGCTCGGACTGTGCCGCCGGGTCGACGGTCGGCTCGGGGGATGCGTTACGCGCCATGTTCAAAAGGATAGGTCCCCTGGGCGCCTGTTACTGCACCGCCTGTGGGCGACGTGATTGTTTCGATATGGATGGTGAGGGGATGGGGGAAGATCAGCTGACTAAGCGTCAGACGTGGGCGGGTCCTACGGCTAGTTCTGCTGTACGTACACGTCCTGGCTGAGCTCCAGCGCGCTAGACGCCTCGGCCCGTGCCCTAGCCCGCGCGCGGTCCTCCTGGACGGCGGCCCAGGCATTCGCACGCGCTGTGGTCAGGCCGTCTCCGCGGAAGATCACCCACTCGACTGTGTTCAGCACCGTACGCACCGCACCGCGTCGCGCAGCGGCTCGGCTTACCACAGGGCGGTCAAACGTAACCGTCATGCTCGTCCGTGCCCCCAATCCTCAAGGTCTGGATCAGCACCACCAGGGTTGCTGTCATTCGTTGCCAACTTACTTCGCACCGGTCAATTCCCGGTGAAGGGCGACCAGAGGCATCGCTTAAGCCGTTCGGGCTGCCATCGCCTGCTGGTATAGGCGTCCGGCCCGGTACGACGAGCGCACCAGCGGTCCGGACATCACTCCGCTAAAGCCGATCTGCTCGGCTTCCTGCTTCAGTTCGACGAACTCCTCCGGCTTGACCCAGCGGACCACCGGGTGGTGGCGCGGGGAGGGCCGCAGGTACTGCGTGATGGTGATCAGTTCGCAGCCCGCCTCGTGGAGGTCGAGCAGCGCCTGGGAGATCTCGGCGCGTTCCTCGCCCATCCCCAGGATCAGGTTCGACTTGGTGACCAGCTCCGCCTTTCGCGCCTGCCGGATGACGTCCAGCGAGCGCTCGTAGCGGAAGGCCGGCCGGATCCGCTTGAAAATCCGCGGAACCGTCTCGACGTTGTGCGCCAGCACCTCGGGCGCCGAGGCGAAGACCTCGGCCAGCAGTTCCGGCTCGGCGTTGAAGTCCGGGATCAGCAGCTCGACGCCGCAACCCGGCACCTGCGCGTGAATCTGACGGACCGTCTCCGCGTAAAGCCACGCTCCGCCATCTGGGAGGTCGTCGCGGGCTACGCCGGTCACGGTCGCGTACTTAAGGCCCATCGTGGCCACCGACTCGCCGACCCTACGCGGCTCGTCGCGGTCCAAAGCGGCGGGCTTGCCGGTGTCGATCTGGCAGAAGTCGCAGCGGCGGGTGCACTGCTCGCCGCCGATGAGGAAGGTTGCTTCGCGGTCCTCCCAGCACTCGAAGATGTTCGGACAGCCCGCCTCCTGGCAGACGGTGTGCAGACCCTCGCTCTTGACCAGGTCGCGCAGCGCGGAGTACTCGGGGCCCATCTTCGCCCGGGTCTTGATCCACTCGGGCTTCTTCTCGATCGGGGTGGCGGCGTTGCGCACCTCGAGTCGCAGCAGCTTGCGGCCGTCCGGACCGACCGTGGCCAACGGTTCCGGGGTCAGCGATTCTGCGGCAGGGGACTGCGGCGCGGTGACGGATTTCGTCTCATCGACTGTGGTCACTGCCGCATCTCCTCGTGTAGCGGTATACGACGCGCATTTCAATACAACGGAGCATTTTACGCCGTGGCGGCGGGGGCTCCGGCCGCTGCGCTAGTGCGCACCTTGTCGGTCGGCGCACCCTTGGGCTCGGTGAGCAGGTGCAGGTGCCGCTCCACGATCGGCAGCACCTCCTGGATGGTCACCGGACGGCCTAGCTCCTCGCTGAGCGTTGTAACACCCGCGTCACGAATTCCGCACGGCACAATCCGGTGGTACCAGTCGAGATCATTGTCGCAATTCAGGGCGAAGCCGTGCATAGTCACACCCTGCGCGAAACGCAGCCCGAGCGCAGCCACCTTTCGCTCCTGCCGGAGCGCGTCGCCGGGCACCCACACGCCGGAACGGCCCTTGACGCGCTCAGTGTGCAGCCCCAGATCGGCGCAGACCTCGATGATGAGCTGCTCGACCCGGCGGACGAAGTCGACCACGTACACGCCCTCAGGCAGCCGCACGATCGGGTAACCGACCAGCTGCCCCGGGCCGTGCCAGGTGATCTTCCCGCCGCGATCCACGTCGACCACCGGCGTGTCGTCGAACGGACGGTCCGCCGGCTCGGTCCGCTTGCCGGCGGTGTACACCGGCGGATGCTCAAGCAGGATCACGGCATCGGGCACCAGGTCCGCCACGCGCGCGGCGTGCCGTGCGCGCTGGTCGTCCCAGGCGGTCTGATAGTCGACCGCCTCGGCGCCAAAGCCGCTTCGGATGATCTGGAGTTCGCCCACGGTTATGACTGTACGACGCTCCGGCGAGGCCCGGTGCGCCCGCGATGTCGCGCGGCCCTACGCAGGGCTGGATTCGCGAAAACGGCCGGTGACCTCGGTCACAGCGCCGCCGCACGCGGGCTGGGGCGGACGAGGCGGTTCGGATACCGTACAGCAGACGTGCTAATGCGGCGGGCGGAAGGCTGAGGGACAGACACCATGGGTGAACGGATCCGCTGGGGCATCGCGGGCACAGGCGTGATCGCGCACGCCTTCGCCATGGACCTCGAAATGTTGCCGCACGCCGAACTCGTCGCCGTCGGCTCGCGCACCAAGGAGTCTGCGAATGCGTTCGCGGACGGGTTCGGCGTACCGCATCGGCATGTCGGTTACGACGCCCTGGCAGCCGATTCCGACATCGACGCCATCTACGTCGCGGTGCCGCACACCAGCCACGAGGAGGTCACCCTCACCGCCATCGCGGCTGGTAAGGCAGTGCTGGTCGAGAAGCCCTTCGCCGTTAACGCAGCGCAGGCCGAGCGGATGATCGACGCGGCACGCGCCGCCGGCACGTTCCTCATGGAAGCGATGTGGGTCAGGTTCCTGCCGCACCAGATCGCGCTGCGGGACCTGCAGGCTGAGGGAAAGATCGGCGAGATCCGATCGATGACCGTCGATCGCGGCGAAGTGCTCAGCTCCGACCCGAAGCACCGGGTCCTCAATCCGGAACTCGCCGGCGGCGCGCTGCTCGACCTGGGCGTCTACCCGATCTCCTTCGCCTCGATGCTGATGGGCACGCCGGACCGAGTCACCGCGATGTCCACCCCGACGGCCACCGGCGTCGACGCGCAGACCTCGGCCCTGTTCGGCTACCCGAACGGCGCACAGGCGCTGATCAACACCGCCCTGGACCTGCGTACCGCGAACACGGCCGTAATCACCTGCACAAAGGGCCGGATCGAGGTGCCGCACTGGACCGGCGGGACGCAGCCGATGCGCGTGTGCCACCTGGACGGATCGGGTAAGACCCTTGAGTTCCCCTACGAGGGCAAAGGCCTGCGTTTTCAAGCCGAAGAGGTCGGCCGCCGGCTGCACGCGGGCGAGAAGCAAAGCCCGGTGATCCCGCTCGACGAAACGCTGTCGATCATGCGTACCATGGACCAGATCCGCGAGCAGATCGGCCTGCGCTACCCGTTCGAGTGAGGACGCCATGGCAGAGACTGAAGACCGCGCACGCAACTCGGACGGCGACGGGGCGGCCGAGTTCTTCGAGGCGCTGTATCAGGGTGCCGCCAACGGCGAGCTGACGCTCCCGTGGAGCCGTCCCGCGCCGCACCCGCTGCTGGTCGACTGGGTCACCACCCGCAAGGTGACCGGCGGCGCCGGCCGGCGTGCCGTCATCGTCGGCTGCGGCCTCGGTATCGACGCGGAGTACATCGCAGCCCTCGGCTTCGAGACCACCGCATTCGACGTCTCCGAAACCGCGATCGACCTAGCCAAGCAGCAGAACCCAGACTCACCAGTTACCTACACGACCGCTGACCTGCTCAATCTCCCGCCGGACTGGCGACACGCATTCGACCTGGCCGTCGAGATCTACACCGTCCAGGCCCTGCCGGATCCACCCCGCGCCGACGCGATCACCGGCATCTCGCAGCTCGTCGCGCCCGGCGGCACGCTGCTCGCCATCGCGTTCGTCGGCGAGGAGTACAAGAGCGCCGGTTTCCCGCCCTGGCCGCTCACCCGCCCCGAGATCGACGCCTTCGCCGCCGACGGCCTCTCGCCAGTCGCGATCGAGGTCCTGACCTATTCCGGATCGCCCGAGCCCGAGTCCGCCGAGGACCGCCTCTGGCGCGCCGAATTGCAGCGCCCGGCTAGCCAGGACTAAGACCGAGTCCTCAGATCCTCTAGGACGGCGTTCGCGGCGCGGCGGGCTGATTGCAGCGCGCCTTCGATGTTCGGCAGGTCTCGGTGGTCGCCGCAGACGTACAGGCCGTTGATGAGGCGCACCGGCCGGGCGAAGTTGTGGGGGGACTGCATGGTCACCACGCCGTGCTCTACATGGCGGATGTCGAGGGTTTCCCAGCGCCTGGCCGCCGGGCCGTGGAGGTCGGCTAGACGCTCTAGAACGGTGCGGCCTAGCGCGCCTAGTTCCTTGCCGTCCTCGCCGTAGACAGTCGTGGCGACCAGCGCGCGGCCTCGCGGGGCGAGTGTGGGCGCGGCGCGGCTGACGACCATCGTGCGGGCGACCGGGGAGCCCGGCTCGGCGTCTACGAGCACTGACGCCGCTCGATCGGGCTCGGCTGGGATCTCGGTGTCGTCGGCGACGTGCCAGAGCGTGGTCACCGAGCGCATCCGTGGTTCGTGGAGGCCGGGCAGTAGCTCGACAGCGCCGTAGGGACCGGCCGCGACCACGACTGCACGTGCCCTGATTTCGCCGGTGTCGGCGACTACGCGGTCCGCGCGCACGGTGTGGACGCGGGTGCCCAGCCGAAGCGTGCCCTCTGGGAGACGTGCCGCGAGCTCGCGTGCGACGGTGCCGATTCCGCCGCCGGCCATGGCGAATCGGCCGCGAACCAGCAGCCGCAGCAGCCAATCGCCGCCGCGTACCGACGTGGCCAGGTCCTCGTCAGCGGCAAGGCCGGCCAGGTACGGACGGAGGAACTGGTCGACCAGTTCGGTCGAGTATCCGCGTACTGCGAACGAGTCGGCGGCAGCGTGTTCCGGGCCGGCTAGCGCGCGCTCTGGGGCGCTGGTCGCCAGGCGGTAGAGGAGCTTCGACAGCCGCGCTTTGTCGGTCGTCGTGCCGATCGGCATGCGCAGGGCTGAGAAGGTCTGCTGGGGCCGCGATGGGGCCGCGCCGAAGCGTATTCGCCTGCCGCCCGCGCAGATCCGGACGCCGGGGGCGAAGCCGCCTAGGGCGAGTCCGGCGGGGGAGACGGTCTGCCTTAGCGTCGTCCAGGTGGTGTGCAGCAGGTGAGCGCCGTCCGAGAGCGTGAAGCCGTCGATGCGTTCGTCCCGCGCTCGGCCGCCCAGTTGCTGCCCCGATTCGAGGACGGTCACCGCCAGTCCCGACTCCACCAGCCGCGCCGCCACCGCGAGTCCGGCGACGCCCCCGCCGACGACGCACACGTCAACAGGCATACAAAAATCCCCCAGCGGGTGCGGACCGGCATCGCGGCGCCGGCGTCGCCGCTTTCATGAGTACTGTGCTACCCGCTGGGGGATCGTCAGAATCCGAATAAATCGTGCACAGAGGTGCAGAACACGTGGAGCTCTCTTAGAACTCTTACAGGCCCGACGCGAACGTGTACGGCAGCGGCGAGACGTCCTGGCCGACGTCCAGCTGGATCACGGCGTGCGGCTGCAGCGGGATCTTCGTCGGGTCGCCGGTGTACTTCTGGCCGTTCACGTACGCGATCACGCTGCCGGTCGAGGGACCGACCTGGGTCTCGGACAGCGGCTGGTTCCACTCGGCGAAGACCTGGCCGAGGGTGTACGTGCCCTGGTTCGGCGATTCGACGTGCAGCACCCCGGTGCTGTCGTGCGTGTGCAGGTAGTAGATCTTGCTGCCGCCGTCGATGAAGGTCGAGCCGTCCTGCAGCTGCTGGGTCTGCCACGGCTGCACGATGCCGATGCCCGCCGGGACGGCCTTCTGCGTGCCGTTGACGTAGATCGCCAGGTGCGCGTGGATGTGGTACGCCAGCTGCTCAGAGGTCTGCGCCGAGACGCCGTCCACGGTCTGGCCGGTCAGCCCGCCCCACGGCGCGGCCAGCGAGTTCGCGGTCACGTCGGTCGGCTTGTTCGCTGAGGAGTTGTTCGGCTTCGACAGGCCGAGCCAGGTCAGCCCGCCGACCAGCGCGGCAACCAGCACCCCCGCGCCGATGCCGAAGTTGATCTTGCGCCGGCGCTCTTTCGCGCCGCTTCGGCGCGCATCTTCTCGATCTGCGCCCGGCGCTCCTGCGCGCTGCGCTTGCTGGCCTGCGATGCCATTCGTCCCGCCTGGAAGTAGTGCCAGTAATACCGCCCGTCGGTCGGTTTACCGTACAACTTCATTCTGAGCAAACGTATGGCGACTTCTCAGCCGGAACACGGCAGGAATGAGACGTCCCGGCGACTCCCCATGGAGGGGGAACCGCCGGGACGCTAGCGCAGGTCAGAGGCCAGGTCAGAGACCGAGCTCAGACTCGAACCTGCCCTCCTCGAGCCGCGACTTGATCGCGGTCAGGAAGCGCGCGGCGTCGGCGCCGTCCACCAGGCGGTGGTCGTAGCTGAGCGCCAGGTAAACGATCGACCGCACCGCGATGACTTCGCCGAGCACGGGGTCCGTGACAACCCACGGCCGCTTGACCACGGCGCCGGTGCCCAGGATGCCGACCTGCGGCTGGTTGATGATCGGGGTGTCGAACAGCGCGCCGCGCGAACCGGTGTTGGTCAGCGTGAACGTGCCGCCGGCCAGCTCGTCCGGCGAGACCTTGTTGTCGCGCGTACGCGCCGCCAGGTCGCGATGGCCCGGGCGATGCCGCCCAGGTTCGGCCCCGGCGTTCTTGATCACCGGGACCAGCAGGCCGCGCTCGGTGTCAACCGCGATGCCCAGGTTCTCCGAGCCGTGGTA
>CAVQPP010000377.1:0-7106 GCA_963714445.1 uncultured Actinomycetota bacterium
CTGACCCGGTACGACCGGTTCGACCACACGGTCTCGACCGCCGCGCGCAGCTTGCCCACGGTGGCCCTGCGTACCGGGATGAACTCGGCGACGCCGAGGCGCTTCGCCCGCGCGCAGACGCCGGGCTGGTCGGTCGCCGCGGGCAGCAGCACCATGGGCACGCCGTTCGTCAGCGACTGCGACACCGTGTTCGTCCCGCCGTGGCAGATGACGAGCGAGGCCCGCTTGAGCAGGTCGGGCTGGGGGCGTAGTCGACCACGAGCGGCTTCCCGGGCAGATCCGTCGGGATCGCCGCGCCCCGGTGGCCCAGGGCGATGACGACCTGGGCGTCGAGATCGGCGCAGGTCGCGGCGATCTTGCGGAAGACCGGGCTCAGCCGGTTCTGCAGGGTCCCGATCGTCGCGTAGATCAGGAGCCTGCCGTCCAGCGCGTCCCACGGGAAGGGCTCGGAGCCGGCGCCCGTGTCGTCGTGTAGGGGTCCGGTGTGGTGGAAGCAATCCGGTGCCTGGGCGCGGGGGAAGTCGAAGAAGGCCGGAAACTGAGCGATCTGCGCGAGGGTGGAGAACGAACCGTCGGTGGTCACGGGCGGCAGGCCCAAACTCGTCCGGGACTTGTTGCCCTCGTTGATCAGCGGCCGCTCGACGATCTTCCGGACGCTGTTGCCGATCGCGTTACGCCTCCTGGACGCCGGCGAGTCCTGGTAGAGCCACGGCATCGTCCACGGCGGGATGCTCGGTTCGCTGTTGAGCGGCGCGAGGCTGCACACGCTGACGAACGAGAGATCGAGCCGCTTCGCGACCGCGCCGCCCGCCAGCGTGACCTGGTCGACCACGAGGGCCTCGATGCCGTGGGCCGTTACCGCGTCGACGAGTTCGCGGCCGTGCACCGCCGTGACGTGCGCGAGGTCCTTGATGATGTGCCGGACCGCGCGCATCCCGGTCCTGAGACACAACGCCCGCGACCACCACCGACCCCCTGCCCTCCTCGGGATCACAACCTGAGCAAACCCGACAATCGCGCACTACGCGGCGGTCCTGTGCTTATGTGCGAGGCGGACTTGGAATTCCGGGCCGATCGGGCAGACCTCGGGTAACGTTTGTCACGAGAGCATGTCGTAGGCGCGGACTGAGGAGGTGGGAACGATTACCGCTGGGTTGGGTGGGGCGTTCTCATCGTGCGGTCGTGCCGGATTCCCGCATCGCTGAGTGAAGGGCGCCCCTCGGTCATCCGAAAGGCGTTCATGCTATCAACGTATCTTTGAGCTCATCGGACTACTTGGCTGTCGTCGGCAGGTTGCGCGCGGCCGGCTGCGTGTTCGCGGAGGACGAGGCTCAGTTGCTCTTCGCGCAGGCGGAGACGGCGGGGGAGTTGGCCGGGCTGGTGCAGCGGCGGGTCGCGGGGCTGCCGCTGGAGCACGTGCTGGGGTGGGCTGAGTTCGCCGGCCTGCGCGTCGTGGTGGAGCCCGGTGTGTTCGTGCCGCGTCATCGGACCGAGTTGCTGGTGCGCGAGGCTGCCGCGTTGGCGAGTGAGATGGCGATCAGTGGGAGTGCGCTCCTGGTCGTTGACCTGTGTTGCGGTTCCGGAGCCGTCGGGACGGCGTTGGCTGCGGCCGTGGAGCGGACGGTGGTCCGATCGAACTGCACGCCGCCGATATCGATCCTGCCGCGGTCGAGTGCGCGCGACGCAATGTCGCCTTGATCGGCGGCCGCGTGTACCAGGGCGACCTGTACGCCGCGCTGCCGCCTGAGCTGCGCGGCCAGGTCAGTATCTTGATAGCCAACGTGCCGTACGTCCCGACCGACGACATCGCCCTGCTGCCGCCGGAGGCCCGGGACTACGAGCCGCGCATGGCGCTCGACGGCGGCGTGGACGGGCTCGATCTGCTGCGCCGCGTCGCGGCTGACGCGCCTTCGTGGCTGGCTCCGGGCGGCAGCCTGCTGGTGGAGACCAGCGATCGGCAGGCGCCGCGGGTGGTGGAGATCATGGAGCGCAGTGGCCTGACTCCGCGGGTCGCGGAGTGGGAGGAGTTGGAGGCGACCGCCGTCGTGGCGACTCGGGGTGTTTAAGGAGGGGTGTAAGGAGTGGGGTCGGGGATCAGGGCGTGGGCAGAGCGTCGCAAACCCTGTCCCACGCCTTAAACACCCCCTAAGGCGGCCCCGGAGCCGAGCGCCTGACGCGTGGGTAAGTTGCCGGGTCGAGAACGGCGACATCGATACGGCTCGGGGAGGCGTGCGGCGGTGACGGCGGTCGGCGGCGCTGGGCGCGACGGCTCTCGGCGCGGCGGCTTCGCGCTCGACGGCAGGGTGCTGGACGGTACGTCGCTGGACAGCACCGCGCTTGACGGCCTGCTCGACGACGCACACGTCCCGCTGGCCCGCATCCACGACGAACTCGACGCCATCGAGAGCCGCACGCGGCGGATCGGGGACAGCCCGCGTCCGCTGCACCTGGCCCGCCATCGCGTCGCCCGGCACGTCGGCGACTTCGGCGCGGCGCAGCGCGAGTTCGAGCTCTGGATCGCGGCGCGGCGTGACCTCTCCTCCGGATGCGAGGCCTGCGAACGCGGCTTCATCGCCGACTGGCACGCCGAGCGCGGCGACGACGGACGTGCCTTCGAAGCCTGGGACGCGCTGTTCACCGGAGCGCTGTTCTGCGACGCCGAACCGCACTCCGCGCTCGGCCGCTCGCTCGTCTCGCTGATCCGGTTGGGGCGGGCCGATCAGGCACGCGTCGACCGCGTGAACGGCTATCGCGTCAGCAGGCTCAAACCGGCGATGAGTGCCGCCATCGGCCGGCACATCGAGTTCTGCGCGCTCACCGGGAACGCGGCGCGCGGCCTCGAACTGCTCGCCGAGCACGGGCACTGGCTCGCCGACCGGCGGGACGCGCAGGCGCGCGGGGACTTCCTCGGCGGCGTGGAGGTGTT
This sequence comes from uncultured Actinomycetota bacterium, assembly GCA_963714445.1. Taxonomy (GTDB): domain Bacteria; phylum Actinomycetota; class Actinomycetes; order Streptomycetales; family Catenulisporaceae; genus Actinocrinis. The sequence goes on from CAVQPP010000377.1 coordinate 2,927, forward strand.
GCTGCGCGTCCTGGGCGAATCAGGCTTCGATGACCTGCCGATCGCGGCCACGGCAGCGATCGCCAGCGGGGGTTCGGGCGGTGCGGCTGAGGACGGATTGTCGGCGAGCGGCGTGTCGGTGGTCGGAACCGTGCGGCCGCTCGGCGAGTTGCGCGAGGAGGTCGGCGAGGAACTGACAGCCATCGCCGCACGATTCGATGAGCGCAACGGCACGACAGCGTTCAGCCGACGGCTGGTGCAGCGGCGCAGCAGGCAGCCGTTTCTCAGCTCCCTGGCACTCGGTGCGCGCACGACGTTGCCGCAGCCCGCGAAGCGCGGGTTCGCACGCGCGGTGCGTCTGCGGACGCGGCTGGTGGCGGACCTGGTCGCGGAGGCGCGGCGGCTGACGCTCATGTGGCATCCCGGCGCGCTGGACGCCTGGCGGCGCGCGCAGGCCGCCTCCGCCGCGAACGATCAGCCGCTGGAGGAGGATGCGCGGGTCGAGCTCGACGAGCAGTTGATCCTCGCGGAGGGCGGCGCCTCGCTGCATGAGAGCCCTGAGGTCGCCGCTGCTCAGCACGCGCGCCTGACCGGGATCGCCGACCGGTATCGGGCCGTGGGCCGGCGCGGCCAGGCGCTGCGCGCGGCCAGCCGCGCCGCGTTCGCGCTGCTGCGCGGCGGCCGGGCGGACGAGGCGGCGAGCGAGCAGGCCGGGCTGCGGCTGGCCGCCGCCGACGCCTTGGCCGGCCGCGAGATCACGCCGCGCGAGTACATGGCCGTGCGGATCGGCAGCGGGTATCAGAAGTTCAACATCTGGCTGTCGGCGGTCACCGCGGCTACGGCGGCTTCGTCCTCGGCTCCTTCAACGCAGAAACCTGAGAAGGTCGCCGCGGCGGCGCGTGACGCGTTGGAGGAACTCGGCGAGCTGGTCGACGAGTGCCGTCGCTTCCGGTTGAGCCTGCACGGTGCCGCCTCGGCCGCGATGGCCGCCGAGGTGCATCTCGGCTCCGGCGACGCCGATGCGGCCGAGGAGCCGCTGCGGCAGGCCGTCGAGGCTCTACCACGACGGCGGCGCGCCGTGGTCGGCCGCCACCGCCGAGCTGAACCTGAGCCAGCTCGCTCGCTCGCGGGGCGATCTGGCGGCCGCTGAGCGGTACGCACGCGCGGCCGTCGAGCACAACCTCGACCCCGAGCTGCGCGGACCAGCCGCGATGATGCTCGCCGAGGCGATCTGGCTGCAGGACGGACGCGAGGGCGAGGCGATCGCCCCGGCGCTGGCCGCCGCGGCGGCGTTCGCGCACCGCGAGGGCGGTGCGCACGACGAGGCACGGGCACAGCTGCGCGCGGCCGAGGCGCTGGCCGTGATCGGGCGACACGACGAAGCGGTCGCGCTGTTCGAGCCCGCGCTGCGTGTGCTCGACGCGTGCTGGGACGAGGACGAGTGGAAGCCGGTCATCGCTCAGGCGGCGCGTACGTACGGCAGTAGCCTGATGGCGGTGGACGACCCGCGCCGGGCCGCTGAGCTGCTGCTGAGCACGGCCGACCGGGTCAGCGACTGGCCAAATCAGGTCCCGCACGCGATGATGGCCGGCGACGCCGCGACCGCGCTGGAGCGCGCGGGCCGGTACCGCGACGCGGCGGTCGCCTTCCAGCGCGCGGCGGATCTGTGGCGCACCGTGGGCGAGCCGCTGGTACGGATCAAATGCCTGCGATCCGCGTCGTGGCTGCTCGCGGGGGAAGATCTGGACGCGGCGCTCGCGCTGATGGACCGCGCGGGCAGCGAGCTGATCGAGTCGCTGGCCGAGGGTGATCGAGCGGATCAGGGAGGTCGCGGGAGTGCGGCGGGTCAGGATTCGGAGACTCGAAGGCTGGTGCGGCAGGAGCTCGCCGAGACGCACGTCCAGCGGGCGCGGATCGTGCTCAATCTCGCGGATGAGGGATTGCTGCCGGACAGCGGCCGCGCGCGGCTGATCGGGGACGCCTGGCAGGAGTCACCGGCGCGATCAGTGGTCTGCGACGGCTCGCGGCGGTAGAGCCCGATGACGCCGGCGGTGATGAGGAATCGGACGACTCGCCGGCGCGGCGGCTGGAATTCGCCGTCGCCGTCTCCAGGGAACTCGCGCGGCATCGCGGGCGCAGCGACGCCGCGACGGCGACGGTCTGACGGCGACAGTCTGATCGTCGATCGCAGGGTACAGAGAACAGGACGCCGGGAACAGAGCACGATCACCAGCACCAAGGAGTGGCGCGATGGAACCGCTGGAGCCGCGGTCGCAGCCGAGCGCGGGACCGGCCATGGACGCGGCCCGCATCCGCGCCGCCCTCGCCGCCGTCGACGAATTGCCCTACGGCCGCGAGCGCACCGCGCGGCGGGAGGACCTGGTCGCCCACGCCGAGCAGTGCGGTGACCCGGCGCTGCTCGCCTCGGCGCTGCTCAGCCTGGCCGACGACTGCCAGGAGGACGGCGAGAACCAGGGCATGGTGGTCTGGTTCGGGCGGGCCTGGCGTATCTGGCAGACCCGGCCGGAGGCCTTCGACGCGGCCCTGCGCTTCCGGTTCCGCGAGCACTTCCAGCACGTCGTGGACGTCCTGAACGAGGACCCGCGGGTGCCTGCCGCCGAGGTGGACCGGCTGATGGACCAGATGGCGGTGTTCTACCGCTCCGGCGGCTACAGCCTGCGCGCGGTGCACCGCAGCCGGTACTGGATTCACCGGCGGCGCAAGGAGACCGAGCAGGCCACGCGCTGTATCGAGGCGCTGCTCGCCGAGGACGGCGACGTCGGCGCATCCTGCGACGCCTGCGATCTGGCGACCGCGGCGTACTGGTACGAGAAGCTGGACGACCTGCCGCGAGCCGTCGAGCTGTGGAACGCGATCATCGCGGGCGTGCGCAGCTGCGGCCGGCCGCACGTCGGCATCGCGCACGGCGAGGTGATGATCGACCTGCTCAACCTCGAGCGGTTCGACGAGGCGCGACAGCATCACCTGCTCGGATACCCGGCGATCCGCCGCCGCCGCGACCTGCCGCGCCAAGCTCGAACTGCACGCGCTGTTCGTCAACCGGACCCGGGATATGCTGCGCGGCCTGGAGATCCTGCACGACCACATCGACTGGCTGCCTGCGGACCGGCACGCCGTCGGCGACTTCTGGTGGGTGCACGGCCGCTTCCTGCTCTTTCTCAAGCTACTGATCAACGAGGGTCACGGGGACCTGCCGGTGACGCGCTCGGCGCGCCGGGTCGTCACGGTCTCGGCGCTCTATGCCGAGCTCGACGCGGTGCTGGCCGACTACGCCGCGCATCAGGACCGTGCGAATCAGGAAGATGGCGGTACCACCGGCGGAGCCGAGCTGGCCGAGACGCTGGAGACCTGGCGTACGGCGAAGCTGCGGCACGACGTGCTCGCGCCACCCGCCGACGAGGAGCCCGAGGCGGGATGGCCGCCGGTCCCCGCGCCGTGGGACCGGGGCGTCGGGGCAGGCGATGGCGCGTCGCCGCGCTCGCACTCCAGCCCGGGATCGAACCGGTGGACGCGTTGGCCGCGCGTGCCCGCTACCTCAGCTTTCTGCAACACCCGCACGCCTGCGCCGCGTGGGAGCGCGTCGCGGCATGCGGCGAGGAGCTGAGTGACGACATCGAAGCCGAACTCGCCGAGAGCCGTGCCGTCGCGCTGACGCGGGGCGTGGTCGCGAGTGCGGGCACGGGACCGGCCGGGGGACGAATGGGTGCATGGCGGGGCGCGTCAGTGGTTTGAGTTCGCCGCGACGCTCTACGCGACGCTCGGGCGTACCGGTGACGCGCTGCGCTGCCGCGCGATGGCCGCGTACCAGACCTTCCTGGCCGGTGACGACGACGCGGGCGCCGTGGCGTACGCGGCGGCGTGGTTCGCGGCGCAGTCCGAGTTTGAGGCCGGCCGGATCACCGCCGCCCAGCTGGTGACGGTGCACCTGTACGGGCTCTACCAACACCTCGACCGGTGGCGACGGGTCGTGGACACCGAGCCGGCGGCCGACGACGAGGTCAGCAAACTGATCTCGGAGACCGGCGCGCAGGAGTTCCGCGCCTTCCGCGAGCTGGCCGAGGGTCACGGCACGACGCCGCAGTACGCGGCGGGGCTGCGTGCCTGGGTCGAGGTGACCGCCGCCATCGGCCGGATGTTCGCGCGCAAGGGGGACGACGACGAGGCGGCCGGGTACGCCGAC
>CAVQPP010000378.1:0-4792 GCA_963714445.1 uncultured Actinomycetota bacterium
CGGAGTGAGGCGGGGAGGGAGTGGGGGAATCTCGTCGGCGTGGGTTAGTCGATTACGTCGGCGAAGTCGTCGGGGGCCGGAACGTCTAGTTGGTCGTATCGGCAGCTAAGCGGATCGCGGTCGGGGCGCCAGCGGACGAAGCGGGCATTGTGGCGGAAGCGGTCGGCCTGTAGCTGGTCGTAGTTGACTTCGCATACGCGCTCGGGGCGCAGCGGGATGAACGACGTGTCCTTGCCGGCGTTCAGCGGTGTTGTGCGCCTGGCCTGCGGTGTTCTTCGTCTGCGTTGTCGTCTAGCCACGGATGTGGCGCGCCGTCTTCGAGACGGAGTGGCGCAAGCTCATCGATTAGTGCGGCGCGGCGGGCCATCGTGAACGCGCTTGAGCCGCCTACGTAGTTGAGACGCCGTCGGCGCCGTAGAGGCCGAGCATCAGCGAGCCGACTACCGGGCCGCTCTTGTGGTGGCGGTATCCGGCGACGACTACGTCGGCGGTGCGGTCGTGCTTGATCTTGACCATCACGCGGTCGCCTGGGCGGTACTTGCCGTCAAGCGGTTTCGCTATCACGCCGTCTAGGCCGGCGCCTTCGAACCGTTCGAACCATGTGCGCGCTAGCTCGGCGTCGTCTGTCGCGCGGGTGATGTGTACGTGGTCGTGCTTGGCGAAGAGGTTGGTTAGGACGCCACGTCGCTCGGAGAACGGACGGGATGTCAGGTCCATATCGTCGACCGCGAGCACGTCGAAGGCGACGAATGATGCGGGGGTTTGCTTTGAGAGAAGCTTGATGCGGGATTCCGCGGGGTGGATACGGTCGCCTAGCCGGTCCCACTCGAGTCGGCTGCCGACGACGACCACGATCTCGCCGTCTAGCACACAGCGCGGCGGTAGCGCCTCGTCGAGCGCCGCAACGAGTTCGGGGAAGTAGCGGGTCAGCAACTTGCCGCCGCGGCTGCCGAGCTCGATGTGCGGGCCGTCGCGGAACACGATGCAGCGGAAGCCGTCCCACTTCGGCTCGTACAGGTAGTCGCCCACCGGCACGGAGTCCGCGGACTTCGAGAGCATCGGCTCGACGGGTGGCAAGACCGGCAGATTCATCATGCGTCCTAGAGAAGCACGTTCAACGCTTCGCGGCACGCAGTTGGCGGCCGATGCGGTGACACTGGCGGCACTAGGGCGTGTTTGAGCGATGACTGGTCACTGCCGTGTCCACTGTTGGCTCGGGCCTCCGTCGCAGGTCTGCAGGACCAGCGGGGTGAAGTTGTTGCTGCCCTGACCGTCTACGTCAAGGCAGAGGTTGGCGGAGTTGCTGACGATCGAACCGTCGGGCCGCAGCGTCCACTGCTGGTTGCTGCCGCCGTTGCAGCTCCATATGCCGACCTTCGCGCCTGGCGTGTTGCCGAAGTCGAAGTCGTCGAGGCAGAACGCGCCGCCGTCCTGGGTTAGCTGCCCGGATGCGGTGACGGTGAGGGCTTGCGCTGGAGTCCCGTTGCAGTCGTAGATGTCCTCGGTCGTGCCGTTGGCGAACTGCCGACCGGCGGTGTCCATGCACTTGTTGCTCAGCACGTTGACGAAGACCGCGTTGCCGGTGGCTGGTGCCGATGCGCTTGGCGAGGGCGACGCGGAGGGCGACGGGGACGGGCTCGCGGACGGCAGCGACGACGGCTTGCGGCGTGGCGCTTGTTGTGGCGGCGGAGGGTGCGGACGTCGCTTGGCCTGCGTTCGCGGCGTTGGGGGATCCGTTGCTTGAACCGTTCGTGCCACCGCCGGCCATGGAGAGCGCCACGCCGATAAGGAGGCCGACGACCAGGACGGCTGCGGCGATGCCGCTTTCGGTCTTGTGGTCGGTGATTACGCGGGGGAGGCGGAAGTTTGCGGCGGGGGTAGCGGCGCTGGCGGCGAGTGCGGCGGTTGTGCGCGGCTGGGGTTGGTCTTGCGCGATGTCGCCGGGGTAGGCGCTGAAGACCATCGTCTGTGCGACGCCTGATGCGGCTGTGGCCTCGTTACGCAACGCCACAGCGAGTTGCGCGGCCGTCGGGCGGTAACGCGGGTCCTTTTGCAGACACGCATCGACGATGCGCCAGAGGGCGTCAGTGATACCGGCGATCGGCGCGGGAGGGGTCTGCCGATGCATCTGCGCGACGACGTCTGGCCATTGCGCGATGAAGGGCGGACGGCCGGCTAGGCACTCGTAGAGGATCACGCCTACTGCGTATACGTCTGCCGGTGCACTGTCGGACTGCGCGGGGTTGAGTTCGGGTGCGCGGTACTCGGCTGGCGGTGCGGCGTGTGCGGCGCTCGCGGCTGGGACGCCTTGCGCGGCGGCGCGGTTGACTAGGGCGGCCATGCCGAAGTCGGTGATTGTCGCGTCGGTTGGGGCTGCGGGCGACGGCGCGCCTAGCAGTACGTTCGCGGGGTGAAGGTCGCCGTGGGCGATTCCGGCGGCGTGGGCCGCGGCGAGGGTGTCGCACACGTGCGCGATCAACGCGGCGGCCTGGGCTGGGGGCATCGCGGCTTGCCGGGATAGCAGAGTGCGCAGGCTCTCGCCTCGGATTAGGCGTGATCGCAGGGCTAGCCAGCCGTCGGCCGAGACGGCGTCGTCCACGGCGGCGATGCCCGGATGGGCGAGTTGTGCGATTGAATTCAGAGTGGCGTACAGCTGGGTGACCGCTGCGCCGTCCGACACCAGTTCGGATCGCAGCAGCTTCACCGCGTGCTCGGTGCCGTCCGAGACTTCACGGCCGCGCCAGACCGTGCCGGCCGCACCGGTTCCCAGCGGGCCGAGCAAGTCGAACCGTCCGCCGAGCCGCCATGGGGCATCAGACACGTGCCGACTCGTCCTCTCTCCATATGATCCGCATGGTCTGTATCCGGGTTATCCCGGCTAAACCGATCCGCGGGTCGCGAATGCCGAGCATTCTACGAACATCCGTGCCGAATATGTCAGGGCAGGATTGTGATGTGGGCATCAAGGCAGGACTACGAGCTCGCGCGTGGTGACGTTGAGGCGTTCGCCACCGTCATCGGTGCAGGCCAGAATGTCCTCGATCCGCGCGCCGAAGCGACTGGGGAGGTAGATGCCCGGCTCGACGGAGAAGGTCATCCCTGGCTCGAGGGGCAGCGAGTTGCCGTCGACGATGTAGGGCTCTTCGTGTCCCTCGAGGCCGATGCCGTGACCTGTGCGGTGGATGAAGTACTCGCCGTATCCGGCGTCTGCGATGATCTCGCGGCCGACGGCGTCTAGCTGCTCGGCCGTGATGCCGGGCCTTACCGCGTCGGTCTGCGCGCGCTGCGCCGTACGCAGGACCTCGTAGAGACTACGGAATTCGTCTGGCGGTTCGCCGACCGTGTAGACGCGCGTCGAGTCCGAGCAGTAGCCGTCCTGCGTGGTGCCGCCGATGTCGATCACCACCGGATCGCCGGACTCGATCACTCGGTCGGACAGGTCGTGGTGCGGGCTCGCGCCGTTCGGACCCGAGCCGACGATCACGAAGTCGGCGTGGACGTGGCCTTCGGCGACGATGGCTTCTGCGATGTCCCGGCCGACTTCGCGCTCGGTGCGTCCGGCGCGGAGCCATTCGCCGACGCGTGCGTGCACGCGGTCGATCGCGGCACCGGCTTGGCGAAGTGCTTCGATCTCGAGCGGGGTCTTGCGCATCCTCAGTTCGCTGAGGACGGCGCCGGCGAGTTCTTGCCGCGCGCTCGGTAGCGCGTCGCGGAAGGCCATGAGCTTCTCAGCCCACATGTGATTGTCGACCCCGACGCGTGCGACGCCTGACGGGAGGCGCGTGGCGGCGAGGGCGTAAGGGTTCTCAGTCTCATCCCACGCGGCGATCTCGATGCCCAGGTTGCCAGCGGGAGAGGCCTGCGCGGCGGGCTTTTCGAGCGTGGGGACGAGGAGGACCGGATCGCCGTCGACTGGGAGGACCAGGCAGGTTAGGCGTTCTAGGGGCTTGGCGTCATAGCCGGTCAGGTAGCGCAGGTCCGCGCCCGGGGAGATCAGCAGCGCCTCCAGCCCGGCACGTCCGGCGGCTTCGCGTGCGACGTCCAACCGCTGCGCCGAATATAGGTTCTGGTCGTGCATCGGGGCTCCGTCGGTCGGGTCGGTCCGTCGAGGGTTGTCGCGGATGGCCCCGAGATTACTCGATCGCGCGGGCTGCTCGATCTACTCGATCGCGCCCTCCACCCGATCGGGCACCGGCGTCGGCGGCTTGGGCCTCGTCTTCGGTTCGGTCCGCTGCGTGCCGTCGTCTAGCGCCCAGCCGAAGGCGAGTGCGCCGCCGACCAGCGCCAGCAGCATGCCGAGTAGGAACCCGCCGAGGTTTGACGTCAGCCAGGTGCCTAGGGCGCCGAGTACGGAGAGGATCGCGTAGAACGTGCGGTGCGCGGGGTCGAACAGGAGTAGCAGGCCCAGGACGGACAGTAGCGCTGGAAGGAGGAATCCGGCCAGGCCGTAGAGCCCGAAGTGCAGGACTAGCTTGAGCGGCGCGTGGTAGGTGAACAGGATCTCGCCGGCACCTAGCACGACCAGGAGTCCGCCCCAGAAAGGCCTAGTGCGCCGCCAGTTGCGGAAGGCCACGCGGGCGCGGCGCCACCAGGACGGTGCCCCGGACGGTGCGCTGGCCTGTTCCCCGGCCATGTCAGCAGCCGTTGCCGGAGAAGCCGAGGTTCAGGCCCGGCAGCGTGAACGAGGCCGCTGAGGTGGCCCAGTTGTTCTGCCGAACGTGGTCAATGGTCACATGATCCGCCTGCTGGCCGAAGGTGCCGAGCGCAACACCAACGAACCAGTAGAGGACAC
>CAVQPP010000379.1:0-7686 GCA_963714445.1 uncultured Actinomycetota bacterium
GTGTTATGTACGTTGCTTGGTTCAGTTCAGGTATTACTAGGTAGTTGCCGCCCTGGTAGCCGCCTTCGTAGCCGGCGACGGAGGTGATGATGCCGGTGAGGGCGTCGATGCGGCGGACGGTGTCGTGTCCAGCGTCGCCGAAGTAGAGATTGTCGGCGGGGTCGACGACGATCTCGTCAGGATACTGGAGGATGGCGTCGGTGGCAAGGCCGCCGTCGCCCTGCGGGCCCGCGGTGCCGGTGCCGTTGCCGGCGTAGACGGTGATGACCTGAGTGGTGGCGTCGACTTTGAAGATGACCTGAAACTGCTCGTCGGAGATGTAGAGGTTGCCCTTGCTATCGAAAGCGACACCGCGAGGCCGGCCGAGGGCGAAGTTGGTGGCGAGCTCGTTAGCGGAGGGGAGATTGTAGGGCGAGCCCGGAGTCGACGCCGGCGACGGTGGTGACGTTTCCGGCGGAGTCCATCTTGCGGACCCGTCGGGAGCCGTACTCGGTCCAGTAGACGTTGCCGAGCTTGTCGATGGCTACGCCGATGGGGCCATTGAGCTGGAGGGTGGTGCCGGGGCCGTCACCGAGCGCGCCGCTCTGGCCGGGGCGGCCAGCGACGGTGGTGATGACGTGCGATGCGCCGTCGATGCGGTAGATGGCGCCGTTGCTGTAGTGGGCCAGGTACATGTTGTTGCTGGCGTCGAAGACCATGCCGGCGGTTGAATTCAGCGTTGTTGGCGTCGCCACCTTCGCTGCCGTAGTCGCAGTAGTAGATGGTCTGCTGGTGTTCATAGCCGGCGAACTGGGACATGAGGCCGGTGGTGGGGTCGACCTTGCGGATGACGTCGTTGCCCTGGTCGGCGACGTAGACGTTGCCGAAGTTATCCACGGCGAGGTTGGAGGGGAAGTGCATCTGGGTCTGGGTGGCGGGGAAGGTGCCGAGGGACCCGCCCCAGTGGTTGTCGTCTCCGGGGATGCCGGCGAAGAGGTAGGTCTGGCGCGGGTTGAACTCGAGGATGGCAGCCGCAGGGACCGTGACAGCGGCGGAGGCGATGGAGGAGCGGTAGACGGTGTCTCCGGGGTAGGTTGCAACGACGCTGGAGGCACCGAGCCTGGTGGGATTGAAGGTGGCAGAGGCCGCGCCGTTGACGATGGGCTGCGTTGCGACGAGGATTCCGTTCATGCTGAAGTTGATGTTGCCGCTGGGCGATGCAGGAGGCCGTTGCCGGTGACGGTGACGGAGGCAGTGATCTGCTGGCCGGGATTGACGGTGGAGGGCGACACCTGGAGGGTGAGCGTGGCGGTGGGCTGGTCGACGGTGAGAATTTCACGGTCACTGTATGCCCTGATAGTTGGCATCGCCCAGGTATTGCGCTGTGGCGTAGACGCTGCCGGATCGGGTGGGCGTGATCGAAGTTGAGCCCTGACCGTTGACCAGGGTAACGGTGGCGATGGTGTTTGTGTTGCCGTCGAACGTCAGCGGTGGACCTCCGATCTGGTCAGGTCAGCTAGCCAGAGACGCTGCAGCATGTGCCAGTCGCTCGGGTGCGCGCTGATCAGCTGCGCGAAGGCGTTAGCAGGAGTTGCTGGGTGCCGGTGTGCACCCGATCGCGCAACCGGTCCGCAGAAGGCTCGACCGGCGCCATGATCTGCTGGCCCCAGGCGCCGTCTGGAGTGAACCAGAGCCCTACCGGCAGGAGTGCTGCTCCGGTGGTCGCGGCCAGCAGCGCGGGCCCGCTCGGGATGCGGGCCTGCTCACCGAAGAACTCGACCTCGACCCCGTGCTGTGACAGGTCCCGGTCGGCCACCAGGCAGACCCCGCCGCCGGCCTTGAGCCGCTCGCGGAGCACCGCGGTCGGCGGCTGCTCGCCGCCGGTCAGCGCGAGTACCTCCATCCCGATGCTCTGCCGGTAGGCGACGAAGCGGTCGAAGAGAGAGGCCGGTCTGAGCCGCTCGGTCCGTTAATTCAGACGTCTTGGGGTGCCGCAATCGCACGGTGCGAATTCAGTGATGATCTTGACAGAGTTCGAACACTGTTTTAGCGTCCGGAATACCGCCCTTACCGCCGCCGGATGGAGCGTGAACTCGTCGCGCCGGAGCTGAACCGGCAGGGCGCGCCGGGCCGCTTCGCCACTGGCCCGGACGAGTGGTCGATGGCGTACGCGGTCGCGGATCACCTCTACGACCTGTGGCCCGGCATCGATTACTACCTGTTCAGCGCGTTCGAGAACGTACAGCGCTCGCTGCTGCCGATCGTCGACGATGTCTGCCGTGTCTGCGGCGGACGCTACATTTGGCAGGAAGGCGTGCGGAATCCGGCAGGGCTCTGCGACGTGTGCGGGTTCTTCCAACGCCAGGAGGTCGTGCGAGCGGACGCCTCGGCGTGACGCGCGGAGCATTCGGGGTGCACGAGGCGTGGAGCGCCGATGTGTATGCGCGCCTGCGCGCCGTCGCGGTCGCGGGTTACGATGATTCAGTCCTCGAATTCCGGGAAAATCTCGGGACGGACCATGGCGAAGGGCCGCTGACCCGCGTCTTTCCCGGTCCGGTGAACCCGCGCGCGCTCTTGGGGCGGTGCGCCGCCAGCGATCGTGACCTGCTCGAACAGGAGCTCAGGGCGGTCCGGGCCGGGTTCGGTGTGACCTCGAGGTGGCTGTGGGGATCGACGGGAGTACCGGCACCGAACTGGTCATCGAACGCGCGGCGCGCGATTGCGGGCTCGAATTCGAGCGCGCGTTCGTGCGCTGTATTGCCAACACAGCGGTGACCGGCGACATGTACGGCGATGAAGGGGTAGGCGGGCAAGTGACGGCCACGGTGGAGATACACGACGAGGTGACGGCGATCCCGGACTGGGACGAGCTGATGGGCAAGACCGGGGCTCCCGTCTTCTACAGCAGCGCGTACCTTTCCGCCTACCGCAAGGCCGAGATGAGCCCAGCCGGCGCCTACGCCTACCTGCTGCTCCGCGACGCCGACGGCTCCGCGCGGGCAGCGCTGCCGGCGGTTCTGCTGCCGGAAATGGACCCGGTCGGATCGCTGGCCGTATACGAGCCCGCTATCGCGGAACATCCGCTCGGCCTGATCAGCCACGCCTGGCACTGTTACGACACCTGGCTGCCGACCCGCGGCGGGCAGACCGACCTCGAAGGCGTCGCCGCGATCCTGGACGGTTTTCGCGAACTGGCCGCGGACTTCGCAGCCCCCTGGTACGGTCTGGTCAATGTGGACGCCACCGGGCCACTGGCCGCCGCGCTGGACGGCGTCGGCGCGCACGGCGTGCCCATCGACGAACGCTACGTCCTCGACCTGCCGCCCGGATTCAGCGTCAACGACTACCTGTACGAACTCTCCAGCAGGTACCGCTACACGATGCGGAACCACCAGCGCCGGGCCGCACGCGCCGGCGCGACCATACGTGTGCTGCGACCCGAGGAAGCAGACCTCGACGCGCACCTGGACCTGGTGCGCAAGACCGGTGAGAAGCACGGCGTCGCGGACTTCTACCCGCGTGGCGGCTTCCAGGAGTTCCAGCTGCGCGTCGGCGACGCGGTACGCATCATCGAGATCCGCATCGCCGGCCGGATCATCGGCGTCGGGGTCTGCATGGTCGACGCGGGCCGCCTGCATTTCTGGACCTGCGGCGTCGACTACCGATCCGGCGATTTCAGCCCGTTCTACGTGCTCTTCTACGAGGCGCTGCGCTACGCGACCGAACTCGGCGTGCCGAGATTCGAATGCGGGCGGCGCAACGGCGAGTTCAAGCGCCGGTACGGACTGCGGCCGATCCCGCTGCTCGCATACGTATCGCCAACCAGACGACCGCTGGGGGTGCGCGCCTGACCGGCCGGACCCGCCGCGGTGCGACAAAAGATCCTGATACTTCCCACCAGCGAAGTTGGGAGCACATCAGTGAGCGAACAGAACGGAACAGACACCGCGCACCGCTCCTGGGACGACACCTGGCGCACCGGCCACCGCCGCGCCGCCTGGGCCGCCGCGGACCCCTGGGTCGCAGCCAGCCTGCCGCTGCTGCGCGACCACGCCGCCAAGCGCACGCTTGACCTCGGCTGCGGACCCGGCCGCCACGCGGTGTTCTTCGCCCGTGCCGGGTTCGAGAGCTTCGGCCTGGACGCACGCGCGTCCGACATCGAACACGCCGCGCGCTCCGCGCGAGACGCCGGGGTAACTCTCTACCTCAAGCAGGGCAGTCTCAGAGCGCTGCCTTACCCGGACGCGTCCTTCGACTACGTGCTCGCATTCAACGTGATCTACCACGGCAGCGAGACGGACGCCGCCCGCGCCCTCGCCGAGATCCGCAGGGTGCTGCGTCCAGGCGGGTTGTATCAGGCCACGATGCTCTCGAAGCGGAGCGTCGACTACGGCCGGGGCGAGCAGGTCGCGCCGAACACGTATGTGCAGCCGAGCGGTCACGGCGACAAGGTGGATCCGCACCTGTTCACCGATGAACATGACCTGCTGCGGCTGCACAGTGGCTTCAGGCTGCTCGCCGCCGAGGACCGGGATCAAACCGGCGGCGGCGAGCAGCACTGGTACTGCCTGTTCGAGGCCTTACCCGCGGCGGGCTAGCCGGCCGGCGGACCAGCCGACTCAATTTGCGGGATTAGGTCCCGTTATCGCTGACTACCGCTCGCCCTCGTTGTCCGCCAGGGCGTTGACCAGCTTCGCGCCGTCGAAGGTACCCAGGCCGCTGGCCAGGTCGTAGCCCGGACCCGCGGCGTAGCCGGTGACACCCGCGAACGAGTTGTCGCCGCTGGTCACATCGACGAATCCGTTGCGGGCCGCGTGCTTGCCGGTCCCGAGTTCGTACAGCGCCTCGTTGATGTCGCCGAGCCGGCGCCCTGCCGCCTGGTCGGCCAGCGCGACGATGCCGGAGAAGATCGGCGAGGCTTCGCTGGTGCCGCCGACGAGGTGCCAACCGACCCGGGCCGGGTTGAAGCTGAAGTAGATCCACGCCGCGCCGTCGACTGCCGCGGACGCCGAGATGTCCGGCGTGCCGCGGTGGTCGCCGACCACCTTGCGCACGTCGTCCTGGAAGGACGGCCGGCTGAAGACCTGCGACAGACCGCCGCCGCCGGCGCCGAAGCCGTCGTTCCACACGACGTCAGGCGAGAGCCGGTTGCCGTTGTCGTCCAGGTTCAGCTGCGTGCCGCCGATCGAGGTGACCAGCGGGTCGGCCGACGGCCACGAGTTCACCGGCATCGTGTACAGGTCCGAGCCGTTGAGCATCGCGTTCGTCGCGCCGTCGTCGCCCGAGGACGCCAACACCGTGACGTGGTGCGCCCGGGCGGCCATGAACGCGTACCGCAGCGCGAAGATGCTGGCGTTGCTGGGGAACGTGTTCTCGGTGGCGCCGAAGCTCTGCGAGATCACGTCGCCGACGCCGTGGTCGATGAGCTGCTTCTCAGCGGTCATCATCTCCGGGAAGCCCTGAACGCCCTCGGTCTCCGAGACCGGCGTCTCGACGAGCACGATCTTCGCGCCGGGCGCGATCGAGTGCGCGTATTCGACGTCGAGCGTGGTCTCGGTGGCCCAGCCGAGCATGTCCGAGTTCGTCGGGTCGAAGGCCGGGATGGCGCCGGCCTGCACGACATCGACGTGCCCGGCGGGCAGGCCCCACTGGGCGTCGAAGGTGTCGAGGTCCTTCTGGATCGTCGGCGAGCCGAACGAGTCCACCAGCACGATCGTGCGCCTGGCACCGGTCAGGCCGTGCGCGTAGACCGTGTTGAGGTTGTACGCGTCGCGGTACTGCAACGGCGAATAGCAGTGGATGCCCAACTGCGTGACGCATTGCGAGGTGGGAATCGGCGCGGTGAGCGTGGCCGCGTCGACGTGGCCGGTCACCGCCGGGATCGGTTTGACAAGCGCGTTGCTGGTGGTGCGGACGTGGGTCGGCGACGCGGTCAGCGTCGTGACGGCCGACGAGGTTTGAGCGAGCGCGAGCAGCAGCGCCGCCGCGCCGGTTCCGAGCACCGGGATCGAACTATGCGCAGGGGTGATTCGCAAGTCGAACTCCTTCGGATGGGCACAGGTCGAGAGGCCCCGGGTTTGGGCACCCCCCCTTTTGCAAGGAACTTTCCAGCCGACAGCTTGGCAAGTACCTGTCGATAACTGGCGCCGAGTCGTTATGCCCTGACACATTTATGCCACGCGCGTATAGGGCCGGATGGCTGAGACGAATGAGGCGATATGTAGCGCACGGATGACCTCGCGGTCTCCGGGTACTAATAAGGCGTGATCACACTCGGCGTCGAGGAGGAGTACCTGCTGCTCGACTCGGCCACCGGATTCCCGGTCTCCGCGGCCGATGAGGTTTGCACGGCGGCCGGACTGCAATCGGCGCTCGAGAGCGCGGAGGTCCAGCGCGAGATGCTGCGCGCCCAACTCGAGGTGGCCACCCCGGTTTGCCAGACGCTCGACGAGGTCGGCGGCCATCTGCTGCGCCTGCGCGACGCGCTCGGCGCCGCCGCCGAGCAAGCCGGATGCCGGTTGATAGCCACGGCCGCGGCGCCATACAGCGTCGACCGACCGATGGAGATCACCGACACGCCACGATACCGAGGCCTATACCAGGCCGCGCCGCAGCTGGTCGATGAGCAGCTGATCAACGGAATGCACGTACACGTAGGCGTCCCCGATCGGGGCACCGGCGTGGCCGTGCTGAACCAGTTAAGGCCATGGCTGCCGGTGCTCGTGGCGATGTCTGCTAATTCACCTTTCTGGCGCGGCCGGGACACCGGCTTCGCGAGCTGGCGCACCGTGGTATTCGGCCGCTGGCCGATTAGCGGACCCCCGCCGTCGTTCACCGACGCGAGCGAATACGACCGCCGAGTGCGCGCCCTGGTGACCGGCGGAGCGATCGGCGACGCGCGGCAGATCTATTGGCAGACGCGGCTGTCCGAGAAATACCCGACCGTGGAGGTGCGCGCCGCGGACGTACAGCTGCGCGTCGAGGAGGCGGTCATGCTCGCGGGCCTGATCCGGGGCCTAGCGCAGACCGCGATCTGGGAGCACCAAGCGGGTGAGCCCGCGCCGCAGACACTGCCCGAGATCGTCGCGGCGGCAGGCTGGCATGCGGCACGGTATGGCCTCGACGGCTCGCTGATCGGAACGGACGGCAAGCCGGTGACGGCCCGTGAGGCGGCGCGTGCGTTAGTACGGCACGTACTCCCGGCGCTCGACGAATATGGCGACGCCCCCCAGGTCGCCGGACTCGTCGAGCAGATGCTTGAGGAGGGCAACGGGAGTCGTCGGCAACGGCGTGCGTTGGCGGAGTCCGGTTCGCAAGGGTTAATCCGTTACCTCGCCGCCGAAACGACTAAGGACTAACTCATTCCACCCTGATTGCGATAATCGCACCTATCCACTCAAGCGGCGGTATGCCGTCACTCACTTGCTCAACGCCTCCACGAATGCACGCGCTCGCTCGCCAATCGCCGCGTGATCCCCCTGCGCGACAAGGTCTGGCTCCACGACATCCGTCCCAGCGCCCACGGCCAGTGCACCCGCCTCAAGGAACGCGCGCGCGTTCCCAGCGTTCACCCCGCCAGTCGGGATCAGCCGCGCACCGGGGAACGGACCAAGCAGGTCACGCACGTGGCTCGGACCGCCGATCCGCGCCGGGAACACCTTCACCGCCGCCGCGCCAAGTTCGATCGCCCGGCTCAACTCGGTCGGC
>CAVQPP010000380.1:0-31674 GCA_963714445.1 uncultured Actinomycetota bacterium
ACACCGGGACCCCACAAGGCGGTATTCTCAGCCCCCTGTTATCCAACGTCGTCCTGAGCGTGCTCGACGAGTACGTGATGGCGCCGTGGAGGCCGGACGGGCCGATGGGCACCACCTACCGGCGGCACGCGCGGCGGCTCAAGGGCCTGCCGACCTGGCGGATCACTCGCTATGCGGATGATTGTGCGCCACGCGCGCGACTGGGGGTTGCGATGTAGGAGCGTGACCGCTGGTTGCGGTGCTGTACCGGTGATGGAGGTGTGGCCCTCCGGGACCGCCCTACAGGGGGAGGTCTCAAACCCCCGCAGGCTGCTGTGGTGAATGAGCCATGGTGGTGAGCACTGCGGAAAAGGCGCAGGTGATGCGTCAGGTGTGAACCGAGAAGGCGAACGTGAGTGAACCACTGATGATGCGTCGAAAGCGTATCGACGATGACCGAAACCGGGGTCCGATTGTTGCCCCGGGACGAGTCTGGCGGGTGCCTGTATTCCTGGCCAGGTGGTCATCCGGCGTGAAGGTGGCGCGAGTTCGGTTCGGGCGCTGGTACGGAACGTGGGAACCCCTCGCCGCGATGGGGCCCGTCGGGATGTTGAGGCCGGTGGGCGTAAGGGAGAACCCCAAGCAGCTGATCTGTCAGGGGGAGAGTACCGATGCGTGGCAGGGGGGCGGACCGCCTCGTAGTAGCGGTGAAGCCCCGGTAATCGGGGCGGAGCGAAGGGGGCGGGTCGTCCTGGTCCGTTTGGCGGTCAACCGGAGTCCCGGGAGGAGCCAGGTGAACGAATCGAAGCCGCAGGTCAAGCCGTTTGTGATCTCCAAGTGGCTGGTATGGGAGGCGTATCAGAGGGTCAAGGCCAACCAGGGTGGGCCCGGGGTGGACGGGGTGACGGTCGAGCAGTACGAGCAGGACATGCAAGCAATCTGTTCAAGCTGTGGAACCGGATGTCGTCGGGCTCGTACTTCCCGCCGCCGGTCAAGGCCGTGGAGATCCCCAAGGCCGGTGGGCGAGGGGTTCGCGTGCTCGGGGTGCCGACCGTGGAGGATCGCGTGGCGCAGACGGCGGCGGCCATGGTGCTGGAGCGGAAGGTCGAGCCGATCTTCCATCCGGACTCCTACGGCTACCGCCCCAAGCGCTCTGCGCTCGATGCGGTGGCCACCTGCCGGGTGCGGTGCTGGCGAAGCGACTGGGTGATTGATCTTGATATCCGGGCGTTCTTCGACGAGCGTGGACCAACGCTGATGGTCAAGGCGGTCCAGCGGCATCTGACGGCGGAGACGAGGTGGGTGCTGATGTACGTCAAGCGGTGGCTGGTTGCGCCGTTGCGCGCGAAGGACGGCACCCTGGTCCCACGGGGGCGTGGCACCCCGCAGGGTTCTGCGATTTCCCCCGTTCTGGCGAATCTGTTCATGCACTACGCGTTCGACACGTGGCTGGCCCGGCACTTCCCGGGGGTCCGTTCGAGCGCTACTGCGATGACGCGGTGATCCACTGCGCGAGCCGGGAGCAGGCCGAGCATGTTCGCGCTGCTCTGGCCGAGCGGTTCGCAGGTCGGTCTGGAACTTCATCCGGACAAGACGCGCGTGGTGTACTGCAAGGATGCTGACCGGCGTGGCGAGTTCGAACACACGTCGTTCACGTTCCTGGGGTACACCTTCCGTCCGAGACTGGCCCGCAACAAGCACGGGAAGAACTTCGTGAGCTTCCTCTCCGCGGTCAGCCGGGACGCGATCGTGGCGATGGGCCAGGAGATCCGGTCCTGGCACATCGCGCGGGCGCAGTGACAAGTCCCTCGACGACCTGGCGCGGATGTTCAACAGCATCGTGCAAGGCTGGGTCAACTATTACGGGCGCTTCTACAAGTCCATGTTGTATCCCCTCCTGCGGCGCATCAACGAGCATCTGCTGCGCTGGGCCATGCGCAAATACAAACGGCTGCGCCGGCGCGAGAGGCGGGCGGGCGAGCTGCTGGCTGAAGTCGCGAGACGACAACCTCGGCTCTTCGCCCACTGGCGCATCGGCCTGAAACCTGTCGGCTGGACGATGGGAGCCGTGTAAGCCGAGAGGCTTCCGCACGGTTCTGCGAGCGGCGGCGGGTGAGACTCCCGCCGCCGACTCTCCTCGTCGTGCTGGTGCACGGCACCGGGCAGCACGCCCGGCGCTGCGCAAGGACGTCGCGCGGTGCTCGCTCCGATCGGGTTGCGCTCTCGCGGTCCAAGACGCGGATCGTGCACATGGGCGAAGGGTTCGACTTCCTCGGGTTCCACATCCAGTGGCGGCGCAAGAGGGGCACGAACCAGTGGTACGTGTACACCTTCATCGCCGACCGGCCGATCCAGGCCCTCAAGCGGAAGGTCCGTGCACTGACACACAGGTTGTCGCACACCGACCCCAGGGACGTGCTGATCCGGCTCAACCAGATCCTGCGCGGCTGGGCCAACTACTTCCGGCACGCGGTGTGCAAGCACACGCTCAACCAGCTCCGGTACTTCGTCAACTGGCGGGTGTTCCGGTGGTGGATGAGACTGCACCGCTGGGGATGGAAACAGGTGCGCCGACACTTCACCACGCCCACCGGGCGCTGGCTGCCGCTGTCGGCGGACGGGATCGAACTGTTCAACATCGCCTCGACCCCGGTGACCCGTTATCGGTATCGAGGCGAGAAGATCCCCAATCCCTGGCCAGGTTCAACCACACCTGACGGCAGAGACCGTGGAGAGCCCGTTGCGTAGCAATGCGCACGGCGGGTTCGGCGGGCGGCCTGCGGAAACGGGCCGGGAGCAATCCCGGTACCGCGCCGCAGGCCGACCCAACCAGCGCATGGTCCACCTTTTGCGGCCCTGGCCGCTGGGATCCAGGCTCCTCAGCGCCAAGTACACGCACTTGAACGCCGCGTCCTCGGTCGGCGCGGCCACCGAGCGCGGGTTCCCATGGCTGGTTGTGGTGGGAAAGATCCTGACCGGCTGGATCGTGACCGACCTGGACGCCACGATGATCGAGGCACCCAGTGCCAAGCAGGGCGCGGCCGGCACGTTCAAGGTGACCTATGGCTTCCACCCGCTGGCCGGATGGTGCGCTAACACGCAGGAATCCCTGGCGATGCTGCTGCGCCCCCGGCCGCGGCGGGGCCAACACGGTGGCTGACCACCTCGAGGTACTGGCCGCCTGCATTGCGCAGATTCCCGCCGCCTACCGCGCGAAACTGCTCATCCGCGTCGGTGACCGTCGTGCTCGGCAAGGGCGCCTGGTGGTTCGACGACCTCGACGACCACATCAGGTCGCGCTTGGTGGCGGCCGTGCCCTTCTCCGTCGGAGTGGTCAACCAGATCCACACGCCCGGCGTCGTGGCCGTTCTTCGTGACGTGTGTCCGCTCCGATTCCGTCCGCGAGGTGGGCGGGGGCATCGGGGCGGACGGATGTCTACATGCGCTCGGGTGGGGCGGGTGGTCAGTCGAGCGTCGCGGTGAAGGTGCCGCCCTTGTCGAGCCGAACCTGGCCACCGCCGCACAGGTCGGGCACTGTTGCCGAACCCTGATAGACCAGGGAACTGTGCTGGTCGCCGCTGGGGTACCAGTTGCTGTCGGTCACGGTGTAGGTGGCGGTGGGCATGGTGACCGTGAACGTCGCGGCGCTCGGGGTGGCGCCGCTGACGCAGCGCGCCGTGAAGATGACTTTCGGATTGGCGACGGGCAGGGTGAGCGTGGATTTGTTGCCGGGCAGGGTGAAGTCGTAGCCGACGTTGATGACGGTGCCGGGGGCCAGCTTCAGGTCACCCTCCATGGCCTGCGGTCCCATGGAGATCGCCGAGGGGCAGCCGGCGCTCTTGGTGCCGCTCCACGAGCCCGCGGTGCCGTTGGCCGAGTAGTGCCAGCGGAAGTTCGCCGAGGTGCCGGGAGGGCACTGCGGCTGCGTGCAGCCGGATAGCTGCTGGCTGGCGGAGGCGTGGCCGCCGCCGTCGACGGTCCAGGTCGCGGAGGCGGTTACCGTGTGGGTGCCGGGTCCGACGGTGATCGCGACCGCGTCGCTGCCGGAGGACCCGATGAGGATGAAGGTCTTCGAGGCGGCGGTGTTGCCGTCGATGGCCACGGTTTCGTCGATCGGGCTCTGACCGTTGGCCGGGAAGTCCTGGTAGTTGAAGACCACCTGGGTGCAGTTGATGTTGATGGTGCCGGTGTGCGCGCTGGCGATCGGTGCGGTCAACACCACCAGCGCGGCCGCCGCGGCGGCGGACGCCGCGACTCCCGCCGCGAGGACGCGTATGTTCGGGGAACGTTTCATT
Organism: uncultured Actinomycetota bacterium; assembly: GCA_963714445.1. Lineage (GTDB taxonomy): Bacteria > Actinomycetota > Actinomycetes > Streptomycetales > Catenulisporaceae > Actinocrinis. The sequence goes on from CAVQPP010000380.1 coordinate 4,275, forward strand.
CCACTCCCTTCGATCACTGAGTAAGGGCGTTGGTCACGCCTCGTGGAGACTCAATCAGCGCGCTGCTACGCCGGTCAATCGCGGGGAGGCCGCAGGTGGTGGCGTCGGGATGACACCGTCACGGCGGCGGTGGACGTCACTCCGATTCACCCGAAAGGATTGCCCTGCGCCACTGGCGCAGGGTTCGGGAAGGATCGCAGGACACTGATCAGCGGCTCCCCTGGCCGTGGTAGACGGCCATGATGCCGGCGAGCTGGCCGAGGACCTGGACCTGAACGGACTCGTTCGGCCCGTTCGGTTCGTGCGCGCTCACCATGATCTGGACCGGCGGGACCGAAGCCGAGTCTCCAGTCGTGAGAATGGCTGTCGCGCCGTTCGCGCTTGCGGGTGCGATCGCGTTGAAGCACGTGCCGGGTATCGGTACGTAGACGTTCACTTCCGCTCCCGATGTCATCGGGGTCGCGAGTCCGCGCGGAATTGTCGGGAAGAGCAATGTCTGCAGCGTAACCGCGGCTGCGTGACCCGAAGTTACAGCGGATGTTTCGTTATCGGAGGTGGCGGCAGGACTCTGATGCGGCGACGATGAGCGCATGCGGATCACTTCGTTCCTCGATAAGAAGCTGTCTCGGCGCTTCCGTACCTACGACCTCGACGACGACGGCTACCTTGAGCGTCGCGACTTCGAGTGGGCGGTCGAGCGGATGGCCGACGAGTTCGGGCTAAAGCCGGACAACGCGAACCGGCAGCGGCTCTTCGAGCTGTGTGTCGGGCTGTGGGAGCACTTGCTCGGCGCCACCGATACGGACGCGGACGGCAGGATCACTGAGGCGCAGTACAAGGCCGCGTTCGCCGCGGGTCTGCTGGAGACCCCCGAGTCCTTCGACGCCGGCTATGTGCCCTTCCTCGAAACGATCATGGCCATTGCGGACGGAGACGCGGACGGCCAGCTCACCGCCGCCGACCACGCGCGCTGGACCGGCTCGCTGATGAACGTGCCCGAAGACGTCGCGCACGGCATCCACCGTCGCCTTGACGCCGATGGCGACGGGTATGTCGACACCGCGGATCTGCTCGCCGCCATCCGTGCCTATTACTTCGACGACGATCCGGACTCGGCCGGCAGCTGGCTGCTCGGCCCCTTGGATGAACCGTCGCCCAGCGGATGTCTGCACCGCCAGGCGCGTTAAGCAGCAGGTGATTTGTCCGAGCACTACACCGACTCACACCGGGTTCATCAGACGGCTTACCCCGAAGACGCAAGCATCGGCCGTGTCGCAAGATGGGCAAACGGCTGCCGTCGGACAGCACTTTCCATACAGGATCGGTATCGTTTGGGCATCGCGGCTCATCAAGGTTGTGCGTCGCTGAGGTGTCCTCAGGCGCGTCGAGTCGCGCCGCAGCGGGTGCGGAGGCGTTGGGTTTCGGGGTTGCGGAAACCGTGCGCGTCGCGGGCGATGGTCTTGATCAGGCGGTTGGTGTCCTCGGAACCGGCGTTGGTGGTGCCCGAAGGGATGAAGGCGAGGATCTCCGGCCACCAGGCGGATACGGCGGCGGCCAGGGTTCTAACCCTTCGAGCGCTGGGCCGACGCAGGCGGCCTAGACGTGGGTCTCGCGGCATCCAACGCCTTGCTCAAATCGCTCACGGGCGACGCTACCGCCGCCGTTCTGCGGGTGGAGATCGTGACCAAGTCGGTCGTGGAGTCGGCACGTTCTAGGGCTCTGGTGATGATCACGTGATGGGTTTCAGGTGGTGCATCAGTCAGTGATCCGGTTGTTTCGCAGTCTGCTGCCTTGCGCGACGCCGCATGACGCCCGGAAAAGGTCATGACCGGCACGGATGAGATTCCCCGGCAGGCGCAGACCTGCAGCGCCCAGTGCTGCATCGAGTACGACCTGCCATGTATCCGCTACCGTGGCCGACCTGTCCGCGGCGCGAATCCGCCGAACACGCGTCCTCGGTTCGGTCGCCGGCCTATATCAGATCGCTGCCTGGCTTGCTTCAGATCCGCAGACCAAGTGCAATGCCCGCGACGACGCCTGGGTTCGCACTGGACCCAAGCTCTCTGGCGTACATACGGAATTCCTGGACTGCTTTGATCTGTGGAAACTCGGACGTCCGATTCGGGTCGGAGGATCTCGCGGGCGTGCGCGAGACCCTCCGACCGTCTAAGGGAGGGCAGTCGACCCGTCCTACGGTCCGTGGGTGACCTTGAGTGCGTAGAAGGAGACGCTGGCGTTGGCCGGCGACTGGCCGTAGTCGCCTGCCTTGAAGTAGCCGCCGACTCCGAGGATCGGGCTGCTGAGTGAGTGGGGTGGGCCCCCGTTGATGCTCACGTTGAGCTGGTTGTGGCTGTAGTCGATCACGTAGCTGAACTTGGTGCCGGGGTTCACGTGGCCGACCGTGGTCCTGGTCTCGCAGCCGCCGGCCAGGCACTGCTCGACGCCCGCCGAGATGTCGCCGCTGGTGGTGTAGAACAGCTCGATGAGCGGGCGCACCGACTTGGCCGGGTCGTCGTGGACCTGGCCGATGACCGGCGCTCCGGCGGCGTTCGTCACGGTCAGCGTCGCGCTGAGCGTGTTGGTGCCGCTCGCGGACCAGACCGCGTTGCTGCCGTCCGTGTTCACCTCACGCAACTCGGTCCGGCAGTGCGTCGAGTTGGGGGTGGTGACGCAATTGGTGCCGGGGTCGACGAAGTCCATGGCGCCGTCGCTGCCGGTGAAGAAGAACTGGTCGGTGAACCCGGCCTCCAGCTGCGAGTTGGAGATCGTGGTCGGGTTTCCGGGCTGACCGGTCGGCAGCTGGAGCTGCCAGATGGACAGGTTGAAGTTGCAGCCAGGTGGCTGGCCGGGAACGGGTCCCGAGTGCGAGCAGCCGCCCTGGCTTTGGCTCGGGCTCGGGCTTGGGGTCGGCGGCGGGGTCGCGGTCGGCGTCGAACTGGGCGTCGGCCCGGCGCCGAGTGCGAAGCCGCAGACCTTCTCGGTGCCGACCTCGCTGAAGGCGCCCCACCAGTTGAGCTGGCTGACCTTGCTCTGCTCGCTGCGGAACGCGAAATTGCTGCCCACCGTCTGTTCCGCGCCAACGGGCGCGGTCACGAAGATGGAGTAGCTGTGCGTCGAGACGTTAACCGCCATCCGGAAGTGGTAGGTCACCCCGGCCTGGTAGGGGATGCTCGAGGCGGCTGCGTAGGCTCCGCCGTTGCGGGCGTCGATCTTGCCGGACGGGTTGAAGCGGGCAAGCGCGGCGAACCCGGTGTAAGCCGTCTGGGAGCCGTTGGACAGCCCGACCACACCGTTCATGTCGGCGGCAGACGGGGTGGCGTCGAACTGGGCGGTGAAGGTCCCGGTCTGGTTGGCGAATGCCGTGTTCTGCCAGCTGCCGCCCTGGGATGTCTGCGTGCATGCCGGCGCGGCGGTGGCGGTGGCGACCGCGTGCGTCGCTACGGCGACGGTCGCGGGGATCAGGGCGGCGGCGCTGCCCACCGCGAGCCTGCGGATCCATGGTGATCGCAAATTCATTCCTCTCTTCTTCCGTTCGGGCCGTCGATTTTTCGCACCGGGTCACCTCGGGCTGTCGGCCTCGGCGCCCGCCGCGTGCCGTGCTCCTTCCGCTCGAACTTGTTCGCGCCGGTTGCGGGCCTTGTGACGGCATTGGTTCGACGGGGCTCGCCGATTCCGATTGCATTCACATATATGAAATGCAGTCATACCTGTGAATGTGCGTAGCGAGAGGCAACGTAACGTTCACCTGACAGTGCGTCAAGGGGAAGGGCATGCCCCTTGTTCACCGTTCTCCGCGGCCGTTGGCGTCATCGCCGGCGTTAGCGTTCAGGCGGAGATTCAGTAATCGACCGTGGATTAGCCGCTACGCGGCTGCGTACTGGGACTGCGTCCGTGCCGACGTGAGATCGAGAAACTTCGCGGTGAGAACGAGGTCCTGCGTGAGCCATCCGCGCTGTTCAAGACACATTCGCCGCAGCATCACGCGCGGCGGGGCGCGAACGGCGCCAGCCCGCGGGTGGCGTTGAGAGCGCTGCGCCGGTGTCCTGTGAGTGCCGACGATCTCGTCCGTGCAGGTCATGGGGCCGAGCTGGTTCTCAGATACCTGCCGCGTTTTCGGCATGTGGTGTTGGTGAGTTCGGCACGATGTTTGCTCGTGCCGGTGCGTTTGGCGTATCTCACGATAGGTAACGCGTTCGCGGCTTTGTGATTGTTGCCGAAGGGGGAGCGGGAGAAGGAGGTCGAGATATTGGTGTTGCGCCACCGGATCGTGGTGCCGCAGGGGCGACTCGGGTCGGTCCGGGTGCGGTTCGCGCCCGAGGGCCGTGCATTGCTCTCGGCGCTGCTGGCCTGGTTGCCCCGGAGCGGGCTGGACCGTCTGCGGCTGCTGGTTCGCCTGGACACGATCCTGTGATGGCATCGAGACCTGGTGCGACGGCGGCGTGCCGCGCGCAGCGAGCACAAAGGGCCCGGTCGACCGCGCACCGTCGCGTCGATGCGCCGACTGGTGCTGCGTCTGGCGCGCGAGCATGGCGGTTGGGGGTATCGCAGGATTCGCGGTGAACTGGCAATACTCGGAGTGAAGGTCGCGGCCTCGACAGTGTGGGAGATCCTCAAGGACGCCGGCATCGAGCCTTCACCCCAGCTGGCTTCGAGCACGTGGGCTGCGTTTCTGCGCTCGCGGCCGACGTGATCCTGGCCTGCGATTTCCTGAAGAGTGTCACCCTTGGTGGGCAGCGGCAGTACGTGCTGGCGGTCATCGAGCATGCCACTTGCCGCATCCGGGTCCCGGGCGCCACCGCGCATCCCATCGCGGTGTGGGTGGCCCAGGCGGCGCGGAACCTGGTGATGGACCTTCAAGATGTGGGTGCGACAACGCGGTATCTGATCCGGGATCGCGACGCGAAGTTCCCCGCTCTGTTCGACGAGATCCTCGCAGACGTGGGGATCGAGATGGTACTCACCGGGATCCGGATGCCTCGGATGTACGCGATCATGGAGCGCTGGGTGCGGGCCTGTCGCCGTGAATTGCTGGACCGCACCTTGATCTGGAACCAACGCCACCTGGTGCACGCGTTACGCCGGTTCGAGGTCCACTAGACCCGTCGTCGGCCTGCGAGCCGCTGCATGTACTTCTCTCGGCCCGGCTGCGGCAGTCTGGTTCCCCTGCCGCAGCGTGGCGGTAAATACATCGACGCTCATGTACGCCAGTGACGTTACATCTCCATACTATTCATCTGTCTGTGGCGGGCGGAGTCCACATGGGTGGCGCTGACGGCTTGCGGGGGAGGGTATTGCGCCTGCAAGAGCGGATCGGGTATCCGGTCGCCGAGTCGCAGCAAGCCGGCTCCGACCAGTGCTGCGGCCAAGGCGCCGCCCCACCAGACGGCGTCGGGTGACGTTGCGAGCAGCGCCCCGCCGATTGCGGGGCCGAGGGCCACGCCTACCGTGAAGGTGAGGCCGTAGAGCGACATGTAGCGGCCGAGCAGATGCGGCGGTGCGAGGTCGGCGACGATCGGGCCGAGCACGATGAACTGCGCGCATTCACCGATCGCGATCACGATCGCGACCCCGGCCAAGACGGCGGTAGCGATGAGCGTCGAGCTCGTCAGCGTCGCGAGCAGGACCGCGAGCAGGCCGATTGCAAATAGCGCGCTGGTCGCGGCAAGAGCGTGTGTGCGGCGCATTCGCTTGACGACCTGTGTGGCTGGAATCTGAGCGACGACGATGAAGAAGGTGTTGATCAAGAAGACGATGCCGATCTCGCCCGGCCCGATCGGCGTGTGCGCCTTCGCGAACGGCGCGAGGATGTTGGAAAAGAGCGCGCCGCCGGTCATCACGAGCACGATGTTGGCGGCGATCAGGATCAGGAAGAGCCGATCGTGCATAACTGCTCGGAAGCCCGTTCCCCGGTCGCTGGCCGACGCGGCATTCGCGAGGCGGGGATTCGGGATCCCCACGAGCACAACCAGCGCGAACAGAGCGAACGTGACGCCGTCGAAGAGGTAGAGCGCCTGGAACGCGCGCAGGTCAGTGGCGGAAGCGATGACGAAACCCGCAACCGTCGCGCCGCTGCCGAGACCGAAGTTGCCTGCGACTCGGCGCAGCGCGATCGAGGAGGCGCGCTGCTGCGCTGAGACCAAGGTCAGGCTCAGAACCTGGTTCGCGGTGTTCGCGACTCCGAACCCGGCGCCGCCGACGGCCGCGCAGACGAAGGCTTGCCAGGGACGGTCGACGAACGCGAAGCCCGCGTAGCCCAGTGCGCTCGCGAGATTGCCGGTGATCAGGATCGGCTTCGCACGGAAACGATCGAGCAGCACACCCGAAGAGGGCGTCACGACCGCCGCCGTGCCCATGACCGCCGCCAGCACCAGCCCCGCAGTCGCCGTTGGGAAGCCGCGGACTTGGTGCATATAGATGATCTCGAAGGGAAGGACAAGTCCAGTGCCGAAGTAGTTGACCGCGGTCCCGGCCTGAAGAACGAGGACAGGCCCCGGCAGGCCCGTCCGCCAGCCGGCGAACACACGAGCGAGCGTCCTGCTCAGTTGCTTCCTGCGGTTGGCTTCTCTCCCGTGCACGCCTGAGACTCGCACGTTCATCAGCGCCCGCGGCGGCGACGGCGATCGAGAACGGCGAACGCCACGCGCCCGGCCGATGCGGATGAATCCATCGTCAACCTCCAGGGTCGTATCCAGCTGCTGCGGCACGATCCGGTGGGCGGATCGTCCGGCGGTCGGTAGGGCATACACCGCGGCACTGGGAAACTGGGCGCCCGCGAGCCGCCCAGTTCGCGCGGTGGGCGGTGTATATACCGGCGGAGGGACGACATGGTGCGGGATGGAAGGAGCGCAGGATGGTGACGGCCGATCTTCTCTCCCGGGCGCGGGCAGGGGATGGAGAGGCGTTCCGGGAGCTCGCCGAGTCGCACCGGCGGGAGCTGCAGGTGCACTGCTACCGGATGCTCGGATCACTGCAGGACGCCGAGGACGCCGTCCAGGACACGATGCTGGCCGCCTGGCAAGGCATCGGCGGGTTCACTGAGGAACGCGCGTCGCTGCGCACCTGGATGTACAAGATCGCCACCAACCGGTGCCTCAACGCGCGCCGCGCAGCGAGCCGGCGCCCGGCCAGGGAGTGGGATGTGTCGAAGTTCGGAACACCCGTGCCTACGCCGCGCGACGAGGCCGTCTGGCTGCAGCCGTTTCCTGACGCACTCATCGAGGGCGCCATCGACCGGCGGCTCGGGCCGGAGGCCCGCTACGAGCAGAGCGAAGCGATCTCGCTGGCCTTCGTGACCGCCCTGCAGCTGCTTCCACCGCGCCAGATCGCCGTACTCATCTTGCGCGACGTCCTCGGATTCCGCGCCAGCGAGGTGGCCGAGATGCTGGAGGTGACCGTCCAATCGGTCAACAGCGCCCTCAAACGAGCCCGCGCTAGCCTGCAGCGCCGGCCGCCAGCGGTCGGCGACCAGCCGCCGCCCGCTGCAGGCTCGCCGGGCGAGGACGCGATCGTGGCCGTGTTCGCCCGCGCGTGGGAGTCGGCCGATCTCGACGCGCTGGTAGCCCTGCTGACCGACGACGTCTTCATCGCCATGCCTCCGGAGCCCTTCGGATACGAGGGCCGTGACAACGTGGCCCGCTACTGCGCCCGCCAGTTCGGCGCGGGCCGCAGGTTCGACCTCGTGCCGACTCGAGCCAACGGCCAGCCCGCGTTCGGGGCATACCTGCGCGACCCGGCCGGAATCCGCCACGCGACCGGCTTCTACGTGCTCACCCTGGCCGGCGACCGGATCCGCGGCATGACCCGCTTCGACAACAGCGTGCTGCCGTGGTTCGGGCTACCGCGATCGCTCCCGAGCCAATAGCCAGCACCAGGCCATGCAGAGGCTGCACGCGCCGAACGAGCTCTTCCGCATGCGCAGGCGCCCCGGGGTGATCTTAGGCAGTCGCCGGTAGACCTCGACAAGCCGCAGCGCCGCGAACACGTTGGTGATGCCGAGATAGGCCAGTCGCAACAGCACAACCGATCACCGTGTCACAGCACTGAGCCAGGCCTGCGCCGGTTCCACAATACGCGACCCCGCGCAACCCTCGCCTCGGCTCTGGACCGTCTCTGAACAGCCCGGATGAGGTTTCCGGCAAGCGACAGGGCTGTGCCAGATCCATGCGACGGCTTCCTTCCGAGGACGACAGCGTGAGGCAAATATGCCGTCGGAAGCCTCGTGTTACAAGAGATGTAAAGAGCTGATAGGCGGGGCGCCAGGTGGCGACGGTGCGCCTGGTCTCGTTGAGTCACAGCGCTCATGCGGGAATGAGGGTTCGTGGTCCGCAGGCAGGCTGGGTAGCCATGCGTCGTCAGTTGCCTGCTTGGCCCAGCATCGCGGCTTGATCAAACTCGGGCACTTCACGACGCTTCAATATCCAACGTCGGCGGTGGGGGTGCTGCCGCGGGAGCCAAGCGCTGTATGTGCGCGGGCCAGTCGGCGGCGAGTTGAAGCGCGATGGCTTGGCGGACCGCCTCGCGCTGCCAGGCGGGGGTGGGTGTCGTGGCAGCGTCAGGCGTGCCCCGGGTCGGCGTGCGCGGGTTGCGGGCGAGGATCTGGTGTGCGAACCAGCTGATGAGCAGCAACAGACCCGGCACGGCCAAGTCGCCGTGCAGGGCATGGTCGAGAGCGTCGCGCGGTTCGGTGCGCCGCTCACGCCAGCTGGTGCCCTCCTCGTCGAGGAATGCGTCGAGGTCTGAGAAGAAGACGACGCTACCGCCGTGTGCCTCGCGGTAGGCGTCGGCGATGTAGCGCACGTCTCGGGCCGCTCTCGGTAGCGGCCCCGCGAGCGGCGGCGCCCAGACAAGGGCGGCCCGCGCGAGGCTCCCCTGGTCGATGCGCGCGGGCCAGGTCAGGGCGTGGACCAGCCAATAAGGTGGCGGCTGCAGTTGATCGCCGGCATCGCCCACATCGCCCATGACCGAGCGCCTTTCGCGTGGCCAGTACACCTATCTCGTTCCCGGCGACCGGCAGCGCGACGCGGATGATTAGTCGCACAAGGGAGCACAGACTCTCGAACGCGCGCTGTAGGCTCCGCGCGTAGCAATACCCGCGCTCTCGCGCGCGGGCCGCGATCGGGCACCGGATGGCGTGAGCGCCGGCGGGCCCGGGTGCCGGCGTCCTCCAAGTGGCTTCTGCCAGACTCCACCGGGTGCAGTCATGGATGACTCTGATGGGTCGTGGGTTCGAGTAGGCGACTAACAGGTCTACCGAGGTTGGACATCCAACGGGTGGCTGAGCTGCTCTTCTGGTTCATCGGCCACTGATGGCGCGCGAGTTTCTTCGTGTTCTGTTTTGGCCGGGGGCCAAGATCAGGTGAAACGGGACCGGCGCCGGACGGCGGGGGGTCGCCCGTCGGCCGGCGCCGGGATGTGCGTGCGTGGGTGAGCGGTGGAGCTGCTGAATCTGGCGGATCTGGTGGGACTACGAGACGGTCACCGAGTCGATGTTGGCGTCGCCGCCTGAGGTGGTGGCGGTGACTCGGATGGTGTTGGCGCCTGCCTTTAGGGGCACCGAGATGGTCGCGGTGGTCCAGGTGTCCCAGTCGGCTGTGGTCGGGAAGTTCAGCGTGCCCTGGGAGGCGCCGTTGACCGAGATGGTCGCGGGGCGCGCCGCTGTGGTGCCGTCGGAGTAGCGGAAGCTCAGGGTCTTGGTGCCGGCGGTGTCCGCGGTGACCGGGATTTCGGCGTATGCGCCTACCGCGTTGGCGGTGTTGGCGAAGCCGGTGCCGGTGAAGCCGGTGTGGTTGTTGTCGAACGTGCCGCCGGAGGACAGGGTGCCGGATTCGGCCTCGAACAACGTGCCGCCGGGCGGGGGCGGGTTGCCGCCTGCCATGGCTGCGCCGAGGGTGTCTAGGGCCTTCTGGACCAGGGCCTGGGCGTTGCCGTTCAGTTGGGCGTTGGTGCCGTTCACGACCCAGGACGGGCCGGAGAACATGACCACTGTCACGCCGTTGTCGACGCCGCCGGTGGTGCCGCTACTCGGGATGCCGAGCAGTGAGGCCGCCTTCACGGACGCCTCGCCCAGTTCGCGGGAGTCGTTGCTCGAGGTGGTCTGGTTGTTCGCGGTCTGGGTGTCGCCGAAGATCGAGCCGATGACCTGGCCGTTGTAGAACATGAGCGCGAACTGACGGCCGCTCATGCCGTGTTCCTTGTAGAAGAAGTGCGGGCAGGGGGTCTTGCGGTCCCAGCAGTCGTCGCCCAGCACGAAGAACGGCACGTGGTGCGCGGCCAACTGCTTGCCGGCGCTGTCCTGGAACGTCGTCTGGCCCTGGTGGTCGGGGTCGGGATCGGGGTCGCTGCCGTCGTCGTCGATGGCCATGCTGGACGTGTAGGAGAAGACGCCCTGCGCGGGCTGGTAGACGTTCACGTTCATGGCCCGCGTCATGGTATTGATGTGGGGCTTGGTGTTGACCTGGGTCTGGGACGTCGAGTTCTTCTTGACGCCGGCCAGGACCTCGGCGGCCGTGTACGTGGTGCCGGCCGGCGCGGCGGCAGAGTTCGCCTTGGCGGCGGGGGGCGCCGGGGCGGCGTGGGCGTTCCCGACGGCGAGATAGCTGCCGACGAGCGCGAGAGCTGCGGCGCCGCCCGCCAGCGCGGAGCGCTTGCGGATCGATGATGACATGGGGGTGGGTGCCTCCGTCATTCGTCAGTTAAGTTAATTAACAGGAATCGAAGCACCCGTGACCCCGTTGCGCAATCATTTCCCGGCCATCAAGTTTAAAAAATCTTCATGTTTGGGGTTGGCGGCCTGTTCGCGATCTTCAGGTGCGGTCAGGCTTCGAGGATGTAGCGAAGATCGGGATCAGGCGGCTGCCACGGTTGGATGACCGAGGGAGCAGGGCTGTTGAAGAGCAGCTAGGCGGCTAGTGCGCCGGCTGCCTCGGATCTGACGGCTGGGGAGAGCTTTTCGGCGTGGTCGAGGCACCGGCGCGCGATCTTCGTGAGCTGATCGGCGTGCTGCGGTTCCCTGGTGCGCCGGTCCAGCAGTCCGCGCATCAGTTGGTCGCAGTCGCCGGTGCGGCCTTCCGCGGCGGCCAGGACCAGGATCTCCGACCACTCCTCGTCCTGGGCATGGCTGACCAGCAGGCCGATGCTGCCCTCTTCCAGCGCCGCAACCGCCGTGAAGTAGTGCTGGAACGGCAGTTGGCTGAAGCGGATCGTCTGCTCCGAGGTCTCCTGGAGCAGGCCGCAGCCGATCAGCAGCGTACGGAGCACCCCGGCAGGGTTGTCATCGTTCAGCGCGCCCCGCATCGGTAGCGAGGCGACCTCCACGAGTTTGACCGCGCGCTCGGTGCCGACTTCCGTCGTGTCGTTGATCGAGAGCCAGAACGCGAGCCGCTTCAACAGGTGGAACTGCTCGTGGTAGCCGAGTCGCTGGCTGCCGGAGATGCCTCGCGTCGTTTCTCGTGATTCGAGCAGCATCCTGACTGCGCCGCGGTAGAGCGCGGCGCGGGTGCGCGGCAGTCGTGCCGAGCTGTCGTCGACCAATAGAGCACAGATGAGCGTGCAAAGCAGGGGACTGGTCGCCAGGCGCATCATGTCCGGCTGCCCCAGCACGACGGAGACCGCTTCCGTCTTGAGCCTTTCCATCCACTCCTGGTGATACCGCGACTCTTCCTGAGTAGCCACGGCGTCGAACCAGCGGGTGATGAGTCCGACGATCTCGTCGTTCCCCATCGGCTGGGTTTCCAGCTCTGCGAAGCCGCGCTGGGCGAGCCAGCCGTCCGGGACGGTCGAGGGCCGCGTGGTGAGGATGTAGTAGTTGTCCGGGTAGGCGTCGATCAGATCGCCGAGCCACTTGCGGGTGCGTTTGCGGCTCGCGGCCGGGATCTCGTCGAGGCCGTCCACCATCAGCAATACCTTGCCGTGCTCCAGGCGTCCGGATAGCCAGCCCGCCGCGTCGGGATGCCCGGCCAACGGTTTCGCGACGGCTGCCAGCAACTGTTCGGGGCCGGGCAATTCGTCTTGCTTGAGGAGGGTGCGCAGTTGCACCAGCAGCGGGATGCAGTCGCCGAGCGCCGCCAGGTCGGGCGCCAGGCTGCGGCGTGCCACCGTCGACGCGAGCCATTGCAGCAGGGTCGTCTTGCCGGTTCCCGCGCCGCCGACCAGCAGGACGCGCTTCTTTCCGGCCAACGCGGACGCGGCCGGCTGTGGTTGCTTGCCGTCGCCGGCGCGGGCGTCGCGGTTTCCGCGTTCCGCGAGATGAAGACTGAGATACGTGTCCTGCAACGACCAGTAGTCGTCTCCTGAGCCGCTGCCGTATGCGACGCGAGCGCCGGTGAGCCAGAGCCGATCGGCCTGCGTGGCCACGTAGTTCAGCAGGCGTTGCTCGAACGTGGCGGCGGCGCCCGCGCCGGGCGAGGTCAGCGTGCGCGTGCGGATCTTGAAATCGCAGAGCTGGAAGACGTAGCCGAACTCTTCGTCTTTCAGCAGCGCCTGGGCGGGCACGAGGGTGAGGCGTCCGTGCTGCCAGGCACTCGGATCCGATCGGACGATGCCGACCAGCAGCCCCTCGACGAATACAGCGGCCCCGGACATTCCGGCCCACGGTGAATCGCCGATCGGCTGATCTAGATTTTCGAGAACGGCGCCGCCCGAGAGCGAACCGGTGCCGGGGTTGAACCTGCCTACGACCTGATGAATGTCTAGGTTGCGTGATTGCCCGCGCTGCACGTCCGGGTAACCGAGCGCGCGAGCGTCGGGCCAGGGTTGGAGGTCCTTCAGTTCGGCGAACTCTAGAGCGGCGACGAGGCGGTCGCCGACGAGGCTGTGCTCAGCCCGCAGCACTGCCACGTCGGTTGCCGAGCTCGCGCGGAGGACCTGGCAGCGCACCTCGCCGACGCCGTTCGGCACGATCGCGGTCACCTCGTCGGCGCCGTCGACGACGTGCCGCGATGTGACGATCAGGCGCTCGGTCAGCAGGTATCCGCTGCCCTGTGTCGAACCGAAGACCGCTGCGGCGTAGTCCCGTTCCGGGTGCATGTCAGTGCGCGGGACCGAACAGTTCGGTCGAGGCTGGTTTCTCGTTGCCGACCAGGATCTCGCCGCCGGTCTCGGCGTCCCTGGGCGTGAGCGTCAGCGAGACCTTGTGCGTGTGCGCCGACGATCTCCCGGCGGATGCGTCCGCGTTGAAGATCCAGGCCCGCACGCCCGCCTTCGCGGTGACGTCGATGCGCAGTTCGACGGTGAATTCCAACTGGATCGGCCCGACCGCGAAGCGGATACGTTCGTCGCCGCCCTGCGCTGCGGCCTCCATGAGCTGGTCGCGAACAGCAGCGACGGCCCGCGTGAGATCGATATCCGAATTCGGCGCGTCCATGGTCCGAATTCTCCCGGACGGCGGCGCATTTGTAAGGCGTTCCGGCGAACTCGGCAGCCGTAAGCTCCCGAGTGTTCTCGCAGGTTGGCGGTCAGCCGAGGTTGCTGAGGTTGCCGGGGTGGCCTAGGTCGGCGAGGTTCGAGCGGACGGTGTCGGCTTCGGGGACGCCGAGCGCCTGGTAGCGCGCTAGGGCGTCTAGCCATAGGGAACGGGCTCGGGCCGGGTTGTTTCGGGCTTGGGCTACGCGGGCTAGGCCGTCGATCGCTAGGGCCTGCTGGTAGTGGTCGCCGGTTTCGCGGCTTAGGGCTAGCGCGCGTTCGTGTTCCTGCTGGGCCTCGGCGTGCCTGCCTACGGCGCACAGCGTCTGGCCGTAGCCGTTGCGGGCGACTGCTTCGATGTCGGGCGATCCGAGTTGTTCGACGACGTCGAGTAGCGCGTCGTAGTGCTCGAATGCCTCCGGGTATCGGCCGAGGTCGCGGTAGACGGCGGCTAGCGCGCGCAGGGACTCGGATTCTCCGGTGCGGTTGCTCATCTCGCGGTTGATTTCTAGTGCGCGACGTAGGTACGGAAGGCCTTCCTCGCCACGTCCGGTGCGGCCGTATACGGAGCCGATGCTGGTGAGTACGACTGCTTCGTTGGTCCGGTTTCCGGCTTCACGCTGCAATCGCAGCGCCTCGTGCAGGGCGTATAAGGACTCGTCGAAGCGGCCGATCCGGCCGTAGACCGAGCCGAGGTTGCCCAGCGCGTTGGCTTCGCTGGGCGCGCTGCCGGTCTCGCGCGCGATGACGAGCGCTTGGCGGTGGTGGTCCGCAGTTTCCTGATAGCGGCCCAGGTGCCAGTAGATCAGGCCCATGCTGCTCAGGGCGATGCCCTCGTCGGTGCGGTAGCCGAGCTCGCGCATCAGTTTGACGCTGTGCTCCATCGCGGTCAGCGCCTCCTGATTCCGGCCGAGCCGCCACTGGTGCATGCTCATCGCGGCGAGCGCTCGTGCCTGGCCGTAACCGTCGCCGGTTTCCTCGCACGCTTTCAGCGCGGCGGTGTGCAGGGTGACGGCGTCGTTGTGGCGGCCGGTCGACATCAGGTGCCGCCAGAGCGTTATGGACAGCTCGCTCGCGACTTCCGGGTGGCCGTGGGACGCGGCGTTCACGGCGACCGCGAGCAGGTTCGAGTGCTCGCTCTCCAGCCAGGCACGCGCGGTGACCGCGTCGCTGACCGGCGGTTTCGGGTTCGCGGGCTCGTCGTAGCGCGGACGCCGGTGTGATTCGTAAGGGTGCAGGGTGTCCATCGCGGCGCCGGCCGCGCGGACGTACCAGCTCAGCATCCTGCGAATGCCGTCCGCGGCGCCCGACGCGCCGTCCGCGACTGCGGTCAGCTCTCGGGCATAGAGGCGCAGCAGGTCGTGGTAGCGGTAACGCGCGCGAGTGGGGGATTCGAGCAGGTGGGCTTGGACGAGGGCGCCGAGCGCCTCGGCCACCGGCTCCGGGTCCTGGCCGAGCAGCGCGGACGCGGCGAGCAGGTCGATGTCCGGTCCCTCGGACAGGCTCGCTAGGCGGAATGCGCGCGCGGGATCCGCCGTCTCGGCGGAGGGCGGGGCGGCCGGGGTCGGGGTCGGGGCTGGGAGCGCGGCGTAGCTGACCGCGAAGCTGGCCCGGACGGCGCGGTCTTCCGCTTGTAGCTCGTCCAGTCGGCTGCCCTCGTCCGCGAGGCGCTGGGCCAGCGCTGCGACGGTCCAATCCGGGCGGGACGCGAGCCGGGCGGCGGCGATGCGGATCGCCAGCGGCAGTCCGGCGCAGCGGTCGAGCACGGCTTCGACGGCATCGGGTTCGGCCGCGGCTCGCGCCTGGCCGACTACGCGGACGAGCAGTGCACGCGCCTCGTCATGGGCCAGTACGCCGAGGTCGAGTCGGCTCGCGCCGTCGAGCGTTGTCATGCCGTGGCGGCTGGTGACGAGTACCGCGCTGCCCGCTGTCCCTGGGAGCAAGGGGCGAACTTGGGCCGGGTCGCGGGCGTCATCGAGCACGACCAGCACGCGCCGGGCGGCCAGCAGGCTGCGATACAGCGCAGCGCGTTCGTCCTCCTCTTGCGGCACCGCCTGGTCCTCGACGCCGAGGCTGCGCAGGAAGCGGGCCAGGGCGTCGGTCGGCGGTACGGCAGTCTCCCGGGTGCCGCGTAGATCGATGTGCAGCTGACCGTCGGGGAAATACCGGCGCAGGCGGTGCGCCGTGTGTACCGCGAGCGTTGTCTTGCCGATGCCGCCTGTGCCGCGCACGACGCATACCGAGACGGCGGCGCGTGCGAGATCGTCAAGGGGCGGGGCGAGTTGGAATGCTAGGTGCTGGACGAGGTCGCGGCGACCGGTGAAGTCGGCGATGTCGGGTGGTAGCTCAGCGGGAATCGGCCGGGTGCCGCGTACGTCAGGGGGTTGTTTGTCGAGGGCCGGAGTAGGGACCGGGACCGGAGCCGGGGACTTGGGCTTGAGGGGCGCTGACTTTAGGGGCGCGTACCTCGAAGACACGGGCTTGATGGACACCGCGGCGGGCTGCAGGACGTCGTAGTGCGGGTCGGCGAGCGCCGGGTCGGTGGCCAGGATCTGCGCGTTCAACCGCTGAAGTGCGGGCCCGGGGTCCATGCCCAGATCCTCGGCCAGCAGTTCACGCACGGCGCGGTACTCGGCGAGGGCGTCGGCCTGGCGTCCGGCGCGGTAGCACGCGAGCATCAGCTGCGCATGGAAGTGTTCGCGCAGCGGGTAACGCGCCGTCAAGCCGCGCAGCTCGGCCAGCAGTTCGCTGGCCCGGCCGAGCCTTAGGTCCGCGTCGATGCGCTGCTCGAGGGCGGTAAGCCGCTGCTCGGTCCAGATCGGCACGGTCTGCCGGTGCAGCGCCGCGGACTCGACGTTGCCGAGCGGGTCGCCGCTCCACTGCGCCAGCGCCGCGCCTAGCAGTGCCGAGCGGCGCGCCGGGTCTGCGGCGGCGCGCGGCTCGGCCGCCTCGCGCAGCAGCGACTGGAAGCGCAGCAGGTCGAGATCATCGTCGTGCACCGTGATCTGGTAGCCGTCGGTGTGCGTGACGATCGGCGCGGGGGCGTCGTCGGTGCCGATCACACGCCGCAGGCGCATCACGTAACTGTGCAGCGCGCCGCGGGCCTGCACCGGCGGGCGCTCGTCCCAGATCTGCTCCATCAGCGTGCCGACCGACACCACCCGGTTCGGCTCCGCCAGCAGCGAGGCCAGAAACGTGCGCTGTTTCGCCGCCCGCACCGGGATCACGGCGCCGCCGCGCCGCACCTCGAGCTGGCCGAGGACCCGGAACCGGTGAACGTCCCCCATGTGTCTCGCCCCTTGGTCGTGCCGCCGGCGGCCGCCCTCCTGCGCGTCGACTGCTCCGGCGTGTCGGCCAGCATTCCACACGTTGACGCACGCGGCGAGGGTGACGCCAGAACCGCGCCAGCGGCGAGACAGAGCCGGCGATCACACTCGGCCCGGGTGGGTGGCATCGGGTGCCGCCCCGTCGCGGGGAGGGTCGCGGTGGCCTTGGGGAAGTTCGGCATGCTCGCTTCGGTCGCGTTGGCGGTCGGTGTCGGGCCGACGGGGGCGTTCGCCCCGACAGTGCATACGGGGCTAGGGCAGATGGCGCCAGTGCATGCGGGGCCGGTGAGTTCAGCGCCGGCGGGAACGTCGGCCACGGCCACCGCGGCCGCTCAGTCGCCTGAGGCGCAGGCCCGCGCGGCGGGACATCGGGTCCTGGTTCCCGCGCTGGCCACGGAGACCGGCGACACGTATGCGAATCCGGATGGGACTTACACCCTTGAACAGCACTCGTTGCCCTTTCGGGTACGGCACGGGTCCGGCTGGGTGCCGCTCGATCTCACGCTCAAGCGCGCGGCCTCCGGCGCGGTGTCTCCGGCAGCCGTTCCCACCCAGCTGGCCTTTTCCGGCGGCGGCAGCTCGCCGCTGGTCCAGTTCGGCGGCGCGGGCAAACGGATCTCGCTGAGCTGGCCGGGCACGCTGCCCACGCCGACGATCTCCGGAGACAGCGCGACGTACCGTGAGGTACTGCCGGGCGTCGACCTCAAGCTCCAGGCGCAGGCTGACGGCTTCTCCGAGGTGCTGGTCGTCAAGACCCGGGCCGCCGCGGCGAATCCGGCGCTCGCCTCGCTGCGCTTCGGGCTCGCCGCCGACGGCCTGACCGTGCACTCCACGCCGGATCAGGGCCTTGTCGCCAGTGACAAGGCGGGGCACGCGGTGTTCGACTCCTCGGCGCCGCAGATGTGGGACACCGGCGCGCACGGCGCGGTCGGCCGGGTGGCGGTGAGTCCCGGCGCGTTGGCCGTGGTCCCGGACCACAAGCTGCTGACCGACCCGGCGACGAAGTTCCCGGTCTCGATCGACCCCGACTTCCACGCCGGCCTCAACGGCTGGGCCGAGGTCTACGCGCAGCACCCGGATCAGAGCTACTGGGGCGGCGACGGCGACGGCATCGCCAAGGTCGGCTTCGCGTATGACCGCACGGTGACGGTGCGCTCCTACTTCCAGTTCGACGTCGGGGCGATGGTCGGCAAGCACGTGATTTCGGCCGAGTTCAACGACCTGGAGACGTACGCGCCCTCATGTTCCGCGCGGCAGGTTGACCTGTACGAGACCGGTTCGTTCGGCGGCGGGATGACCTGGAACCACGAGCCCGGCTGGACTCGACAGCTTAGGAACTGGAACGTCGCGTTCGGCTACAACAACAGCTGCCTGGCCACGAACCTGGGCACCGACGCGACTGTCGCGGTCACTGACGCGCTGGGCAACGGGAGCAACCTCGCCGCCTTCATGTGGAAGGCCGACAACGAGGGCGACAACTTCGCCTGGAAGAAGTTCTCCACCAGCCCGACGCTCGTCGTGACGTACAACTCCTACCCGGGCACGCCCGGCGATCAGTCGGCCGGTTACTCCGGGCACCCGGGTGAGTGGGGCTGCTCGAACTACCCGAACCAGCCGTACGCCGCCACCACCACGCCCAACCTGTACGCCACCGCGAGCGACCCGGACGGCGGCAACGTCGCGCTGGACTTCCAGTGGTACAACCGCGGCGGCGGCATGGTCGGCGAGACGACCACGCAGATGCAGCAGTCCGGCACCCAGTTCAGCGTGCCGATCCCGGCCGGGACGTACTCCGACGGCTCGACGATCTCCTGGCTGGTTCGGGCCTATGACGGGACCGACTACGGACCCTGGTCCTCCTGGTGCGACTTGACCGTCGACCAGACCGCGCCGAACGTCGCGCCGACCGCGACGTCGAACATCTATCCGCAGTGCACTGCGGGAGTCGTCTGCACCGGAGCACCGGTAGGTACGACTGGTGCGTTCACGTTCTCGGCGAATGGCGTCGCGGACGTCGCGGGGTTCCGCTTCGGCGAGACGGATCCGCCGCTCCAATATGTGGCCGCCGCGCAGGAGGGCGGTAGCGCCACCGGCGGATTCACGCCGCCGCAAGATGGACCGCAGGACCTTTACGTGCAGAGCGTCGACCGTGCCGGGAATCTCGGCCCGATCCTGAAGTACCACTTCTTCGTCGGCATCGGCAATCCGCCGCTCGCTCGCTGGCCGCTGGACGGTTACGGGTACGCCGCGACGGCGCCCGAAGTCCTTTACGGCGCGCACAACGGCACGGTGAACACCCCGATCGGCAACGCACACTGGACCACCGGCCGCGTCGGTGACGCCATCCAGCTCGACGGCAATTCCGGCTACGTCTCGACCACCGGCGGACCGGTCGTCGGCACCACCGGCTCGTTCAGCGTCTCCGCGTGGGTGCGGCTCGACTCGGTCGACGACGTCTGGCACACCGCGGTCAGCCAGGACGGCAACGTGGAGAGCGGATTCTTCCTGCAGTACCTCGGCGACGTGCACGAGTGGGCCTTCACCATGCCGGAGGCCGACGCGAACAACGCCACGCCGGACCGCGCCACTTCGTCGCCCGCGGCCGTGCAGGCCGGCGTGTGGACGCACCTGATCGGCACATACGACCCCGGATCCGGGCACCTCCAGCTCTACGTCAACGGAAAGCTGGCCGGGGCCGCCACGCACACCGCAGGGTTCGGCGCCGCTGGCGCGTTCGACATCGGCCGCGCGAAGTTCAACGGCATCGCGGTCGACTACTGGCCTGGCGCCATCGACGAGGTGCGCGCGTACAACCGCGTCGTCAGCGCCGCTGAGGCGCACGACCTGGCGACCGCTCCGACCGCTGAGGAGGCGTTCTACCCGCTCGACGAGGCCGGCGGCAGCACGACTGCGGACCTGTCCGGCAATTACCGCACCGGCACGGTCGTCGGCGCAGTGACCCGGATGCCCGGCGTCGTCGGTGACGGCGCGGCGCACTTCGACGGCTCCACCGGCGAGATCGACGCCAGCGCGCAGACCGTGCGTACCGACAACAGCTTCACGGTCACCGCGCAGGTGAAGCTCGACGCGACGAAGAACGCCGAGCAGATCGCGGTCAGTCAGGACGGCCCGCAGTCCAGCGGCTTCAAGCTCGGCTACCGGCCGGATACCGGCAAGTGGACCTTCGCCGTCTCGACCGCGGACGCCGCGTCGCCGAACTGGGCTCAGGTCGACTCCACCTCGGCGCCGGACACTGGCACGTGGACCTCGCTTGCCGGGGTTTACGACGCGGCGGCCGGGCAGGTGCGCATCTACGTCAACGGTTCGCTGGAGAGCACGCAGCCCGCGACCATCAACGCGAACGTCGCCGGGAATCTGGTGCTCGGCCGGGCGAAGCAGGGCGGCAATCCGGCAAGCTTCTGGGGCGGCGCGCTCGATGACGTGCACGTATACACCGGCGTGCGCACCGTGGACCAGATCGATGACGAATATCTCAACCCTGTCATCAGGCCGATCGACTACTACCCGAACCAGCTGACCCGGTACGTCGGCGACTACGGCAGCCACTTCGTCACCTGGGGACCGAACCCGGTCGGCTTCCACATCGAGGGTTCGCTCGGCTGGCTCGTCCCGGCGGGCTACGCTCCGGCCGGAGCGCCGGCGACCGCGACGCTCTACTCGTGCCACTACAGCGGCGGTCAGTTCGTCTCGCTGGACCCTGGCTGCGAAGGCAACGGCAACCAGGTCCTCTCGACGATCGGCCAGGTTTACACCACGCCGCCGGCCAACATGCCGTACAAGGCCGTCTACCGCTGCCTGATCACCTCCGACGGCGACCACTTCGTATCGAACCAGTCGGACTGCGAGGGCACGAAGGTTGAGGGCCTGCTCGGCTACACCCTCGGCTACGGGGTGATCGATCGGTACACCGGCCCGGGCGGCTGGCACTGGACCACCGAGTCGCAGGTCCCGGCCGGCTTCTACCCGGAGGGTCCGCTGGGTCTCGCGACAATGCCCGGCACGGCCGGAACCGTGCCCGTCTACAGCTGCCTCAACGGCAGCGACCAGTTCACCTCGACGGCGGCCGACTGCGGCGGGGCGAAGGTGGTCGAGCAGATCGGCGCCCTGTGGACCGCGCCGCTGAACGACGGCCACCAGTACATGGCGCTCTACAACTGCACGATCAACGCGACCGGCAGCCACTTCGATTCGCTGGACTCGCACTGCGAGGGCCAGACGCCGCTGCGCCTGCTCGGCTATGTGATGTCCGGATGGTGAGCCCGAAAATCCGGAATCCGAGAGCCGAACCGCCCTTGTCGAAGAACACGAATTCGGGGAAGTCCAGCATGCGAATAGGCAGAACGCGGAAATCTGGAGTACCGCGATGGCTCGAGCAGGCCGTCGACGAGCACGGGACGCGGCGTGACGGCGCTGATCCTGCTGGGACTGGTCGCCGGGCTCACCCCGGCGGCCGGGATTCCCGCGCAGGCGGCCTCTCGCAACACGCCGACGCCGTTGCCGCAGGAGCGGCCGGTGAAGGGCGTCGTGCAGAAGACGCTGGGCAAGCCGTTCGACGCGGCGTCTGCGGCGTCGGGGGCGAAGGCGAAGTCGGGCGAGCTCGGTGACTTGGCCGACTGCCGGTAACCGCGAACGTGTCTGTGGCAAGCGCGTCGCCTGCGGTGGCGGATCCGACGCTCGCGTCGCCAGGCGCACACCGGCGGCGCGCCGCGCTCTAGCTGTGCACGCCGGGAGTCTGCCGGTGTGGGTGCCAGGCGCATTCGGGCTCTGTCACGCCAGGTTCCGTGCAGCTGAACGTGCTCGACCATCCGGCCGCGACGCGCGCGGGTGTCAGTGGCCTGCTGCTCACCGAACACGGCACCGGGACCGGTACCGGCACCGGTACCGGCAAGGTATCAATGTCCATCGACTACTCCGGCTTCCGCGACGTCTACGGCGGGGATTGGGCTCAGCGTCTGCGCCTCGTACAACTACCGGCCTGCGCCGTGACGACGCCGACCGTGCCGGCCTGCCAGAAGCAGACGGCGCTGCCGAGCACGAACGACACCGAAGGCGCAGCGAGTCAGCGCCCTGGTGCCCGCCGCCTCCGCTAACACCGTTCTCGCCGCGACTGCCAGTTCGTCCGGCAGCACCGGCGACTACACCGCGACCTCGCTCTCGCCAGCCGGCTCGTGGTCGGTGTCGGCGCAGAGCGGCGACTTCGACTGGTCCTACCAGATGCGGGTGCCGCAGGTTCCGGGCAACCTGATCCCGCAGCTCTCGGCCGACTACTCCGCCGGCTCCGTCGACGGTGAGACGGTCGCCACCAACAACCAGCCCTCCTGGGTCGGCGACGGCTGGAACCTGTGGCCCGGCTTCGTCGAGCGCTCCTACGGTTCCTGCGCCGACGACACCGCCGGCGGCAGCCCGAAGACCGGCGACGAGTGCTGGATCACCGACAACGCCACGATCTCGCTCAACGGGACGAACTCCGAGTTGGTCAAGGACGCGGCCACCGGCGCCTGGCGCCTGAGCAGCGACAACGGGTCCAAGGTCGAGCACCTGACCGGCGCGGCCAACGGCGCGAACGGCGGCGAGTACTGGCGCGTCACGACCACCGACGGCACGCAGTACTACTTCGGCCTCAACCACCTGACCGGCTGGCAGTCCGGCAACCCGGAGACCCAGTCCACCTGGACCGCGCCGGTGTTCGGCAACGACCCGGGGGAGCCGTGCCACGGCGCGACCTTCGCCACCTCGTGGTGCCAGCAGGCGTGGCGGTGGAATCTGGACTACGTCGTCGACCGGCACGGCAACACGATCACGTACTACTACCAGCCGGAAACGAACTCTTACGGCCTGAACATCGGCGCGACCACGGTCTCTTACACGCGCGGTGGCACGCTGCTGCGCGCGGAGTACGGCACGCGCCAGGGCCAGGAGTACGGCGGCCAGGCTCCCGCGCGCGTGGTGTTCAACTCGGCGGACCGCTGTGCTGCCGGAACGGACTGCACGCAGCACAACGCGACGTCGTTCCCTGACGTGCCGTGGGACCAGAACTGCGCCTCGGCGTGCACGACCAAGTACTCGCCAAGCTTCTGGTCCACCAAGCGCCTCGACACGATCAATACCCAGATACTGAGCGGCTCGGCGTATCAGAACGTCGATTCCTGGAGCTTTGACCAGACCTATCCCGACCCGGGCGACGGCACGGCCGCCGCGCTGTGGCTGCACGGCATCACGCACGCCGGTGATGTCGGCGGCAGCATTGCGCTGCCCGAGGAGACCTTCGACGGCACGACCTTCCCCAACCGGGTCAACTCCGCGAACGACGGCCTGCCGCCGATGGACAAGTACCGGGTCAGCGGCATTGAGAACGAGAGCGGCGGCACGGTCTCGGTCAACTACGACCAGACTGACTGTTCGGCAAGCGCGTTGCCGACTCCGGACTCGAACACCCAGCGCTGCTATCCGGTGTACTGGGCGCCGCCCGGCGCCGGTCCGCTGACCGACTGGTTCGTCAAGTCGCGGGTCGCGCAGGTCGTGCAGACTGACCGTGTCGGCGGGAACCCGAGCCAGGTCACCACGTACAACTACGAGTCCGGCGGCGCCTGGGCGTACAACGACAATCCCATCGTGCCCGTGGCCCGGCGGTCGTGGTCGGTGTGGCGCGGCTACCAGAAGGTGATGACCGTCCAGGGCGATCCGGCCGACACGGCGAATCCGCGCTCCGCGACCGAGTCCCGGTACTTCCGCGGCATGAACGGCGACCACCTCTCCAGCGGCGGCGCCCGGTCGTCCGTCCTGACCGACTCGCAGGGCGGCACCTGGAACGACGACCCGCAGTTCGCCGGAATGACGCGGGAACAGATCACGTACAACGCAGTCGGCGGCCCCGTCGTCACCGACGCCATCAACGACCCCTGGCAGTACGGCCCCACGGCGACCGCTGGAACTCATCGCGCTTACGTCGTGGCCGTCGGCAAGACCGTGACGCGCACCGCGTTGTCCTCGGGCGGCAACCGCACGACCGAGATCGACACCAGGTACGACAACCAGGGCGACCCCACTCAGGTCAACGACCTCGGCGATGTCGCGACCTCGTCCGACGACCGCTGCACCACCACGACGTACGACCGCAATGAGAACACCTGGCTGCTCAAGCTCGTCAGCGAGGTGGCCACCGTCGCCGCCGCATGCTCCGCGACGCCGCAGTTCCCGCGCGACGCGATCTCCGACGTGCGCACGTACTACGACAACGGCGCCCTTGGCGATGCGCCCACGACCGGCGACGCGACCAAGGTGGATCAGGCCACGTCGTACTCAGGCGGACAGCCGGCCTACAGCACCAAGGCGTCGCACACGTATGACGCCTATGGCAGGGTGCTCAACGCCTACGACGCGCTCGGCCGCGTGACCAAGACCACTTATAGCCCGGCCACCGGTCTGCCGGCCTCGACCGCAGTGACCGACAACATCGGCGACACGACGACCACCGCGTACGACCCGGACTGGAACGAGCCCCTCTCGACCGTCGATGCGAACAACCGACGCACTGACATGACCTACGACGCGCTCGGCCGCCTCACCGCGGTGTGGAAGCCCGGCCGTAACAAGGCCGCCGGAATCGGCGCGAACGCCAAGTACAGCTACGGCGTGCCGACCAACGCGCCGAGTTGGGTCAGCACGCAATCACTCGAGCCGAACGGAAACTACGTCACCGCGTACACCCTGTACGACGGGTTCCTGCGCGCGCGCCAGACCCAGGCGCCCGCTGAAGGCCCCAACGGCGGCAGGGTGCTAACCGACACGATCTACGACTCACGCGGCCAGGTCGCCAAGACCACCGGTCAGTACTACGACCCCGCGGCGCCCGGAACCAGCGTGCTGAGCGTCGGCGACAACCAGATCTACAGCCTGACCGCCAGTGTCTACGACGGCGCCGGCCGCGCCACCGCCGCCATCCTCAAGCGCCTCGGCGTCGAGCAGTCGCGCACGACCACGGCGTACGGCGGCGACCACGCCGACGTCACGCCGCCGGCTGGCGGCATCGCGACCACGACGTACTCCGACGCGCGCGGCGACAAGACGGAACTGCGCCAATACCTCGGCGGCACGCCTTCGGGCACCTACCGCGCGACGAAGTACACGTACACGCCCTCCGGCAAGATGGCCACGGTCACCGACCCGGCTGGGAACCAGTGGACGTACACGTACGACATTCTCGGCAACCAGACTGCGGCGACGGACCCTGACAAGGGCAACTCGTCGGCGACGTACGACGCGGGCGGCGAGCAGCTGACCTCGACCGACGGCCGGGGCCAGACCATCGCGTACGGCTACGACGCGCTGGGACGCAAGATCGCCCAGCACAAGGACTCGGTGACCGGACCGCTGCTGGCGAGCTGGACCTACGACACCCTGTCGAAGGGCGATCTGACCTCCTCGAGCAGCTACAACGCCAACGGCGACGCTTACACGACCACTGTCACCGGCTATGACGCCGCGGAGCGGCCGACCGGCAATACCGTCACGATCCCGGCCTCCGAGGGCGTCCTCGCAGGCATCTATACGACCTCGATGACGTACCGGCCCAACGGCAGTCCCTCCTCGGCCGGCGAGCCGGCGCTCGGCAACCTGCCTGCGGAGACCGTCAACTTCGGCTACGACACCATCGGCAAGCCGACGACCACCATCGGCACTGCGACATACGTCAATGCGGCCACGTACACGTACGACGGCAAGCCGGCGCAGTACACGCTCGGCGCGACCGGATCACGCGTATGGCAGAGCCTTTACTACGACGAGACGACACGTGCTCTCACTGAGTCGCTCACCGAGCGGGAACAGGGCATCACGCGCGTCGACGACGTGAACTACGGCTACGACCCAGCCGGCAACGTCACGTCCATCGCGGACACCTACTCGGGAGACTCCTCCACCGACCGGCAGTGCTTCGCGTACGACGGTGTCCGTGAACTGACTCAGGCGTGGTCGACCGCCGACTCCGGCTGCTCCGCGACCGCGGGCACCGACGTCGGCGGACCGGCGCCGTACTGGCAGTCCTTCGGCTACGACCTCGTCGGAAACCGAACCAGCCGGATTCAGCACGGCACCAGCGGCGCCGGAGACACGAACGTCACCGAGACGTACCCGGCCGCCGGGTCCGCGCAGCCGCATGCCGCGCAGACGATCTCGACGACGCCGCCGAACGGTTCCACCAGCACCGCGGCATACACGTACGACGCGCTCGGCGACACCACCGGCCGGCCGATCTCGGACGGCTCGAACCAGGGCCTGACCTGGAACGCGAACGGCGACCTCGGCTCGGTGACCACCGACGGCACGACCGAGAGCTACGTCTACGACGTAAGCGGCGGCCTGTTGATCAGCAAGTCCTCGGCCGGTGCGACGCTGTACCTCGCCAGTGGCGAAGTGCACGTCGACTCCGGCGGCGCACTCACCGGCACCCGCGTGTACACGCGCGACAACGCCACCGTCGCCGTGCGCACTGGGGCCGGTGTCTCCTTCCAGATCAACGACCACAACGCGACCGCCGACCTGTCGGTGGACTCCGCGACGCTCAATCCAACCAAGCGCCGCTTCGACCCGTTCGGCAACACGCGCGGCGCGTCCGTCGCGTGGGCGGACGACCGCTCGTTCGTAGGCGGGATCGCGGACGCGACCACCGGCCTGCTCAGGCTCGGCGCCCGCAACCTCGACGCGACCACCGGACGGTTCATCTCCGTCGACCCGCAGCTGGACGCCAGCGATCCGCAGGCGATGAACTCGTATGCGTACTCGAACAACAGCCCGGTGACCTTCAGCGACCCGACCGGCAAGAGCATCTGGGACTGGGTGGCAGGCGCCGTGGTCGTGGCGGTCGTGGTGACCGCCGCGATCGTCATGGCCCCGGTCGTCCTCCCAGCGATCAGCGCGTGGGTCGCCACCTCGGCGGTCGGCGCGATCACCGCCGCCGCTGCCGAGGGCGCGGTCACGGCAGCCGGCGGTGGCCTGCTGTCGAGCGCAGCGGGCGCGGCGATCGAGGGCGGCGCGGCCGCCTGCGAGATCTACTGCACCAGCCTGGCCGCGCGCACCGTCGTCACCGGCGTCACGGCGGCCGCCGGCTGGGTGGTCGGTTCCGGCGGCGGCGGGCGCGACCGCGGCGAGGCGCTCAATAGGGAGCCGGATCCGGTGAATATGAACGCCTCCACGCGCTTCCTGGGCTGCGTGATCCAGGGACCGGTGCCGCACAGCTTCACCGCCGGAACCAAGGTCCTGATGGCCGACGGCTCGACGAAGCCGATCGAGCAGGTCAAGTCAGGCGACCGGATCCGCAACAGCACGCCCGGCGGCAAGGGCGAGGGCACCGAGGCGCACTCGGTCTCTCGCGTCATCACCACCAAGACGGACCACGACTACGTGGACCTGACCGTCGCCGCTCCCGACAAGCCGGGCGCGTCCGGGACGCTGACCACGACGTACCACCACCCGTTCTACGACGTGACGAAGGCAGCCTTCGTCGACGCGCAGGATCTCGTGGCGGGCGACTCGTTGCAGACCCCGAACGGGACCGCGCGCGTCACATCCGTCCGGCTGTATCACGCGACGACGGTCACCTATGACCTGACCATCGCCGATCAGCACACGTACTACGTCGAGACCAACTCGCCCATAAG
>CAVQPP010000381.1:0-7379 GCA_963714445.1 uncultured Actinomycetota bacterium
CCGAGTTGCGCGCCAGCAGCCCCTTCGCGAGTGCCTCGAGGGTCGCCACCGCGGCGAGATTCAACGCGGCGATCCAGCCGATGTGCAGGAAGCCGAAGGCGGCTTGCGCGCTCATCGCTCCGAACAATGACGCCACGAAGGTTTTCGCCAGCCGCAGAGCCAACTCCGTCCAGTAGTTCGCGCGCCGCGCCTTCGGCACCACATACTCCACGAGCGTGGTGAGAAGCGAGATGATCGCTGCCGCGGCTGCCGTCAGAGTCGCGGAGGCCCACGGAAGTGCGGCGACGGTGACCGCCGAGGTGGTGAACAGCACGGCGAAGAACTGCTCTCCGGCAGACCAGCCCGCGCGCTCCAGGAAGTCCGCGGCGATCGCGGCGCCTCGGCGGCTCTCCCCAGGCTGCCCCTGAGCGCCATCCGCACGTGCCGGTGCCCCGCCCGCGGCGGGTGTCGCGCTGTTGGCCGTGCCCGACGCTGCACTTAACGCGGCGTCAGAAGGAACGCCCGGTGCGTTCATTGCTCCCCCTGGGTGAGGTGATTTCTGCTTCGAGTCGCATACCTGACACGCGGACGTACGATCGCAGCCCACTGCCCCCGGGCGCAACGTTGCGGCGGATTCCGCGCCGGCACCCCATTGCGTGCGGACGCGTGGGCGGCCGCGCGTACCGGGAGATCGTCGACGCGGACGTCTACCAGAACCGCACGGGCGGCGCACTGTTCGCCATCACGCGACCCACACCGACCACTCACCCGTCGACCAGCGACCTCAACCGCTCGGCAGCGACAAACCCGCCAAATCCGTACAGCCAGTCCTATCAAGCGTGGTGCGGCGCGGGGGTTGATAAGGAAGCTGGCTCGCCGCTATGAGCGCGCGAAAAATATCCAGTACATCAAAAGGGACGTGCCAAGTCGGGTAAGGCCCTCTTTGTTGCCGAGTCGCCAGATCTGAGCCCTTCGCGCTTCAGGCGCGCGGCGCCGCCGTCGACGGGCACGATCGCCCCGGTGACCATCGAGGCACGGTCGCTCAGGAGCCAGGCGGCTACCTCGGCGACCTCCCGGGGCTCCGCCATGCGGCCGAGCGGTATCGAGCCGCTGATGCGGCTGGCGGTGCCTGGAATTGCCGCATCCCATTCGTCGATCATCGCCGTCGCGGTGCCGCCGGGGGTGATCCCATTCACGCGGATCCCCTGGCGGGCCCACGTCACCGCCGCGGTTTCGGTGATGCTGTTGAGCGCGCGCTTCATCGCGCCGTACGCCGGCAGTACCGGGTTGGCGCGGCGGCTCCCGATGCTCGAAGTGTTGACGATCGCCCCGCCGCCATTGCGCCGCATCAGCGCGGCTTCCGCGTTCATCGCCGTCCAGTGCGCGCGGAAGTTCACGGTGAACTGCTCGTCGATGTCCTCGTCGCTCGTTGTGTCGAGCGGACCAGGATGCTGGATGGTCGCTCCGTTGTTGAACGCGCCGTCCAGCCTGCCATGCAGTTCATGGACGCGTTCGATCGCCGCAAGAATGCTCGCGCGCTCGGCGAGATCCACGGTCACGGCATCAGCCACGCCCCCAGTTGCGCGGATGTCCTCGACTAGCCGCTCAAGCGCAGCCGCACCGCGAGCGCCGAGCACGACGGCCGCGCCCTCGGCGGCAAACAGTCGCGCGGCCGCGGCGCCGATGCCGCGACTCGCGCCGGTGATGAACACGACCTTGTCGGTGAGCAGGCCAATCGGTTGCGCGTCGTTGTTGGTCACGTATCTAGTTGTATGCCGGTCTCTGCGGCGGAGGCAGGCACAAGCTGTACTAGGGTCGCCGTCCCGGTCGGCACAGAATGACGATGCAGAATTGCGCTGTGGACAAACAGGAGCTTGGTGCATTCCTGCGCAGTCGCCGAGAACGGCTTCGACCGGAGGATGTCGGCCTCGCCTCAGGCTCGCGCCGTCGCACCCCCGGGCTCCGGCGCGAGGAAGTGGCGGTCTTGGCGCACATTTCAACGGAGTACTACGTTCGGCTCGAGCAGGGGCGCGCGCCACGACCCTCGACCGAAGTGCTCGCCGCGATAGCCGAGGCGCTTCGGCTGACGGACGCCGAATCTGATCACCTCCATGTGCTGGCAGGCACCGCGCCCAGCCGCACGGGGCTGCATCGTCGGGATGTCCGTCCGAGCGTGCTCGCGCTGCTTGACCGTCTGCCGCAGACGGCTGGTTTTGTCGTTTCTGCCGCTTTCGAGGTGCTCGCTTGGAACAGCCTGACTGTGGCGCTCATGGAGGACTTCGCGAAGCTCGCGCCCGACGACCGCAACCTCGCACGCAGGGCGTTTCTCGCGCCTTCGCCGGCAGAGGTAATGCTCTGGGGTCTTTCCGATGCCGCGGCGTTCCAACAAAACGTCGTGATGGACCTCCGGTTGACGGCCGCGCGCTATCCCGCTGATCCCGGTGTGATCGGTCTGATCGAGGAGCTCCGAACCGGGAGCGAGGAATTCGCCAGTCTCTGGGAGCGCCGCGATGTCCGCGCTGAGCAGATGCTCACAAAGACGTTCCACCACCCGATTGTCGGAGAGATCAGCCTCGACTGCGACACCCTCACGCCTCGCCGACCGCGATCAGCGCATGGTGCTGTACAGCGCTCCGCAGGGTTCGAGCGCAGCCGGAGCCTTGGCGTACCTGAACGCGCTGGAGGTCGGCGGAGTGCGGGCAAACGCTCCGTTTTGATGCAACGACGCGTCGACGATGACCCTAGACTGACGACCGCCGGAACATCCAGACGCGCCGCAGGGCGCACTGACCAGGGAGGCGCCATGGCAAAGGGCGGCAACAAGAGGCGGGCCCGCAGGAAGCGGAAGGCAAACCACGGCAAGCGTCCCAACGCCTGACCGTAGACAGATGAAGCCGCGCTCCTGGAACCTCCGGGAAGCGCGGCCTTTCTGTGTCCTGTATCGAGCCGGTGTGAGGTTCAGCGCCGCGCAGCCCAGACCGACGAGGATGGCCTCAAGGCCCAGCCCGGCTCACGGGACGGGTTCGCGCTGCAGGCAGCGAGCCTCGGTGACGGGCTGCGAATCAAGTCCCTGTAGTCGTTCCCGTACGCCGGCCGCGTCGCGGTGCGCGAGGTCGTCGAGGATGACCAAGGCCTGCTGCCACAGGTCGCGTGCGGCGGCGGGTTCGCCCATGGCGAGGTGGGTGTCGCCGAGTCTGGTGAGCACGTCAGCTTGCAGGAAGTAGTCGCCCTTCATGCGGCGGGCGTGCAGTGCGTCCCAGTAGTAGTGCAGTGCGTCGGGGTAGTTGCCTAGCTTGTAGTGGATGAGGCCGAGGCTGACCAATGTGGCTGCCACGACGTGCTGTGCGCCGCCGTCGCGGGCTACACGTAGCGCCTGCTCGCAGGCGTCTCGCGCTTGGGCGAGATCTCCGAGCATGCTCGAGTACCAGCCGATGCCGTTGAGCGCCCACGCTTCGCCGCCCGGTTCGCCGATCGGTCGGAACAGGTCGAGTCCGCGTCGCGAGTAGTCCACGGCTTCGGAGAACCGGGCCTGCTCACCGTAGGTCAGGGCGATGTCCAGCAGAACATAGCCCACGTGGACTGATTCTCCCAGCGCCTGGAACGTTTCGAGCGCCAGCCGCAGGTGCTCGTGGGCCGGGGGGTGGTGGCCCTCGGAGCGAAGCAGTTGGCCGAGCCAGTGGTGGGCGTGCGCCTGACCTCTGCGGTCGCCCGCGCGTTCGCTCGCAGCGAGGGCTGTCTGGTTGACCGCGAGCCATTCCCGCCACAGCCCGGCCTGCAGGAGGTAGCCCACGAGCACGCCGGCGAGCCGCCAGGCGTCGCTGTCGAAGCCTTCCGCCGCCGCCTTGGTGATGACCGCGATCAGCACGGGATACTCGGCGGCGTACCAGGAAAGGGCCTGCTGAGGATCAGTCAGGTTGACGGGCGTCACCGCTGCGCTCGGCTCGGGCAGCTTCAGGCGCGGCCAGGTGGGATGTGTCGCGTAAGTCAGGGTCCCCGCGTTATGCGCGGAATGCATGTAGTAGTCGATCATCCGGCGGGTCGCGGCTGTGCGCGCGTCCGCGGTCTCTTCAGTCGCGGCCTTCTCCGCGGCGAATGCGCGCAGCAGGTCGTGGAAGTTGTA
The DNA here is from genome assembly GCA_963714445.1 of uncultured Actinomycetota bacterium. Lineage (GTDB taxonomy): Bacteria > Actinomycetota > Actinomycetes > Streptomycetales > Catenulisporaceae > Actinocrinis. The sequence goes on from CAVQPP010000381.1 coordinate 4,100, forward strand.
TCGGCCGACAGTGTGCTGATCGAGGAGGTGGGCGTCGAGGAGTTCTTCGAGCAGGCGTTCCGCCTCGTCGACCGGCACGCCGGCGAGCGCTGCGGCCGCCGGTGCGTCGACGTCGGGGCCGGGGTGCAGTCCGAGCAGTCGGAACATGCTGCGGGCGGGCTCGTCGAGCTGCTGGAACGAGATCGCGAAGGCGGCCGCGACGGCCAGGTGGGAGCTGGATAACTCTGCTAATCGTTTCTGCTGGTCGCGAAGTCGTGCGACCAGGTCCGCGACAGACCAGGCGGGGCGGTGGCGCAGGCGTGTCGCACCGATGCGGATCGCCAGCGGGAGGAATCCGCACAGGCCGACCGCCTCGACCACGGCATCGCGCTGGCTGTGGGTACGGTCGGGGCCGGCGATGCGGTCGAACAACTCGACCGCCTCCGACACGGTCATCACCGTCACCGACAGGATGCTGGCGCCTTCGAGGCCGACCAGGCGCCGGCGGCTGGTGATGAGAACGCTGCAGGCGCCTCCCCCGGGCAGCAGGGGTCGTACTTGCTGCACGCTGGCGGCGTTGTCCAGCAGGACCACCGCACTGCGCCCGGCGGTCTCGGCACGCCAGAGGGCCGCACGGTCTTCGAGTTCGCGCGGAACTGCGGCGGGGTCGATCCCGATCTGCGTCAGCAACCGGTACAGCGCCACGCTGGGATCGAGCGGCTCGCGCCCGGGCGTGTGACCGTGCAGATCGACGAACAGCTGCCCGCCGCGATGCGTGGCGGACAGCAGGTGAGCGACGTGCACGGCCAGCGTCGTCTTGCCGATCCCGGCCATGCCGTCCAGCGCCGAGATCGTCACGACCCGCGAGAGCGCGCCGCTGCTCACCGCGTCGAGCAGCGCCTGGGTCTCCTCGCCGCGCCCGGTGAAGTCAGCGACGTCGCCGGGCAGGAAATTGCGCCCGGGCTGGTCGCTGATGGTGGTGGCGGCGGTGACAACGTCCGCCGTGCCCGGTGCCGGTTCGCTTGGGATGGCGGACTGCTGGATCTGCCGCCAGACGCGGCGCCACTGAAGAACCTGGTCGTGCGGCAATCCGCACGCGGCGGCGAAGGCGGTGACCACCTCGAGGCGCGGCAGCGTCCTGCGTCCGGCGTCGAGGGCGTCGGCGAGCGTGCTGCGCGGCACCTTGCTGCTGCGGGCGAGCGCTTGGAAGGTCGGGTTGCCAGCCCAGATCTTCAGCGAACGCATCGCCGCGACATAGCCGGCCACGCCACCCGCCGGTTCAGGCGCCGGAGGTTCATCCATGTGCGGCACGGTACCAATATCAACCGGGTAAATCGGTCCCGCCATCGGCAGCCCCCGTCCCGCGATCAATCCCGCCCTTCGCGAACGGTATCAGAGCGCATAACGGTGGTCATGTCGGTTTATCGCCGGGCCCTGGCTCAGAGCGAGACGCGAGACGGCGATTGCCCGGACGATCACTCAGATCGTCCGGGCAATCGCCGTGCGTAGAGGCCGACGTACTAGTCAGAATGATGGACGGCTACACCAGCCACAGGCCATCCCAGAGGTCTTTCGGAATACACGAGCCGCCGCTGCGATTGTGTTGCTCCCGCCGCCGCAGCCGCCGCCTGAGTGCGGAAGCTGGGTCGGCGAGGGTGAGGGCTGCGATGGCGCCGGGAGCGCCGGCTTTGAGGCACCGCCGGACGCCTTTGGAATAGCCTTACTCAGGATCCTCTTCGACTTCGGGGACGGCACCGCCCCCGTTACACAGACGAGCGCGATCGCGTCGCACGCCTACGCCGGCGGCGGGATCACGTACGTGGTGAAGGTGACCGTGACCGATTCGAGTTCGAACAGTCTGACGTCCGCGGCCGAAGCGCCGGTGACCGTCAACTAGGAATAAGCACCCGCACAATCAACACCCGCACATCGTGTGGCGGGCCGCCCATTCAACGGGGGCGGCCCGCCACACGCACGTTGTTGGACGGAAGGCGTCAGGATGCTGGCGTCAGTAGTCCTGGTCCTCGTCGGGGACCAGGTGCATCGCTGCCTCTTCCGCGCTCGCGGCGCCGCCGTCGATCCCGATGTCGGAGGCGATCAGGTCCGTCTCGTCGTCGCCGTGGGCGCCTTCGTCCGGCGCCACCAGGCGGCCGGAGCGGGTCGCGCCCACTTCGGAGTCGATCAGCTCGCCGTCGCTGCCCTGCAGGTCGCCGATTCCCCGCTCTTCCGCGCCTACGTCGGGCAGTTCCTCGGCGAGCCGCTGGTCGAGGCTCTCGCCGTCACGCTGCTCGGCCGCGGTGACGCCGAACCTGGTCGCGCCCAGCGGCTTTTCGGGCGGGGAGTATCCCTCGTCCAGGATGTCGTCGTAGTCGCGCTCGTCCAGCGCGTCCTCGAAGTCCAGCGCCGTCGCGTCGGCCTGTTCCTCGTTGTCCGGCTGGTAGACGGCGTCTCCCATGGGCTGGTCGCTCACATTCGCCTCCGTACTCCGTTCTCGACGATCCTAGCCGCGAAGACCCTGAACTCAATCCCCAGCGGTCACGCGGCGGTGGCGGCGGCGCCGAGGGCGACGGCGGCTTCGGCGGTCTGCGGGATGAAGGTGAGTGACTCCTGGAAGTAGAGCCGCACCGACTCCGTGTCGTGGTCGAGGTAGCCGATCGACACGTCCTCGCCGAGGTGCAGCTCGTAGTCGCCACCGCGAGCGCTCAGCAGGACTCCGGCGTCGAGAGCCGGCGCCCAGATGATCTCGCCGTCATCGCCGAGGATGCGGGCGATGTGCTGGCGGATCGGGTAGCCGTGGTCGCTGGTCTCGGCGACGGCCGTGTACGCGTCTGCCGGTAGCAGCAGGCTGTAGGGGCCCGCGACCCCGGCGAGGCGCAGCGCGGTGAGCGCCTTCGCCACCGCGACGGGATATTCGCGCGCGTCTGCGGGCACGGCGACCGCCGGGTTGGATGCCGCGTCGCGGATGCCGACGATCCCGGCGGCGGCGAAGCCGTCCACGATCGCGCGGTCCTCCGCGAACGCGCGGCATGGTGCGCTGGCGACGGCCAGCCGTGGGACGAGACGGTGATCGTCACGCACCACCGGCTGGTCCAGCCGAACGGCACCGCGGGCAGCCGCCGCCGCTGCTGGCCGGGCGGCTGGCCGAGGTGCGCGCCTGCTGCTGGCCGGGGAGTCGGCCGCCGCGCTGGACCGGTTCTGCGCGGGCTGGCCGGAACATCCGCCGCAGCCGTTCCACCCGGCGTTCGCGGTCCGGTCGGCGCTGCCAGCAATACGCTGAGGAAGACGCGGGCCACACAGCACC
>CAVQPP010000382.1:0-17103 GCA_963714445.1 uncultured Actinomycetota bacterium
TCGGCACTCGAAGATCGCGGTCACGATGGAGATCTACACGCACGCTCCAACAGCCAAGACAATCGAGGCGCTTCGCCAGCTCGGCGAGTACCTGGACGACCAATCGGCCGAAGACAACGGAGATCAGGCGTAGCCGTTGCTGTACTTCACTGCTGTATCGGAAGCAAAAGGGCCGGTAACCATCAATGGGTTACCGGCTCTGAGCTTTGATATTTGTGTATTTGTGGACCTGAGGGGATTTGAACCCCTGACCCCCTCGATGCGAACGAGGTGCGCTACCGGGCTGCGCCACAGGCCCTTGAACGTGTAGAGGCTACCACAGGGAACGAGCAGCCCCGGAACCGTTATTGCGGGTCCCGGGGCTGGTCGGCGGTTACGCATCGCGTGGGCGTGCCCCCGCGCGGACGGCGCTGATTAGCCGTTGGAGGCCTGACGGAGGTCCGGTGCCTCGTGCGTGAACGCCTGGGCGCGGGCACGCGCGGCGGCCGACGAACGGCGGCGGGCGGCCTCGGTGCGGCGACGCAGTTCGGCTTCGGTTCGGGCGTGGGCGCGCAGGGCCTCAGCCTCTTCGGCTTCGAGTCGCGCGGCTTCCGCCTCCGCGGCTTCCGCGCGCGCGAATTCCGCCTCCCGTGCCTCACGTGCCTCCTGCGCTGCCGCGTACTTGGCGGCTTGGGCTGCCGCGCGGATTCGCTCCTCGCGGCGCAGGCGGGCGATGTAGGCGGAGAGCAGGACCGCCGGGAACGCCATCACCCAGAGGTACCCCGCGCCGAGGTCGGCTGATACCAGCGCACCGAGCGTCGAGACCGCGAACAGGAGCGCCACGACGCGACGGCGACGTGCCATCAGGCCCGTTCGCGTCCGCGTCACCGGAGCCTTGAGGCCGGCTGTCGTGGAGCGGCGCTGGGTCGCAGCCGCGGTGGTCGCAACCGGAGTTGCGGTGGCACGCGGGCGAGCCGTGCGCGTCGAGCGGGTGTCTGCGGCGATGTTCGCGGTGACCGCGTTACGTGCCGCCGTGGCGGCCGTGGCCGCGATCGGACGCTTCGCGGGCTTGGTGGCGGGCTTCGCAGCTGCCGACGAAGCGCCCCGCGTCGCTTGCGACGCCGTTGCGTCCTTCCCAGCCGTGCGCTTCGCGGTGCGTGGGGCGGACGTGGGCGCGGGCACGGGGCCCTGGCCTGCGGCCAGCGGGAGTGCCTCGTCGGCCTCGTTCGACTGCGCCCAGCGGCGCTCGAACGCCTCCTTGTTCGCCAAAACCTTGATGGCTGCGGCATAACGCTGCGTCTGGCGAGCCCGGTTGAGCTCGTCCTCGCGGCGCAGCCACATGGGGACGAGGTAGACCGCCCATGCGCCGACGATGACCGCGTAGATGATGCCGCTGCTGCTCATAACGCAACGGTAGGGTCACCGACCCTGTCGCGGCCGCTAATTATCGGCGTGTCGACAAGAAAGATGCGATTGATCTGACTACTTGATTTTCGACAGTCCGACTTACCCGGGCCTCGTGGGCGTTATGCGGGTATTCACCCGATCGGGTTTGTGGTGGATTGACAGATCTTAGGAGGTCAGGAGGCCTAGAGGGTCGGAAGTCATCAAGTCACACGGAATGACTGGCCTGGACCCTGCGCCAGCGATTGACCATGCCCTCGGGCACTTCGGGGGCGGTCAGGGCGTACGAGATGTGGTCGCGCCAACCGCCGTCGATGTGAAGATATGCGCGGCGCAGGCCCTCGTCGCGGAAGCCTAGCTTCTCCGCGACGCGACGGCTCGGCGCGTTCTCCGGGCGGATGTTCACTTCGACCCGGTGCAGGCCGACGATCTGGAAGCAGTGGTCCACGGCCAGCGCGAGCGACGTGGGGATGATGCCGCGACCCGCCACGCGCTCGTCGACCCAGTAACCGATGTGCGCCGAGCACAGCGAGCCCCAGGAGATGCCTGACACGTTCAGCTGTCCGACCATACGATCGCGGTCACCCGTCTGCGGGTCCGCGTACCAGACGTTGAACGGCATCATGCGTCCCGCGGCTGCCTCACGCCGTCCTCTGCGCACCAACTCGCGGTATGTCAGCCTGCGCACGTACGGCGTGTCCGGCGGTACGGTCGCCTCCCACTGCGCAAGCCACGCGCGGTTACGCGTTTGAAGGTCCTGCCACGCGCGGCCGTCGCGTACTGACGGAGGGCGCAGCGTTACCGCTCCCTCGCGCAGCACGATCGGATAGCCGCGCATGGTCGCCTAGACCCCGCCCCCTGGTTTGTGGTCCCCGCCGGCCAGCTGCTCAAGCGCGTGGCCGAGGATGGGGACAAGGACCGCAAGTCCGTCCTTCACTCCGCCGCTCGAACCGGGCAGATTGACGATCAGCGTCCTGCCGGCGACTCCGGACAGCCCACGCGAGAGGTCTGCGGTAGGCGTCTTCTCCCTGCCCTTTGCACGGATCGCCTCGGCGATACCCGGCACTTCGTAGTCCAGTACGCGGCGGGTGATCTCAGGCGTCCGGTCGGTCGGAGAGACGCCGGTGCCTCCGGTCGTCACGATCACGGCAGCACCGTCGCGCACTGCGCTGCGTAAGGCGTCTTCCAACGGTTCACCGTCGGGCACGACGCGCGGATCGCCTACCTCGTGGCCGGCCTGCGTAAGAGCATCGACGATCAGCGGACCGGTGGTGTCCGCGTAAATACCGGCAGCGGCACGGTTGGAGACCGTGACCACGACGGCGTAAGCCATAGATGCCCTTTCTCCCCCGCACGCGGCGATTAACGCAGCCCTGGTTAATCTGGGTTGCCGCGAAACGCCGCACCGCTGTCAGCCGCGGAAGCTTAGCGCGTCCAGTCGCCGCTGACGCCACCCGTCTTCGATTCGACACGAACATCTGACAGGATCGCGGCCGGATCGACCGCTTTAACCATGTCGATGAGGGTGAGACCGGCGACGGTCACGGCTGTCAGCGCCTCCATCTCGACGCCAGTGCGGTCGGCAGTCTTCACTCGCGCGCGGATTCGTACCGCGTCGTCGGCGACGTCGAGGTCGATCGACACGCTGGCGATGCCGATGGGATGGCAGAGCGGGATGAGCTCCGACGTGCGCTTGGCGCCCTGGATGCCAGCGATCCGTGCGACTGCGAGCGCGTCGCCCTTAGGCACGCCGCTTCCGCGCAGCAAAGCGACGACTTGCTCGGAGACTAGGACGCGGCCGGACGCCTCGGCAGCGCGTGCGGTGACCGGCTTCTCCGCGACGTCGACCATCCGAGCCGCGCCGGAAGAGTCCAGATGAGTGAAATGGTCTGATTTACTGCCACCTGGATTGCTGCCGGGGCTAGTGCCTGGACTACTGCTGCGGCTGCCGCTCGTGGTCATCGCTCCCCCACCGTCCCCAGCGCTGCCTGCCCATCATCGAGAAGCACGACCGAGACCAGATCGCCCGCTTCGACCCTGGTCTTGTCCTCGGGCACCGAGATCAGGCAGTTCGCCCGCGCGAGACCGCCCATCAGGTGCGAGCCTGCGCCGCCGACCGGTCGCACCTCGATCCGTCCGTCGGCGCTGGCCGCGCTCACCGCGCCGCGAGCGAACTGGCGCTTGCCCTCAGGTGAGTCGAAGCTGCCGACGCAGACCGCTCCGATAACCGGATGGTGCAAGTCATCCTGACGGCCCGCCAGCTTCCGGATCGCGGGTCGCACGAACAGTTCGAAGCCCACGTACGCGGACACCGGGTTGCCAGGCAGTGTGAAGATCGGAACTTCGTCTTGGCCAACCGTGCCGAACCCTTGCGGCATGCCCGGTTGCATAGCTACGCGTCCGAACTCGACCGTGCCTAAGCCAGAGAGGGCTTCCTTAACCACGTCGTACGCCCCGACGCTGACGCCGCCTGTGGTGACCACCAAGTCCGCGCGGATCAACTGCTCTTCGATCGTGTCCAGCAACAGCTTCGGGTCGTCCGCGATCCCGCCAACGCGGTAGACCACCGCTCCGGCCTCACGCGCCGCCGCCGACAGCGTGTAGCTGTTCGTGTCCGGGATCTGCCCTGGCTTGAGCTCCGCGCCGGGTTCGACGAGCTCGGATCCGGTGGAGATGATCACAACGCGAGGGCTCGGCCGAACCGCGACAAGATCCCGGCCGACGGCCGCAAGCAGTCCGAGTTGACGGGCGCCGAGCACGGTTCCTGCGGCCAGCAGCGCCTGGCCGGTCCGGATGTCCTCGCCCACGCGCCGTACGTGCGCGCCGAGCGCCGGAACGCGGTAGATCCGGACCGTCCCCTCCGCGCCGCCGTCGGTCCACTCGACCGGGACGACGGCGTCCGCGCCAGGCGGGATCGGCGCGCCGGTCATGATCCGGGCACACGCACCGGGGCCGATCTCGGCTTCGGCGGCGGTACCGGCCGGCAGTTCCTGAGTCACCGTCAGGATCGCCGGTCGCTCCTCGTCCGCGCCGAGGACGTCGATACGCCGCACGGCGTATCCGTCCATCGCTGAGTTATCGAAAAGCGGTACGTCACGAGGCGAGATGACGTCCTCCGCCAACCGATGCCCATGAGCGTCGAGGAGGTGCTGCTCGAACGGGGGCAGAGGACGAATCCTGGCGAGCACGGCTTCCAGATGCTCTTCGACGCTGCGCATCCTGCTTCCGCTTCTGCTGCCGCCGCTCATCGCCACTCCGCCAACTCCGTTACTAATTACGTCAGTCGGAAAATCCTTTCGCGACGTACTCCTCAAGCCACGACCGGAAGCCCGGCCCGAGATCGTCGCGTTCACACGCCAACTTGACGATGGTACGCAGATAGTCGGCCCGATCCCCGGTGTCGTAGCGCCGTCCGTTGAACAGGACGCCGTGTACGGGTCCCCCGATCGAGGGATCCTTGGCCAGGGTGCGCAAGGCGTCAGTCAGCTGGATCTCGCCGCCGCGTCCCGGCTGGGTCTCGCGCAGCACGTCGAACACCTCGGGCGCGAGCACGTAGCGGCCGATGACCGCGAGGTTCGACGGCGCGGAGGCGGTCGGCGGCTTCTCCACCAGATCAGTCACGCGGACTATGTCCTGCTCGTCGTCGACCGGCATCGTCGCGGCGCAGCCGTACAAGTGGATCTGGTCGGGGTCCACCGCGATCAGCGCGATGACGGACCCGCCGTATTGCACTTGCACCTCGATCATCCGAGCGAGCAGAGGGTCGCGCGGGTCGATCAGATCATCACCCAGGAGTACCGCGAACGGCTCATCACCGACGTGCGGCGCGGCGCACAGCACGGCGTGTCCGAGGCCGCGCGGGTCGCCCTGGCGTACGTAGTGCACCGCGGCGAGCTCGCTGGACTCGCGGACCGCGGCGAGGCGCTGCCGATCGCCCTTGGCCTCGAGGGCGCCTTCAAGCTCGTATGCCCGGTCGAAGTGGTCCTCGACGGGGCGCTTGTTGCGCCCGGTGATCATCAGAACGTCGTCGAGTCCTGCGGCGACCGCCTCTTCCACCACGTACTGGATCGCCGGCTTGTCGATGACCGGCAGCATTTCCTTGGGTGTGGCCTTGGTCGCGGGCAGGAAGCGGGTCCCGAGCCCCGCCGCCGGAATTACTGCCTTACGCAGCCGAGCTGGTTTACCTGCGCGGCCCGTTCCGGACACCCACGAATCGATAGACATGAGCCTGACTGTAGCGGCGCTTGAGTCAATGCGAAGTGGCTTCGGCGTGAAGACCAGGTGAGGCAGACACTCCAGGCACGACCCAGGTATTGCCGCCAGCGCGTTTGGCCTCGGCCAGCGCCTCGTCAGCTGCTCTGATAAGCGTCGCGGCGTGCGTACCAGCGCCCGGGAAGAGCGCCACACCGATCGAGATAGTCAGCCGGATCGCCGACGCATCAGACGATCCGTCACGCCCGGATGCGTTATCGCCGGAGTCGCCCGAGCGGCCTTCGCCAGCCCCAGATGATGCGGAAGACGACGATGAACCGGTAGACGCAGCGGATGTCGCCAGAGCAGGGCTGTTGACGGAGATGATCGAGTCCACAGGCAGCTTGCGCGCCACGTAGCAGAGCCGCTCGGCAACCACAGCCGCACCCTGCGGCCCAGTATCCGGCAGCAGCACCACAAACTCCTCGCCGCCATAGCGCGCGAAAGTGTCGAAGGAGCGGATTTCCAGCGCTAGCCGCTGCGCGAGTTCACGCAACACTGCCGAGCCGGCCTGGTGCCCAAACGCGGCGTTCACCGACCGAAAGTGGTCGACGTCGCACATCAGCAGCGTCAGCGGCCGGTCAACCCGCCGCGCCCGCTCGACCTCGAGCGCGAGCGTGTCCTGCAGGTAGCGGTGGTTCCAGACTCCCGTGACGGGGTCGGTCGCGGAAAGCCGCTCAAGGCTGGAGCGGCCCTGTTCCAGGCCGTTCAGCTCGTGGCGCATCGCGTCGAGTTCCGCCGCGGCCTTCGTCGAGGCGTCGCGCAGCCGGGCGGCGAGGCGAGTCACCGCGACGGCGAGAACGACGCAAACCACCCCAAGTATGACTAAGCCCCATTGTGTCGCCGTCATGGCCGTCTCGACACCGGTCCCTTCGCACAGCGCAATGGTGAACTCGTATTGCGGCAGGCTGGTCCGGTGAGTTTCGCTCCATTTCCCGACACACACCGGCTGGTCACTCTCCGCGAAGCGGCGGGTGCCGGCCTGAACACGTTATGAGATCCAGGATGCCCGAGAGCGTCAACGGCAAAGCCACAGTGAGATCACGTTTCGTCAACGATCGCCTCACGCTGGGTAACCATTCGCTGCGTAAAGCGTCGTCGGCGTTAACACAGCGCCTATTACAGGCCCCTGAACTGCGCGTATCCGCAGTAGGCCACGTCGTGACGGTGTGTGCTTACGCATCATTCGGTACCGAACCGGACACGACCGAGCTGCTGGATACCCTGGCGGCGCAGGGCATCCGAGTTCTGCTGCCTGTCCTCTTGCCGGACGCCGACCTCGATTGGGCAGTTTACGACGGACAGTTCGCTCCCGGGCGCCTCGGCCTGCGCGAACCCGTCGGCGACCGGCTCGGCGCCGACGCGATTCGCGCCGCGGACGTAGTTCTGGTTCCAGCGCTAGCTGTGTCGTCGACGGGCGGTCGCCTCGGTCGTGGCGGGGGCTCGTACGACCGCGCGTTAGCGCGCCTGCCGGTGCGTAAGGACCGCCCAACGCAGTCTCCTGCGCCACCCTCCCAACAACCCCGACGCCCGTGGGTTTGCGCGCTCGTCTACGACCACGAACTCGACGCCACATTTCCCGTCGACCCGCACGATCAACCCGTAGACGCCGCCTGCACCCCAAGCCGACTAATTCGCTTCGACGAGTGACCTGGCCTAGTTCGCGTTAGCGCCCTGTGACGAGCCAGCCGGGTTGAGTGTGAGCGTCGCAGTCGTCGTGCCCTTGACCGCGTCGCCGCTGTACGCCCAAGGCAGCGTTTCTCCCGACGCCCACAGTGGAGCCTGATCGAGGTAGTTAGCGTCGTCAACGTGCCCGGATTCACCCGTTTGGTTGATCCACCGGGAGCGGTCGAAGTTACTCAAATCGACGATCATCCGCATCGACGGCGCGACGGTCACGTCGTAGTTCCCGTTGGACAAGTCCCAACTGGTCGCATCGACTATGGCGGACCCACCGGCCAACTGCTCAGCCTGTCCGTTGAGCAGCCACTTCACTATCGACGGGCCGTCGGTGCCGAGCGTGCGCTCAGTCGGTGTGAGCGTGTGCAGCCGTCCCCAGGTCCACTTGGTCACGTCCTTGCCCAGCCGCGCGGTCAGGTCGAGGCGGGCCTTCTTGAGGGCGGCGGCCAGGATGGTGTCGCGGGTCTCCCGCTGCGGGGTCTTCGGGTTATCCCACCACTGGCTGTCCGGCTGGGTAATGATCGACTCGACTACCGCGAACCAACGATCCGAGCCGTCAAAGCCGAGGTCGACCGGGTCGACCCCGCCAGGAAATTTGGTCTCAAAAGTCATCTTGAGAATCTCAGACCACACTGCGTTGTAATACGCCGCCGCGCCTGAGGTCACCGGCTGCGTGTAATCCCAGTGCTTGAGCAGGTTCTGCGCCGGCTGCGTAAACGCGTCGGTCTTGAGACCAAGCAGGTAGGGGACGAGTAGGGCAGCCTCGGGGTTGTAATTGTCGTTCTGGATGGAGGCCATGTCCGCCACGCTCATCTTGTGGCCGTTGGCGGTCAGGCGCTGGATGTCCTGCGTAATTCGCTGCGCACGGTAGCCGTAGTCCCAGTCCGTGGTAAGCGTGTACGGGTACGTAGGTCCGACAACCGCATTATTCGCCGTGACGATGAAGCCCTGACTCGGGTTGTACTCGTTCGGCAGCGCAGAGAACGGAATGTAGCCGGTCCAGTCGTACTGATCAGTCCAGCCGGGTACCGGCCATCGGCCGTCGCCGCTCCTGCGGATCGGGATCCGCCCTGGTGCCTGGTAGCCGATATTGCCCTGCGTGTCGGCGTAAATCAGATTCTGCGCCGGGACCGTGAAGTCGGCCGCAGCCGCACGGAAGTCATTCCAATTAGCCGCGCGATCGAGTTCGAACAACGCGTCCATCGTCGGATTGACCTGCAAAGCAGTCCACTGAAGCGCGACGGCGTACTGGATTCCCGGTGCGGCTCCCTGAGCCGGACCACCACTGCGCGCGGCGGGCGCGTCCTTGCCCACAGACTTGTCCGTCGACGACACGTCTGAGATCAGCGGGCCATGACGCGTCGAACGGACGGTAATCGTCACCGATTGCTGCCCTGCCACGTCGATCGTCTCGCTGTGCTCGGTGAGCGGGTATTCCTTGCCGTCGTAGAGGTAGTCCTCGCCGTCGATCTTCTCCAGGTACAGATCGCTGACGTCGCCGCCCTCGTTCGTGAATCCCCAGGCGATATTCGCGTTGTGGCCGATGACGACGCCAGGCATGCCCGGGAACGAGTAGCCGGAGACGTCGTACTGGCACTGCGGCCCGATCGCCGTGCAGTGCAGCCCCACCTGGTACCAGACCGACGGCAGCGACGGCGACAAGTGCGGATCGTTGGCCAGCAATGGCTTACCGGTGCTCGTCAACGCGCCAGAGACCACCCACGAGTTCGAGCCGACGCCGCTACCCGCCGGGTCTGTCGGGCCGAGTACGGAAGGGACCCGCGAGAGAAGCTGGGAGAGCTGCGAGAGCTTGTCCTGCGCAGCCTTCGGCAACGCCGCTGCCGCCGTCGCGTCCTGCTGATATTTCGATCCGACAAGTGCGCCCTGCGTGACGATCGTCGGATGAGTCGAATATGAGTAGGACGGATAAAGCTGCTCGATCTGGTCGACGGACAACGATTGTGTGAGCAGGGACCGCGAGATCTCGTCGGCGACGTTCGCCCGCAAATCCCAAGCCATCGCCTCGATCCACGCGACCGAGTCGACCGGCGTCCACGGCGCCGGCTTGTAGTCGCTCACCGTGCCGACCAACGGCGCGCCGATGATCGTGTACTCGATGGAGAGTGAGGAACCACCGGGGTGCGCTGCGAGGTAGTCGTTGACGCCTTGCGAGTACGCCTGCAGATACTGCTTCGTATCCGGCTTCAGCTGTGCGTAGGTCTGCTCGGCGACGTTACGCCACCCGAGTGTGCGTACGAACTTGTCGGTGTCTAGCGCACCCGATCCGAGCAGCGAGGCCAACGTTCCCGACGTGATGTGGCGGTTGACGTCCATCTGCCAGAACCGGTCCTGCGCCTGCACGTAACCCTCGGCGAGGAACAGGTCCGACGAGGTCTGCGCATAAATCTGCGGGATGCCGTTCGCGTCGCGCTGCACGGTAGCCGGCGCGGAAAGCCCGGCGATGTTGAGCGTTCCCGAGGTCTGTGGATACGAGCTGTGCAGCGCACTGGTGAACGCCCACGCACCCGCCGCAGATCCAACAAGAAGGAGCACCACGAAGCCGACGGCGATGGCGAGCAACATCCGAAGCTTCCTCAGTCGCTTCGGCTCGAGTGCGGTCGCACCCGCAGCTCCGCCCGCCGTCCCGTTCCCCGCGCTTTCGCCCTCGCCTCCACCCCCGCCTTTCTCCTCGTCGCCCCCAGCGCCACTCACACCGCCCACGGCCTCCACGTCATCCCCGGCCTCGCCCTTCGAGCCCGAGGACGCATCCCCCGCCGCAACCTCCGCACCATCCGCATCGACCGACACGCCGTTGAAATCCTCGGATCCCGCCTCTGGCGCCTCAGCAGCCTCCTGCGCGCCAGCCGTCTCGTCCGGAATCGGCGTCTCCGCAGCAGCCTGCGTCGTCGGCTCGGACGCGTTCGCCGCCGGCTGCGCGTCCGCGGGCTGGGCTGCCGGGGGGTGGGTCGCTGACATCGGCCATTCCTCGCGGGTGGGGCGGTGGCTTGCGGTTCCTGGGCAGACGGCTCCGGCCCGAAACCGCCTCGGGGCCACACCCTACGGCCTCAACCCGCTCTTCGTAACGACCGGTTCGCGGGCTGGAGCCGACCGGTGGCGCGGGCTGGCGCGAATCTCCCCAGCGCTATCAGGGGTCTGCTACCGTGAGACGGATCCGCGGCCGCCCGGTGACCGGACCGCCGCGCCGCCGGAGGCGCCGCGATGCCAGTCGTGCGCCGGTCCGTCCAGCGAGTGGCACACTGAGGAGATGGGTCGACTCAGTTGACCGGGCGCGGAGGAGAGGTGGGCCGATGGCGGGTCAGCTGGTGGGCCGACACGACGCACCCACACTCGCGGGCGCGGAGGGCGCAGCCGACGCCGCGTCCAACGCCAAAGCGGGGCGCGGAACGGAGACCGTGCGCTCGTCGCTGCTCTCCCGCGCCGGAATGCTCCTCGGCACTTCGCTCGACACCGGCCGCACCCTCGCCGCGATCGCCGAACTGCTCGTCCCGTCCTTCGCCGACCAGTGCGTCGTGGACCTACTCGACGACGCCGGAAGCCTACGGCGCGCCGTAACGATCCGAATGGATCACGCAAGGGCACGCCGGACGAGCGCCCCCAGCGTCGCTGACCGCCGCATCGCCTATCCGGACGAACATCCGTGCGCCGTCGCGCTGCGTACAGGCCGTCCCGCGCTCGCTAAGGCACTCCGGCAATCCGCGCCGACAGCGCCCTTGCCGCAGCAGACGAACGGCGGCCATCCGCTCCTCACGGATGCGGCGGCGGTGATCGCGGTCCCATTGCTCGGCCCACGCGGCATCAAGGGCGTGCTCGCGGTCGCCGTCGACTCCCCGGATCGCGAATTCGAGCAGAACGACGTCGAGCTAGTCGAGGAAGTCGCCGCACGAGCCGGCTTCGCGCTAGAGAACGCGGCGCTCTACGAGAAGATGCGCTCCCTCGCGCTCGCCTTGCAGCACTCCCTGCTCCCGGCGCACCTGCCCACGATCGACGGCATCGCCGTCCAGGTCGGTTACAGCCCAGGCGACGAGTCCGACGTCGGCGGCGACCTGTACGACGTGATGGAGCTCTCGTCCGGCCGCGTCGGCGTCGCGATCGGCGACGTGCAGGGACGCGGCATGCACGCGGCGGCCGTAATGGGCCAGCTACGCGCGGCGTTGCGGGCATACGCAGTGCTCGACCTCGAGCCGGCGCAAGTACTCACCCATTTGGACGATCTAGTACAGGGCCTCAATGAGGCGCTGCTCGTCACGTGCGTATACGCGGTCTACGACCCGTTCACCCGCGAGTGCGTATTGGCGAACGCGGGACACCCGCCGCCCCTCCTGACGGGTGCTCACGGATGTCACCCCATGGAGGTGCCGCCAGACGTACCACTAGGCGTCGGCGGCGTGGCGTTCAACGACCACGCGTTCATCGTCGCGCCCGGCGACACGATCGTGCTCTACACGGACGGCGTCGTGGAGCGGCGCGGACAGTCGGTCGACCAGGGCGTCCGCGCATTGTGCGACGGTCTCGAAACGCTGGGCCCGGGCGCGTCGCCGGCGGCTCTCTGCCGCGCGACCCTGCGCGCGTCGTCGGGCCCGCTGGACGACGACCGCGCGGTCCTCGCGATGCGCACCGACCTGGACCCGCTGCCGCTCTGGCGCATCGACCTGCCAGCCGACACCGCGTCCCCATCAGCCGCGCGCGCCCACGCACGCTCGGTGCTGCGCGAGTGGTCGAGCGATGAGCTTGCCGAGACGGTTGAGCTGCTGGTTTCCGAACTGGTGACCAACGCGGTCCGCCACGCCTCTGGCCCCGGCCCGACGCCGCGCGGCCCGGCCGTCGGCGATGAGTCGTCGCAGTACGCGTCCTCGCGGAATCAGAATCCGGAAGACGCGGACGAGTCCGAACTCGACCTCGCGGCTCTAGAGCGCGCGTTGCTGGGCGAGGCGGCGCCGGACGGTCTGCTCGACAACGCCGTGCTGGACGGCGCATTCGCAGCGTTGCGGACCGACCGGCGGATCGAGGTCGTGATGCGGCGCGGCGCTTCGTCGCTCTGGGTTGAGGTGCACGACCAGGACGTCCGGACGCCGCGCGTGCGCACGGCCTCGGCCAACGACGAAGGCGGCCGAGGGCTGTTCCTGGTCGATCAGCTTTCGGGCCGCTGGGGCGTGCGCCCGACGCCGACCGGCAAGGCTGTCTGGTTCCAGCTCCCGCTCAAGGGCTAGACCGGCTCAAGCGCTAAAAGCACGAGCCGCGCAAACCGCGCGCTGTGCCTCGCCCAAATCCCGCTGGCGCCGACGTGACGGAAGTTACGCCGCAGCGGAAGACGAGCTGCCACCGCCGCTGCTCTTAGCCGACGATCCCGAACTCGATGACGCGGACGAAGACGACGACGGCGTCGATGAGGACGACGAAGAAGGCGTGGAGGCCGGCGAACTGTCCGTCGAGCTGCTGCTGGAACTGCCACTAGCGCTCGAACCGGAAGACGATCGGCTGTCGGTGCGGTAGAAGCCGGAGCCCTTGAAGACGATCCCGACCGCGGAGTAGACCTTCCGCAGCGTGCCTTCGCACTTCGGGCAGATCGTCAGGGCGTCATCGGTGAACTTCTGAACAACCTCGAGACCTTCACCGCACTCGGTGCACTGGTACTGGTACGTCGGCACGGGTCAGCTCCTGCGCTAGCACTCAACCACTACGAGTGCCAATTGTGCGCCATTCTGGCCGTTCCTGTCCACTGGACCGCCGTCAGGGCCGCTAATGACGCCGGTCGCTCGCCCCGCCAAAGCACCAAACCTCACCGCGATCGCGACGAAAAAATTTTTCTGTGGATAACTCGTAAATTCACGCCATTTGTCAGTGGGGCCACTCATCCTGGATCTAGAGCGGCATCCCACCGGATCCGCCACACGCCAAACCAGCGAAACAGAAGGTGAGGGCAGCAAGATGTACGCCACTCAACACCGCCCGACGGGCATCTACGCACCCCAGCCATATGCGACCGCCGCTACTCCCGAACACCCCCAGGACATCCGCCCCCTGATCACGCGACACAGATTGCGCCGACAACGTCGACGAAAGGCAGCCACGCTCCTCACGGGCGCTTCTATAGCCCTCGGTGTTGCCGCGTTACGCACGCCAAGCGCGTCAGCGCACACCGAGAAGGCACTGGCGTCGATGACGCATATACATCGGCAGCCCGGACAACAACCCGGAGTCACGCCGCACGCCGCGCCGGACTGACCCTCCCGCCGCCGCCCGCACGCACCCGACGCCCCGGCACAATTCCGCAGACCATCTGGCGTCGCCGCACACCGTGAGGCCCTGCGGCACTCACCCGCGCCGCAGCCCCCTGTCGCTCTCACGCGCCGACAGCTCGCACCGCCGCGGAAGGAGCCACAGCGCTCCTGACACGTCCTCAGAACGCCGACCGACGCTCGCCGACTCCTCTTACATAGGGCCGCCGAACTCGGTCACCCCGCCTAGCCGACCGATCGTGCCCGTCAGTCCCCGTGGTGCGGCGGCCGGTCGCGCAGGAAGCGTTCGAGGTCGTCAGAGTCCTCGCCACTCGACGCTTCGGTCCAGGTGCGCTCGCCCCAGCCGATGTCGGTGTCGTCCCTGGTCTGCTCAAGCCCCGAAGCGGAGGTGAGGACGGGCTGATCGTCGCGTCCCCAAGATTCGTCCCAGTCGTCATCCCAATCGCCCATAGCGCCCCCGATCCTAACCCGAGCCGTTAAACGCCAGGTGGCAGCGGAGCGGCGTCGCCGTGCCACGAATGCCACAAACGGGCGTACGCTCCATCGGCCTCGATCAGTTCCCGATGCGAGCCTAGCTCGGCGATCCGCCCGTCTTCCACGACCGCGACCCGGTCGGCGTCATGGGCGGTGTGCAACCGGTGGGCGATTGCGATCACCGTGCGGCCGTCGAGCACGGCGGAAAGCGAACGCTCCAGGTGGCGTGCGGCGCGCGGGTCGAGCAGCGACGTCGCCTCGTCGAGGACGAGCACTCGCGGATCGACCAGCAGAAGCCTGGCGAGGGCCAACTGCTGAGCCTGAGGTGCGGTGAGGCTCACACCACCGGAGCCGACGCGGGTGTCGAGTCCGTCGGGGAGCGCCGTCGCCCACGCGTCAGCGTCCACGGCACCGAGCGCACGCCAAAGGTCCGCGTCGCCAATCGGGTGATGACCGCCGTCACCCTCCCCCTCCGCTAGGCCACCACCGCCACTCCTATCACCACGACCACTTACTCCCCCACCACGATCCTCACCATCCTCGTTCACCAATCCAAGCCGGAGGTTGTCCCGCAGCGTCCCGGCAAAGACGTGATGATCCTGCGTGACGAGAACGACCTCGCCGCGCAGGTCATCCAGCGGCAACTCGATCAGAGGAGCACCGCCAAGGGCGACGGTGCCAACTCGAGGCCCATGGATCCCGGCAAGCAGACGTCCGAGCGTCGACTTCCCGGCGCCAGACGGTCCGACCATCGCGAACCGCTCACCGGGCCGCACAGCCAAGTCCACGCCATGAAGTACGTCACGCCCCTCGACGTACGCGAAGCGGACCGAAGTTCCAACGAGCTCGCGCGGCTCGGCGACAACGTGGTCGCTCGCCGCGCGGTCCGGCGGGACCTGGGCCACACCCAGCAGGCGCGCCAACGACGCCGCGCCGACCTGCAACGTGTCCAACCAGTCAAGAAGGGTGTTGAGCGGAATCATCAACTGCTGGATGTAGAGCGTTACTGCGGTTACCTGCGCGAGGCTGACCCAGTGACGGGAGTACGCGTAACCACCGAGCAGAAGGGAGCCGGCTACCGGTATGACGTAACAGAACTCCTGCACCGGCCACAACACCGTGCGCAGGCTGAGCGTGTATAACTCAGCGGCGTACGAACCCTTGATGTACTCGTCAGCGCTCGCAATCCGACGCTGCTGCAGGCCAAAGGCCTCAACCGTCGCCGCACCCTCCACGGTCGCGGTAAGGCCGTCGGTGATCCGCGCGTAGGCAGCGCCCTCACGGAGATAGCCGGCAGTCGCGCGATGCAGATACCACCGGGTGACTACCACGAGCGGCAGCGCCACGATCAGGATGACGCTCGACAGCAACGGCGATACCAGCGCCGTTGCGGCGATGGTCAGCAGCATCGTCACAAGCGCGACGACGATTTCCGGGGCGGCCATTTGGGCCGAGCGCCGCAACGCGTCCACGTCCCGCGAAGCACGCGTGATGAGGTCACCGCTTCCGGCGCTCTCCACAGTGGACAGGGGCAGCGCGAGCACCTTGTCCACGAAGTCCTCACGCAGTTCGGCCAGGACCGTAGTACCGAAACGTCCAGCCGCTACATAGGCGTAGCGCGTGAGCACTGTCTGCCCGATAACGAACCCCACAAGCGATGCCGCGAGCACATTGATATGCCCGACCGTCGTACCGTCCTGCACCCCCTGAACGAGCTCACCAAGCAACCGCGGCCCAATCAGCCCGGCTACCGCAGCGAGCGCATACAGAGCCATCGTCACCGCAAGCGCACGCGGATGCCGAGCGACAATCTGCTGCGCGTACCGTCTCACCTGCTTCGACGACGCAACAGGAAGGATCTTGGCGCTCAACCCTCGTCCTCTCCCCGCGTGACGACTGCCGCGTATCGCGGTTCCATCGCGAGCAAGTCGCGATGCGTACCAACCGACACAACTCGGCCCGCCTCAACGAAGGCGACACGGTGCGCACGATCAAGCAGCAGCGGGCTGCTCGTGAACACCACCGTCGTAGCAACGTCCCCGGCCGCCTCGAACACTTCCACCGCCGAAGGCGCGATCGTCAGAACATCCGAACCGGCCGCATCCAAGCCCCCCGAGTCATCCACCCCACCCTCGACCGCCGCGACCTCCCGCCGAACTAGACCGCCGACACCGCCACCCGAAACCGCCCCATCCCCGCCCCCACCAATGACCCGAACACGAGCCAGGTTCTCAGCGATGCGAGCCTCGGTATGCGCGTCCACCGCACTAGTCGGCTCGACCAGAATCGTGAACTCACGGCGAGCCAGCAGCGCCCTCACAAGACGCAGCCGCTGTAGCTGACCACCCGAGAAAGTCCGCCCTCCGTCCACGACTTCGGTATCAAGACCCTCCTCAAGAGCATCAATCACGTCCCGAGCCGACGCGACGTCAATCGCCGCGAAAATCTCCTCCACCGTCGCCTGACCACCCGGATCAAGTTCCTCGCGAAGCGTGCCGGTGAAGAACCGGTCGCTGTTGCGCGCCAACAGCACTCGCTCCCGAACCTCCGCGACCCGCATGTGCGCGAGCGGCACCCCGCCAAGCGTCGGCCGCCCACTGTCCGCAAAACGCGTCAACCGAACCGCCAAAGCATCAGCGTCGACAGGATCGGAGCACACCACCGCGATCAACAGGCCCGGCTCAATCTCCAGCCCCGACTCCCCATCGGCCAGCACCGAACCCCGCACCGGCGGCGAGACCGGAAACTCCGGGTCGCCAATCTCCGGCGCCAACTTCAAGATGCGCACCACACGCCGCGCAGCCACGTGGGCACGCGTCATGTTGTCCGCGGCCTCCATGAGCGTGCGCAACGGCGTAGCCAAGAACGCCGCGTACCCATAGAACGCAACAAGGTCCCCGACCGTGAGCCGACCATCGAACGCGAATCGCGCGGCCAGGAACGTCACGCCGGACACGATCACGCCCGGCATCAGCACCTCGACCGCCGCGAGCCCCGACTCGACCCGAGTCACCGCAAGCGCCGCGCCCCGCAGCTGCTGAGACTCGCGCCGGTAGCG
>CAVQPP010000383.1:0-12417 GCA_963714445.1 uncultured Actinomycetota bacterium
TACCAGATCGCCAGGTGGCTGCACTCACCACCTGGCTGAACGCCGGAAAAGCGATGATCACGCAGACCTCGGCCGGGGCGACCAGCTTCCAGAACTCGGCGGCGATCCAGCTGTTCGACGCCTGGTGGCCGCTGCTGCTCCAAGCGGAGTTCCAGTCCGGCATGGGCAGCAACCTAATCAACGCCCTGATCCACGCGATGCAGCCGAACGAGTCGCCCGTCCGGCGGCCAGCAGCTGGGGGCGTCGGCGGCGCGGCCTCGTCGAACCAGGCGCAGCCGCACAAGGGCTCGTCGTTCCAGTTCGGCTGGTGGGGCTACGTCAGCAAGGACCTGCGCTCGGTGCTCGGGCCAGAGCGTGACCGCCCCGATCCCGGTCCAGTACTGCGGCGGCGGTAGCCTGTCCGCGTGTCGCGGTGCCCTGCTCAGCTCGCTGACCCAGGCGAGCGGCGAGTCGGCCAGCACGGTCTACCCCGGCGACTCCACCTGCTCGGCCGGCGACCAGTGGTGCGCGGACTCGATCATCCAAAGCCCGCTAGGCGGCATCACCGACTCGCCGATCAGCTGGCAGGACCGCCCCACTTACCAGCAGGCAGTGGAATTCCCGTCCGGCGGGTGATCGTGTGAACCGTGATCCGTCTACCAATAGTGTCCGCGTGATGCAGCTCGACTGATGCGGCACCGGCCCGGACCTCCCCAGCTCTCGGGGGAGGTCCGGGCGCTTCGTGTCCCCTGCCGTTCATGTGTGCTGTTCACGCGCACCTCTGACCGACAACTTTTTTTGTCTTGACAAGATGAATCGTCGGCCGGAGGATGGGGCCATGTTCGAAGTGACGGTGATCGAGGATCCGGCGGCCGCGGAGGCCTCGCTGGATCCGGTGCGCGCACGGCTGCTGGCCGAACTCGCCGAGCCGGGTTCGGCGACCTCGCTGGCCGCCAGGCTCGGGTTGCCACGGCAGAAGGTGAACTACCACCTGCGCGAACTGGAGCGGCACGGACTGGTCGAACTCGTCGAGGAGCGGCGCAAGGGCAACGTGACCGAGCGGGTGCTTCGTGCCACCGCCGCGTCCTACGTGATCTCGCCGGTCGCGCTCGCCGCGGTGCAGCCCGATCCGGCCCGCTCGCCCGACCGCCTCTCGGCGCACTGGCTGCTCGCGCTCGCGGCGAAGCTGGTGCGCGACGTCGGCGCGCTGCTGGTCGGCTCGGCGCGGGAGCACAAGCGCGTGGCCACGTTCGCGATGGAGGGCGAGGTCCGCTTCGCATCCGCCGCCGACCGCGCCGCGTTCGCGGAGGAGTTGGCCGGCGCGGTGGCCGCTCTGGTGAGCAAGTACCACGACGAGTCCGCCCCGCACGGCCGCCCACATCGGGTGATCGTCGCCGTGCACCCGGCCATCACGCACACAGCCGACACACACGCGGCCGAAGACCCTAAAACAGGCGAAGAAGTCGATAAAGGAACCGAGGAGTCCTAGAGATGTCGCACGAATTCGAAATTCGCGAGGAGATTGAGCTCGAGGCCACCCCGGAGCAGATCTGGGACGCCATCGCAACCGGCCCTGGAGTCGACTCCTGGTTCATGGGCCGCAGCGAGATCGAATCAGGCCTCGGCGGCCGCAACACGATGGACGCGGTCGGGTTCGCCCTCGAATCCAGGATCACCGCCTGGGATCCGTCCCGGCGCTTCGCCTTCGAGGAGGAGGCCCCCGCGTCCAGACGGCGCCTTCCACGCGTTCGAGTACCTGATCGAGGGACGCGATGGTGGCAGCGCCGTGCTGCGGTTCGTGCACAGCGGATTCATCGCCGGCGACGACTGGGAAACCGAGTACGACGGGCTGCGTAAGGGCGACCCGGCCTACCTGCACAAGCTGGCGGAGTACCTCAAGTACTTCCCGGGCCGCTACGCCGCACCGGTCGCCGCGTTCGCTGGACAGGTCGCCGACAAGGAGAAGGCGTGGCAGGCGCTCCGCGACGGCCTCGGGCTGTCCGGCCCGGCCGCTCTCGGCGACAAGGTGCACCTCACACCGGCCGGTCTCTCGCCACTGGACGGCGTTGTGGACTTCGTCAACGACGACTTCTTCAACGTGCGCACCGATGACGGCATCTACGTCTTCATCCACGGCTACCAGGGGGCGATCGTCCTCGGGCACCACATCTTCGGCGGGGTCGGCGAGCCGGCGCCGGACGTCACGGAGATCGGGCAGGCGTGGCAGTCCTGGCTCACGGAGCTCTTCGCATAACGCACTAACGGACGCGTACACCGTCGCGTCTACCAACGCGCGCACCGATGCGCACACTCACGCCGTCGGCCGGGTAGCGGAGCAATTCGCCACCCGGCCGACGGCGTGATGTTGCATGCCTTAAGGAATGCCGTTCCCCGCGCGGGGTACTTTCGTTTCGCACGCTCGGCCGAGTCGGGAACAGCCTGAGATTCTGGCAATAAGTGCGGAAAAGCTCTGGCCAATCGGTCTGCGGCGGGTACGTGACCTTGTTAGCCTGACGGCGTGCCCCAGCCCCAGCTGTATGCCCCGAACGGCCGTCCGGCCCCGCCAGTGTCAGGCATCGGCGACGAGGTGACCGAGATCGACTCGCAGAGCTCCGCTCCGCAGGGCGCGTCATCGCAAGACGTAGGCCCGCAGGAGAATGCCGCGCCGGACCAGACCGCCGGTGGCGATGCGGAGCGCGGCGACGCGAATCATGCGGACGGGGACCGGGGCGAGGTGGACCGCGGCGAGGTGAACCAGGGCGCGGGCCGTGACGTGAAACGCGACGTGGACATGGTTACCGAACCCGGCGTACATCGCCCCAAAGGCCCACAGCCCAAGCCGCCTAACACGTACGACCCTGCTAGAACCGCAATTCCGCTGCGGTACATGCCGACTTTCTTCGGCATTACGCGCGGCATGATCACGCAGACGTACCGGCGCGGGGTCGAGATCGAGCTGATGCACCGGGCGTTCGGCTTCGCCGCGCTGGGTTTCGTGACGCTGGTCCCGCTGCTGATCGTCGTCGCGGCCGCCGCGCCGCTGAACGGCCGCACGTTCCCCGAGTGGGCGATCGCCGGTCTGGGCCTGTCCGGCCACGCCGCGAGCGCGGTCAACAAACTCTTCGGGCCGACGAACCGGGTGCTGTCCACCACCACCGCGTTCAGCCTCGCCGCGCTGGCGATCTTCGGCCTGTCCTTCGTCGCCGTCGTGCAGACCGGAATGGCGCGGGTCTGGGAGCTACCGGCCGCGCGGCTTTTGTCCGTCTGGCGGCAGGCGGTCTGGCTGGCCGTGCTGGTCGGCCTGGTGCTGGTCGGCGCCGACGTGCTCGGGCTGCTGCATGACGGCTGGTTCATCACGACGCTGCGATGGTTCGTGGCCGTCGGCGGCTCGACGCTGTTCTTCTGGTGGACCCCGCGCTTCCTGCTCGAGGGCCGGGTGCCCTGGCGCGCACTGCTGCCCGGCGCGGTGTTCACGGTGATCGGCCTGGTCGGGCTGCGGCTGTTCTCCGCGTGGATCTTCTCGCCGCTGCTGGTCTCCAGCGCGATCACCTACGGGTCGATCGGCTCGGTCCTGATCCTGGTCTCCTGGCTGATCGGCATCGGCTACGTCATATTCGGCGCGTCGCTGGTCGGCCGGGTCGCCTACGAAGCCTGGCAGGGCGGCAGCCGGTGAGCGCCCCCGCTCCTGAGGAGCGGTTCGACGGTCTGGTGGGGGAGTTGCTCGATCGACCCGGCGTCACCTATGGCCGCGACGAGCCCGGCACCGCCAACCGCTTCGGCTCGAACGCGCTGAAGATGGGCAACAAGATCTTCGCGATGCTCGTGAGCGGCAGCCTCGTGGTCAAGCTGCCGAGGAAACGCGTCGACGAACTCGTCGCCTCCGGGGACGGCACCCGCTTCGATCCGCGCGGCGGCCGACCGATGACGGAGTGGCTGGTCCTCGATCCGGCCTCGCGCCAGGGCTGGCTGCCCCTGGCCGCAGAGGCGATGCAGTACGTGGGATCGAAACTTCTTAGTCGCAGCTAGCACCGCTCCTCGCGGTCGTATCGGCCAGTGGTCGAGTGTCCGCACAACGTGTAGGCGAGATGTAGGCCGACCCAAGCAGACTGTTTCCGGAGCGTCGGTGTGGCGTGAGCACGGGGCATGCCACACCGACGCAGGCGGCGTAGCATGCCCGCATGGCCGCTGCACACGGGGTATCCAGCGACGACGGACAAACGCGACATGCACACACGCCGATGAACGTGCTCGTACTCGGTCCGGTGGGGGTCGGACCGGCTACGGGCGGCGGCGACGACGGCAACGGATTCCTCACGCCGACCTCCAACATTCTGCGCGCCGTGATGGCCGCGCTCGCCCTGGCCGGATCCGGCGGCTTGTCGGCGGGGGAGCTGTTCGAAACCGTCTGGGGCTCGCGCGACGCGCGCTCAATGAGACTCCACGCTGACGGTAAGCATTCACCGGTTGCGACAGTGGCTGCGCGCGGCCACGAACGACGGCGTGTCCGTTAAGCGCACGACGACGGGTTACGCACTGGGCCTGCGCGATGGGCAGGTAGACGCGGACTGCTTCCTGCGCCTCGCCGACGCCGCCGAGCCGCTGGAGGGCGCTGCAAAGGCCGAAGCGCTCCGCGCCGCACTCGCGCTGTGGCGCGGACCGGCGCTCGCGGACATCCCGGACGGCAGCGCCAACCAGGCCGCGGTCGTGCGCCTCGAACTGCGGCGCGTAACAGCCGTCGTCGACTACGCACGCGCGCTGCTCGCCTGCGGCCAGCCCGAGCAAGCGGTACAGGTCCTGAGTCCCTTTGTAGAGGCCTACCCGCTGGACGAGCGGGTTATCGGCGCGTGGATCGAAGCGCTGGCCGCAACCGGCCGTCAGGCCGACGCACTCGATGCGTACGAGCGGCTGCGGCTGCGTCTGCGCGACGAGATGGGCGCCGACCCGGGCAGGGCGCTGAGCCAGGCGCTCACGCGCGTGCTGCGGCAAGAAGTCACGCCGATCGAACCCGAAGTCGAGCCCGACAAGGCCGACGAGCAACAGCAGCCGGCAGCGCGACGCGACGTCCTGATCCCCGCTCAGCTACCGGCCGACACGTACGTATTCACCGGCCGCACCGAATCAATCGCACGACTCGACGCGTTGCGTCGTGAGGCCTCCGCACCCGGCGCGTCGTACCGCATCGTCACACTGACTGGAGCCGGCGGCATCGGTAAGACCGCGCTCGCCGTGCACTGGGCCCACGGCGCCGCCGCAGCTTTCCCGGACGGCCAGCTCTACGCCAACCTGCACGGATTCTCCACCTCAGTCCCCGAGCGTCCTATCGACGTGCTCGGCCGTTTCCTACGCGCGCTCGGCCTCACCGGAGGCGACGTGCCCGTGGACCAAGACGAGGCCGGCGCGCTCTACCGCTCGCTGCTGATGAACCGGCGCGTCCTCGTCGTCCTGGACAACGCTGTCAACGCCGCCCAGGTCCGGCCACTGCTACCCGGCGCTGAGACCTGCCGCGTCCTGGTCACCAGCCGCGACCGCCTCGACGGCCTCGTCGCGCTCGACGGCGCCCACCCGATCGGCCTAGACGTACTCAGCGAGCGCGAAGGAATCGAACTACTGACCCGCATACTAGGCGAACCCCGCTCCGACGCCGAACCCGAGGCCGTCCTGCAACTCGTCCGCGCCTGCGCCGGCCTTCCCCTCGCGATCCGAATCGCGGCCGCGCAGCTGGTGATCCAGCCCGGCCGGTCGATCGCCGAGTTCGCCGAGCAGCTGACCGGCGGCGTGCGCCTCGACTCCCTGGCCATCAGCGGCGACGAGTCGAGCCAGGTGCGCGCCGTCTTCGACCTCTCCTACGTGCGCCTCGACCCCCTCGCGCGCCGACTGTTCCGAATGATCGGCGCGATTCCGGCGGTAGACCTCACCATCGAATCGGCCGCCGCGCTACTAGCCGGCGACGCGCAGGAAGCCGAGGAGACGCTAGACCGCCTCGCCACCGCGCACCTGATCTCCGCGCACCTGCCCGGCCGATACGACTGCCACGACCTGCTACGCGACTACGCGGTCGAACGTGCCCGCGCCGAAGACGCTGAGGAGGATCGTGCCGAGACCGCACGCCGCCTCGCCGACTGGTACGAGGCCGGCGTCGAGCACGCGGTGGACAAGGTCTACGCGGACCGCGACCGGCTGCTCCGCGGCCGAGGTGGCTCGCCGCGCGGCCTTGACGACATTCAAGACCCCGTTCGACGAAGTCGGGGATGCCCTCAGCTGGCTGCGCGCCGAGCATCGCAACATCCTGGCTGTAGTCGAGCACTGCGCCGACAACGGTGCGCTGCCGAACGCCTGGCGGATCGCGTGGTTGATGCGTCCGCAGTTCAAGGCCGCTGAACTGCACATGGACTGGTTCTCGGCGGTCGCCGCGGCAGAGCGTGCGATGGCCGACCGTACGGACCCGTTGGGCATCGCGGTGCTGAACCTGATGTTCGGCGACGTGGCGCAGCTGCGCAGCGAGGCCGGGGCTGGTAAGGAGTACCTCAAGACGGCCCGCGACGCCGCCCTCGAGGCAGGCTGGCTTGTCGGCGCGGCCTCGGCCCAGATGCAGCTCGGACTCGGGTACTTCGACGAGGGTGAGCTAGAGACGGCCAAGGAGTGCTTTAAGCAGTGCCTTGAGTGGTACCGCGAGGCCAATTGGAATCACGGCGTGGCCCGCGCCACGGGCAACCTGGGCTTGCTGTACTGCGACACCGGTCCGTTGGAGAAGGCCGTAGAGCTGCTAGGCCTCAACGAGGTGATACGCCGTGAATCCGGCGCCGTCACCGCGCGTGCACACAGCCTCTGCGCCCTCGGCTACGCCAACTGGCGGGCCGGCAACGTCGTCGAAGCACGCAGCCTGCTCGAGCAGGCGCTGGAAATGGCCGAGACCAGCGGCGAGACCCGCACCGCCCGGCTGGCCCACTGCGACCTGGTCGCGCTGCTCTGTTCGACCGGCGAATACGCACAAGCGCGCTACCACGCAGGCCTAGCCGAATCACTAGGCCGACAGGCAGGAACGCCGCGCCCCCTCACTCAGACCGACTTCGCCTGGGGAGTGATCCACGAGGGCGAGCGCGATTACGTGCGCGCGCAGGAGTACTACGACGAGGTCCTGCGCATGGCACTCGGCTACGGCGACTACAACCACGAGATCTGCGCCCTGATCGGCGGAGCGTCGGTGCGCCGAAGCCTGGGCGCGTTGCAAGAGTCGCTACAGCAGGCCCAGCGAGCGGTGGCGATCTGCCACGAGCGCGGCTGCCGGGTCTTCGAGCTGGAGGCGCTGGTCGAGCTGGTCGAAACGCACCTGGCCTTGGACAACGTCGACCGCGCCCGTCAACACGCCGAGCGAGCCGTAGCGCTCGGCGAGGAAGTCGGCGCACGGCTCATGCACGCGAAAGCGCTGCGGGCACTCGGCGACACCCTACGCAAGGCCGAGGGCGAGCAAGCCGCACTGCCGTACTGGCGAGCCGCGCACGACCTGTTCGTCGAAGTCGGCTCGCCCGAGGCGCAGGAACTGCTGGCCCGCAGGTACTGACACGTACCCGCGACCGGCACCCGCCTACGCCGCCTCAGCCGGCGATCGCGCCCGCAGAACCAACCTTGTCCGCACGATCCACATGCGTGCCAAGGAACTGCATCACGGTGCCGATCACGTCCGGGTCACGCAGAATCCGCTGATGCCCAAGCCCGCGAGTGCTACACAGCTCAGCGCCTTGCCAAGCTGATGCGATCGCGCGCCCCATCGCGTAAGGGATCTGCTTGTCCTCGTGATCGTGCACAACGAGAAGCGGAGGCACATGGCCGTCGCCCTCGATCTCGCCACTGTCATCGACGCGCGCGTCAGCCGCCGCACGCGCCCTACTCACCGCATCGAAGTACGCCATCGGCCGCCCAACGCGCCGCTCCAGACGACGTATCAGATCCTCACGGACGCGGTCGCCGAAGCCGAGCGCGGCAGCGAACCCCCGCGCGAACGCGTTCGGATCCGGCATCGGCGCGATCAGCACGATGCGCTCGACCGGAAGCCCGTCGAGCACCGCAAGCGCCGTCGCGCCGCCGCCGAGCGAGTGCGCAACGATCCCTTGAGCAGGCCCAAACGCACGCACTGCGGCGTTAAGCGTCGCGGTGAACTCGGGGATCAGGCTGCGGCCGGCGCCGAACGCACCCGGCCGCGCATCACCGTGGCTCGGCGCGTCAAGTGCGACGACGCGGTACCCGGCGGCCGTCAACGGCCCGACGAACGCACCGAGCTGCCCCCGATAACCGCCCCAACCATGCATCAGGTAGATGATCGGACCAGCTCTCGCCCCACGACTCGGCGACAAACGTAGGCGACGGCGCAGTGTCGCGCAGCGGCACCGTGCCATTGACCAGCACCGTCTCGATCGGCAGCGTCACGACCGTCCCGGGCTCGGTCAGCACAAGACGCGCCTTATCGGACGTCGGAACGGCGCACCATATCCGCTCCGCCCAAAGACCTCCGAGTCGTGGCGCATGACGCTCCAGCACA
Source organism: uncultured Actinomycetota bacterium (assembly GCA_963714445.1). Classification (GTDB taxonomy): domain Bacteria; phylum Actinomycetota; class Actinomycetes; order Streptomycetales; family Catenulisporaceae; genus Actinocrinis. Next base: position 8,513 of record CAVQPP010000383.1, read on the forward strand.
CCGAAAGCTGCACGCACCAACTGCTGCTTGCCGACTCTTTTAGAACGAACGGTCGTGCCTTTTTCCTTCGCCTCTTGTGTCATGACCACCACTCCTAAAACCGAGATGGAGAACGAGCGAGATCGAGAACGACTACCCAGATGCGGAGCGGGCACTCGCGCCGCGTCCAACAGCGCCTCAAAGGCGTGCCGCGCCCGAGCCTCAGATCTGGGATCGCCGAGCAGCCGATAGGCGTGGAAGAACCCCAGCATCAAACTGTGCAGGTCATGGGCGAACTGCTCCGCGTCCGCGTCGTCGCGGAACTCGCCCTCGGCGATGCCGGTGCGGAACATCTGGGCCACCGAGTCGAAGAAGTCGCGGTGGTCGCGCACCAACTGGTCGCGCACCGGCCCCGGCTGGTCGTCGAACTCCGCCGAGGCAGAGACGAACAGGCACGGCGAGCCGCCGACCTTGCCGATGCCGACCCAGTGCTCGAACAGCGCGCGCACCCGCTCCTCGCCGCGCGGCGCCTTCACCGCCGGCCGCACCACCTCGTCGGTGAACACGTCGCGGGCCCGCTCGAGCACCTGGAGCTGAAGCGATTCCTTGGACTTGAAGTGCGCGAACAGCCCGCTCTTCGACAGCTCGACCCGGGCCGCGAGCGAGCCGATGGTCAGCCCGGCCAGGCCGAGCCGCGAGGCCGTCTCGGTCGCCTCGTCCAGCACCGCAAGCTTGGTCGCTTCGCCTTTGCTCACCCGACCAGTCATAGCACGATCGTTCGTTTTACGGAAGCCCGGCGATGCTGCTCGTGGCCGAGGCGCCGGAAGCCGTCGATCGGGTGACCTCGGCGGTCGGCAACGCGATCGCCGTGAACAGCAGCCCGTCGCGCACCAGCCAGCGCCCTGCGAAGCCAGGCAGGCTCACCCCGCCGACGACAGGCCCGGGCACCAGCAGCCGCGCGTAGAACGTCCCCGACTCAGCCGAGCCGTCGCCGACGCCTACGCCGGCTCCGGCGCCAGAGTTCCCGCCCGAGCCCGCACCGGTTTCCGGCCCGGCGTCGAACGTGATCTCCGCCTCGTCGAAGTCCAGCCACCGCCGGGTCAGCGGGTACCAGGACTTGTACACCGCCTCCTTCGCGCTGAACAGCAGCCGGTCCCAGTGCACCCCCGGCCGCGTCGCCGCCAGCCGCGCCAGCTGGACGCGTTCCTCCGCAAGAGTGACCGTGTCGAGTACGTCGGGCGGCAGCCGGTCGTGCGGCTCGGCGTCAACGCCGATGGTGACAATATCTGAGTTGCGGGCCACGACGGCGGCGCGATAGCCGGCGCAGTGCGTCATGCTGCCCACGATCCCCTCGGGCCACTGCGGCGCGCCGTGGTCGCCGGGCAGGATCGGGACCGCCGGGATGCCGAGCCGGGCGAGCGCGACGCGCGCGCAGTGCCGCACCGTGGTGAACTCCAGCCGCCGCTTCTGCACCGCCTGCGCGAGCAGCGCCTCCTCCTCGGGGAACAGCACGGCCTCCGGCGGGTCGGACAGTGCCTCGACCACGGCCACGCCGGCCGGAAGCAGCTCTTCGATCACCGCCGCAGTTTCGCAGTCCGCGGCCCCCTCGCGCCACACCCGGTGTCCGACTGGTGCACCCCCGGCCACCCCGCGCCGTCAGTCGTCGAGAACCCTTACATTGAGAACCCCTGCCGCCAGCCCTAACATGAGCGGCACTCCACTATCAGGGACGAGGTGCGGTCGTCGTGGATGCCGATGTCATCGTCGTCGGGGGCGGACTGGCCGGCCTCGTCGCCACCGCGGAACTGGCCGCCGCCGGGCGCCGCGTCATCCTGGTGGAGCAGGAGCCCGAGACCTCGCTCGGCGGCCAGGCCTTCTGGTCCTTCGGCGGGCTTTTCCTGGTCGACTCGCCCGAGCAGCGCCGGCTGGGCATCCACGACTCGCGCGACCTGGCCTGGCAGGACTGGCTCGGCAGCGCCGGCTTCGACCGGCGACGAGGACGCCTGGCCGCGGCGCTGGGCCGAGGCATACGTGGACTTCGCCGCCACCGAGAAGCGGCCCTGGCTGCACGGCCTCGGCGTGCGGTTCTTCCCGGTCGTCGGCTGGGCCGAGCGCGGCGGGTACCTGGCCGACGGGCACGGCAACTCGGTGCCCCGCTTCCACATCACCTGGGGCACCGGCCCGGGCGTCGTCGAACCCTTCGAGCGCCGGGTACGCGCGGCCGCCGAGCCGGGCAGAGTCACGTCGCGTTCCGGCACCGCGTCGACGAACTGACCGTGACCGGACGGTGCGGTCGACGGCGTGCGCGGCACCGTGCTCGAACCCGACGACGTACCGCGCGGCAAGTCGAGTTCGCGAACCGCCGTCGGCGAGTTCTCCTTCACCGCGCAGGCCGTGATCGTCACCTCCGGCGGCATCGGCGGCAACCACGAACTCGTCCGCCGCAACTGGCCGGCCCGGCTCGGCGAGCCGCCGCGCAACCTGCTCAGCGGCGTGCCCGCGCACGTGGACGGCCGGATGCTCGGGATCGCCGAGGCGCCGGGCGCGCACCTGATCAACGGCGACCGGATGTGGCACTACACCGAGGGCATCGCCAACTGGAACCCGATCTGGCCGCTGCACGGCATCCGGATCCTGCCGGGGCCGTCCTCGCTGTGGCTGGACGCGCTCGGCCGCCGGCTGCCCGGCCCGCTGTTCCCCGGATTCGACACCCTCGGCACGCTCGAGCACATCATGAGCACCGGCTACGAATACACGTGGTTCGTGCTCACCCGGCGGATCGTCGAGAAGGAGTTCACCCTCTCCGGCTCGGAACAGAACCCTGACCTGACCGGCAAGAGCGTGCCGCAGCTGCTGCGCAGCCGGGCAGGCCGCGGCGCCCCGGCCCCGGTCGAGGCGTTCCTGCGGCACGGCGCGGACTTCGTGGTCGCCGACACGCTGGCCCGCCTCGTCGAGGGCATGAACGGCTTGACGGACAAGCCGCTGCTCGACCCGGCCGAGATCGCGAGGCAGGTCGAGGCGCGCGACCGGGAGATCGGCAACCGGTTCACCAAGGACCTCCAGGTCACCGCGATCCGCGGCGCACGCGCGTACCTAGGCGACCGGCTGATCCGGGTCGCCGCGCCGCACCGGCTGCTCGACCCGAAGGCCGGCCCGCTGATCGCCGTCCGGCTCAACATCCTGACGCGCAAGTCGCTAGGCGGCCTGGAGACCGACCTGTCCGGCAGGGTGCTGCGAGCCGACGGACAGCCGCTGCCCGGCCTGTACGCGGCGGGCGAGGTCGCGGGTTTCGGCGGCGGCGGCATGCACGGCTACCGTTCGCTCGAGGGCACGTTCCTGGGCGGCTGCCTGTTCTCCGGCCGCCAGGCCGGACGCGCCGCCGCCGCAGCAGTGGGCTGAGAGCGGCAAGTGAACGATGCTCACCTGCCACTACGTCCAACCGTGCGAGTCGTGCTGGCCGACCGTCGCGACAGGGTCCTGCTGTTCCGGTTCGTAGACGCGGACTCGGACGTGCCCGGTCACGTCTGGTGGACCACCCCCGGTGGCGGAGTCCGGCAGGGCGAGTCACTACCCCAGGCCGCCGCGCGTGAGCTGTTCGAGGAGACCGGCCTGCGGGTCCCCGAGTACCGCATTCGAACGGATCGTGGCGCGCAGTGCCGCTAAAAAAAAAAAAAAAAAAAAAAAAAAAAAAACGTCGTCGTGGCTTGCAGGTGGTGGAGCTGTGTGTGAGCTGGGTGTGTGTGTGTGTGTGGAATGTGAAAAAAAACGACGACGTGCTCAAATGTGAAAAAAAAAAAAGCAGAGTGAAAGTGAAAAAAAAAAAAAAAAAAAAAAAAAATGTGTCATCCATCAAAAAAAAAAAAAAATCAAAAAAATGTTCCACCGCCTCCACCACCACAACACCACAAAAAAAAATCCTTCCACAA
>CAVQPP010000384.1:0-14099 GCA_963714445.1 uncultured Actinomycetota bacterium
CCAGGCCCCACAGTCCCGGGCCGCCACCAGGGCGGCCAGCCCTCCCGGTCACCGCACCAGGAGGAACCCATGAACCCGATCACGATCACCGTCACCGGCCGCCTCGGCGATGACCCCCGCGCCTTCACCACCCGCGACGGCACGAACGGCGTCGAGCTGCGCCTGGCCATGGACCTGCCCTCCCGCAGTGCGGACAGGGACAACATCACCCGGTGGGTGAAGGTCACCGCCTTCGGCGTGCTCGCCGAGCGCACCGTCGCCTCCGTGGGCAAGGGCGACCGGGTCACCGTCCTAGCCGATGACCTGACGGCCGACGCCTGGGCGGCTAAGGACAGCGGCGAGCCCCGCGCCCAGGTCACCCTGCGGGCCCGCGAGATCGCGGCGTCGATGGCCTTCGACACCCTGCACACCGGCTACGCGAAGCGGAAGGCCGCCCGCCAGGCCGCCGCGAACGGCCATTCCACCGACGGTCCGGCCGACCAGCAGGCCGACGCCCAGGTTGGCGAGGTCACGGCCTCCTGAATCGCGAGCGGGGGCGGGCGCCCAGCCCGCTCCCGCTTCTTCCTGCCCTGATTTCCATCCCACTGCGTTGTCCTGGAAGGAACCCCGATGAACGCCTCTTCAGCGCGTCCGCACGTGCGGATCCATTCCGCAGCTGGCTTGCTCGCCGTCATCCCGCACCTGCTCGGCTTCACTCCCGGCAACAGCCTCGTCGTGGTCGGGGTCGCCCCCGAAGGCCGAGTCCGGGGTGCGTTTCGCTACGACCTGCCCGACCCCCCGAACGCCAGTACCGCCGCGGAGATCGCCGGACATGCGCTGGGCATCTTGGTGCAGCACAACCTGCCGGTTGCCGCAGTGGCCGGGTACGGACCGGGGGCACGGATCACCCCGCTGGCTGACGCGTTCCGCGCCGCCGCACCTAACGTCGGTGTTCGCCTGCATGACGTGCTGCGCGTGGAGGACGGCCGCTACTGGTCCTACCTGTGTACCAACCCGGACTGCTGCGCGCCCGAGGGCGTTGTCTTCGACCCCGCCGCGGACCCGGCCACCCAGGCCCTGGCCGCCGTGGGTCTGCGGGTGCTGCCGAGCCGCGAGGCGCTGGCAGCGACGATCGCCCCGGTCACTGGCGCCGCTGCCGAGGCTATGCACGAGGCGACCCAGGAGGCTGAACAGGCCGCGGCTCGGCTGGTCGCTCGCTCAGGGGTGCGGGCGCTGGACCGGCGTGGCCTGGGTGCGGTCCAGGTCGCGATCGGGACGTATTTCGACGGGAAGTGCATCCACCGCGATTCCGACTACGCGTGGCTGGGACTGGCCCTGAAGCGGCTGCGGGTCCGCGATAGTGCCTGGACTCGGATGAATCCCAGTGACCGGGACATCTACCAGGAGCTGTGGACCGACGTGGTCCGCCATGTCCAGCCAGGCTACGCAGCGGCCCCAGCCAGCCTGCTGGCCTTTGCTGCCTGGCAGGGCGGCGACGGCGCGCTGGCCAACCTGGCGCTCGACCGCGCCATGGCCGATCAGCCGGACTACTCGCTGGCGCTGCTGCTGCGCGACGCCCTCGATGCGGGCACCCCGCCATCAGCCGCGGTCCCGCCTATGACGCCTAAGGAGGTCGCCGACAGCTACACCACCCCACCCCAGACCTCGGCTGAGAGCAGCCAGTCCTCCTCGGCCGACAAGCCGCGGCTAGACGGGGACGACGCCCCGGACGCTGCCAGCGCGACCTGACCTCCCGAATCGTGCGCGGGCCGGACCTGCTCCGGCCCGCGCCCTTCTATTTCCGGCCACTTCTCGCGAAGGGAACACCCAGTGACCAGTCAAAATCCCTTGCTCTTCCGAGTCCGTAAGCTGCTCGCCAAGGCCGAGGCTGCGGGCACCACGCCCGAGGAAGCACAAGCGCTGACCGCCAAAGCGGCCGAGCTCATGGCGCGCTACGGAATCGACCGGGCCCTGCTCGCCGCGCAGCAGCCCGAGACCGACCACTCCGCCGACCGGAAGATCGACATCGACAACCCCTGGTCCCGGGTCCAGGGCCATCTGCTGTGTGGACTGGCGTCGGCGTTGCGCTGCCAGTGCGTGATCCTGCCGCGCAGCGGCCCAGGTACCCGGATCCATATCTTTGGCTTCGCATCCGACATAGAGCGCGTGAACGTTAATGGCACAGTCAGATATCAGAACTGTCCGAATGCCTGCTGCCGACATGCGCGAATCGGACGATCGGGACGTGTCATGCGTCGCATAGGCCAGGCTGCCAGCCGTTCGCAGGTGCTCAGGTGTCGAGGGTACTCAGGTGTCGAGAAAGCGATCCTGGCTACGACCACACCATGAGCACCGATGAACTCAGCTTCGACCAGAGAGGTCTACCCGTCATGTCACTTGTTCGTGTTCACAATTTTGCCGTCTCGCTCGACGGCTTCAGCGCCGGCGCTGACCAGAGCCTGGAGGCGCCCTTCGGGCACGCCGGCCAGCGGCTGGTGCGATCGTTCATGGGCACCCGTTCATTTCACGTCATGACGGGTCAGGAAGGGGGGAGCACCGGCATCGACGACGCCTTCGCGAGCAACTGGGGGCCGGCCATCGGCGTGGAGATCATGGGGCGCAACAAGTTCGGCCCGCAACGCGGACCGTGGACCGACGAGGAGTGGAAGGGCTGGTGGGGCGAGGAACCGCCGTTCCATACCCCCGTTTTCGTGCTCACCCATCACGTCAGGCCCTCGATCGAGATGAAGGGCGGCACCACCTTCCACTTCATTGACGCCAGCCCGGTGGAGGCGCTTGCGGCGGCCAAGGAGGCCGCAGGTGGCCTCGACGTCCGCATCGGCGGCGGCCCGGCCACCGTCCGCCAGTTCCTCGCCGCCGGCCTGATCGACCACATGCACGTCGTGGTCGTGCCGATCCTCCTCGGCCGCGGCGAGTCCCTCTGGGACGGCCTGGAGGGCCTGGAGGAGCGCTTCGCCATCGAGTCGGTGAGCTCCCCCAGCGGCGTCACCCACGTCACGTTCACCCGTCGTTAGCCGCGCTTAGGGCTGCCTCCCCGGACAGGGGCGAGGTCTGGGGCGGGCCGCGCTGCGCGGCCACCGTGGTCGCATCCAGCGCGATTATGGCGATCCGCCGGTTATGCCGACGATGCCGTGACGGCCCTGGTCACAGGTGTGCCAGGGCCGTGACGGACGGCATAATTCGGGGTTTCGGTTCAGGGGTTCTCGAGGATTCCAGGAGCGGTCCGAGGGCTGGTAGCGTTTCTGCCTGCTGCCGGGCGGGGCGGTTTTCGCGATTGCTTCCTGCTTTTGCCGCATTTAACGGCACAGTCGGTTATCGGAACTGTCTGAATGCCTCAGCCTGGCCTCGTCTTATCGGCTCTTCGAGGTTAACCGGGCGCCGCTTCTGAGTGATCGCTGCCGGTGAGTGTCGCTGGGATCCCGCGTCCGGGTCCCGGTGTGCGCGCGATCAGCGCCCGTGCCTCCTTGATCATGGTTCTTCGCCAAAAGGATCATGATCTGCAGGAAGTCACGGGCGCGTGTCAGAGGATATGGCCTCAGCCCTTCTCGGGCTGGACGGGGTGCGGGTTACCGCGGTTGAAGGTGACGGTGCTGGCGGCCGGCGGGTGTATGCCGCCACTTCGGCGGCGCTGGCCGCCTGCCCGGGGTGCGGCAGGCCGTCAGGGGCGGTGAAGGAATGGGTGAGCGTACAGCCGAAGGACGTGGCCTTCGGTGGGCGGCCGGTCTCGCTGGTGGTGGTCAAGCGCCGCCTGTACTGCACGGGCAGCCCGTGCCGGACAGGTTCGTTCACCGAGCCGGTCGCGGCTATCGCGCCGCGGTGCCGGGTCACCACCCGGCTGCGCGGGCAGGCAGCCGTGCTGGTCGCCGAGGAGGGCCGGACGGTGGCGCAGGCGGCGCGCGAATGCGGGCTGTCGTGGCCGGTGGTCCAGGAGGCGTTCGCCGCCCGCGCTGACCCGCTATTAGCGCAGCCGCCGTCGCTGGTAGCGCACCTGGGGATTGACGAGCACCGCCGCGGGCGGCCCCGCTGGCACACCGATCCTGAGACTGGGGAGTATGTGCTCCTCGCGGACCGGTGGCACACGTGCTTCGCCGACCTGTCCAGCGATCAGGGCTTGCTGGGCCAGGTGGAGGGCCGTACCGCGGATGACGCCGCGTACTGGCTGGCCCAGTGCTCCCCGGCGTGGCGGGACGCTGTCCAGGTTGTGGCGATTGACATGTGCTCCATTTATGCGTCGGCGGTGCGCCGGGTGCTGCCCGCCGCCCAGCTCGTGATTGACCTGTTCCATGTGGTGCAACTGGCGGTGAAGATGACCGGGGACGTGCGGCGGCGCGCAGTGCGGGAGAGGTACGGCCGCCGCGGCCGGTCCGGTGATAGCGAGTACGGGCTCAAGGGCCTGCTGGTGCGCAACCTGGAGCACCTCAGCCCAGCCCAGTTCGCGAAGATCATGGGCACCCTGAGCGGTGACCGGGCAGGCCAGGAGATCCTGGCCGCCTGGATCGGCAAGGAGAAGCTCCGCGACGTGCTGAATCTGCGCGCCCGGGTCACCGGGTCCACGCCGGGCGAGCGAGATCTCCGCGGCCAGGCTGGCGTCCTTCTACGACTGGTGCGCCCAGAACGACGACATTCCCGAGTTGCTCACCTTGGCACGGACGATCTCGAGATGGGAGGACGAGATCGTCGCGGCGGTGCTCACGGGAGTGACGAACGCCAAGAGCGAGGCCCTGAACAGGCTCGCGAAACTCGAAGCCCGGATGGCGTATTCCTTCCGCAATCCCGCCAGCCAGCGCCGCCGTGTCCGGATCGCCTGCACCCGCAGCGCCCGGCGATCCCGGCCATCCAGGCCACGTCCATTACTTCTGGTAACCGGGCGGACACCAGAGCCGGGTTGACCTTCGGAGAGCCGCGAAGGCACGAATGAGCCTGCGTGTTCCTGGTGCTGGGCGCAGCTGCAGTGACTGGCGTGCTGGCGGCGCTTCCCAGGACGCCGGGCCGGGGCGGGCTGCCCGCAGACCGGGCAGGCCACAGCCCACGATGATACTTATGCGTGAGTATGCTTAGTCACAGCATGCGCATACATCTGATAGATCTGCTCACGTGAACACGTTGACGTGTTCACGTGAGCAGGAAGGAGAGCGGCCATGAAGGTGACCATCATCGACGGCAGCCCCGAGGAGCTGGCCGAGTATGAGGCGCGGACCGGAGTGATCGGGCAGGCCCACGCCGCCGCGAAGGCGCTGGACCGCATGGAGGATCCGCTGGCGGCCGGAGGAGGCCAGCGGATCGGCGGAATGGGCGCCGAGGACCAGGCCATGCTCCGGTCCTTCATCTACGGCCGGGCCCGTGAGCCACTGATCGGCGCACATGTGGAGGCTTACATCCACCGGGTGCTTGACCTGGACGAGACTGACGCCGAGATAGGCACCTCCAAGACCAGCAAGGACGGCCGCGCCGACTACCTGCTCATCTACGACGCCGGGCCCCGCCGCTACGGCGCAGTCGCCTACGTCAATGCCAAGAATGCCGGACTCACCTTGCGGCTTACCAGAGACGACGTAGCCGACGTCACCGACCCGCAGATCAAGTCCCGCAACGTCCAGCCACGCAACGGCTACCAGATCAACTGCCCACTCACCACACCCGACGCCATCGACCTTGCAGTAAGGCTGACCCAGCGTGCCCTTGACAAGGTCCGCAGCCCAGGCAACAGCGAGCCCCACCCCGACGGCGGCCCGGCTGAGTAGACAGGCCCTCTCCGCGGGCCCGGCGCTGACCCAGCTAAGACCCCATCTGCCGGACGGCAGGCCGCACTGGGATATAGAACCGATCTGCGCCGCACTGAGCGAGCAGAGCTGCCCGATCACCCAGTCCACCCGCTACGACGCCATCCACTGAGCGCAAGGGGCGGTGCGCGACAGAACCACGATCAAGGACCTACGGGCACTCGATCGCGCAGCACGCCGCGACCCCGAATGCGGACCCAATGGCGCTCACGGTCAGTGATCACGCAGAAGCGCTGCCCCGGTTAACTTCGAAGAGCCGTCTTATCCCCAGAAAATCGCGGTGGGGTCGCGGTCGATCTCCTTGAGGAGATCGTCGATTGTCGGTGATGGTTCGAGCTGGTCGTATCGGTGGAAGCGCAGGTTGCGGTCCCACCAGTAGAGCGACCAGCACCTGGTGGCCTGGGTGTAGCGGAGCCGGGCGATGGGGAACCGTGTCTATTCCGGGCCGATGCCCTCGCGCCAGGGCGGCCTGCACTCGACGATCGTCAGCTGCCGGGGCCCGATGTCGCACTCGACGCGGACCTGGTCCCGGGCGTGCGGGGGGACGCGCTGTTCGCACCAGCGGCGCACGGGGCTATGTCCAGCTCGGGCAGTCCGGCCATCGGATCAGTTTTCCAGGCGGTAGCTGACGTCGGCGGCGTAGCTGGTCCAGTCTCCGGCGGATGCGTGCTGCCAGGCGACGGCGGCGTTGATGTGGATGCCGAGCATCCGGGCGAGGATGGCTGCAGGGAGTTCGGTGGCGAGCTGGAATAGCGCGGTGGACCGGGCCTGCGCGGGGGTGATGCCGAGGGTTTTGAGCCGGTGCCCGAGGTGGCTGGCGCTGACCGGCCTGCCGGGATGCCCGCCGGGGAACAGCCATGGTGAGGGTGCTCCGGCGCCGGTGGCAGCGCGGCCCCGGTGCCCGGCCAGGTACTGCTGGGCCAGGGCGGCGATGGGGGCGGGCAGCGTGACCGGGACCTGGCCGAGGCGGATGCTGATCTGGCCACCGGTGGTTTCGATGTGGCTGGTGGTGAGCCGGGCTAGCCGGGCTGTGGGCTGGGCGTAGAGGACGACGAGGAGCCCGGCGAGCCGGTCCCGGGTGGTGATGGTGGTGTCGTGCAGGAGCCGGCGGGCGGCGTCCCAGCGGGCCTGGTCATCCATGGGGCGGGCGGGGCCGGGCCATCGGGTGGCGGGGAATTCCAGCGTGGCCAGGTGCTGCCTGGCGGCCCAGCGGACAAAGTGCCCGGCTGGGCCACGGTTGAGGGGGTGGCCCGTGGTGAGCCATCGCTCCAGGTCGCCCTGGGTGGCGTCGGCGAGGGTGAGCTGCTGGGTGGTGAGCCAGCCGAGGAAGCCGGCTGCTGCGCGGACGTGCTGGCGCGCCACCGTGTCCTGCTCGTAGGTGATCTCGCTGCCGCTGGCGCGGTGGCGCAGGCGGCGCAGGAGATGCCAGGTGGCGTAGCGGTGCAGGAGCTGGCGCTGTCCGGGGTCGCCGCGGGTGGTGAGGATGCCGTCGATGAGGCGCTCAAGGCGTGCCATGTGCTCATCGCGGGCTGGCAGCGTCCCGGTTGCCACGAGCACGCTGCGGAAGTGTGCGAGGGCCGGGCCCTGCGGGAGGGCGTCGAGTTCGGCGTGGGAAACCTGGCTGTGGCCGGATGCCAGGTCGCGCAAGAGCGTGGCGACGTGGTCGCGGCGGAGCCAGCGCAGGGCCGCAGCGGGGCGCCCGGTGGCGGCCAGCGCCTGGTGGAGGGGCGCCAGCGCGGGATGGACCGCACCGCTGGGGCCGGTCAGCAGCTCCGCGAGCCGCCGGCTGAGACGGCAGCCGGGGCACTGGCCGGGGACGCGGCTATCTCCGCATGCGCGGCAGCCGAGGTTGAACCGCGGGGTGGTGCAGGTGCCGCAGAGCGGATCGTCCGCGGAACCGGACCGGATCGGCGCGGTGCGGCCGCACCGGGTGCACCGCGCGTCCCGCCGCTGGCAAGTGATGCACCATGGCTGGCCGGTGAGCCTGGACATCCCGCACGGGCCGTGCTGCCCGCAGATCGAGCAGGCCAGGATAGGCAGCGGCGGGCAGGCGGGGCAGATCGGGCCGTGCGGGGTGCGGGCGCCCACGCGACGGCGCCTGCCGCAGTTCAGGCAGGTCTCCAGGTTCACCGGGTCGGTGATCACGCAGTTCGTGCACAGCGGCTGGCCCTGCCCGTCACGGCCGGCCGGTTCGCGGGCCTTCCCGCAGCGTGAGCACGGCTGTGCCCGGGATCGCCGGGTGCAACGGCGGCAGACCCGCTGCCCGCCAAGCGGCTTGGAGACCTTGGCCTGCCGGTGACACAGCGGGCAGGCCGGCGCCGTGACCGCGGTCATCCCGGCGTCATTGAGCAGGCCGATCAGCTGCAGGACCGCCGGGGTGGGGGCCAGATACCCGGCCCCAGTCAGCAGCCGGGGGTTGCCCTCCAGCACCCAGGCCAGCTTCCGCTGGTCCCAGGGCCGGGGCGCCGCCTGGCGTGCCGCCGCCGCGATGACCGCCGGATCGGCGGCCGGCTCAAGTGCGGTGACCAGGGCCGTGATGACCACCACCGGGTCACGGCCATCATGGTCGGGGCACCGCTGGCAGCGCGGCCGCCCGGCCCGGTCGCGGCTGGTTACCCGCCGGATCTTCCCGCAAGCCGCGCACGGAGCCCGGCAGGTGACGCAGGCTGCGCAGTACCAGTCCTGCCCGCGGCGCTCGAAGGAGCGCAGCGCCTTGCGGCATCCCGCGCAGCGGGGCGGCGAGACCGACCCAGCGCCGGCCTCCCGCAACCCGATGAGCAGGCCCGCGATAGCCGGGGGTGCCGGCGAGAGCCCGTCGGTGAGCACGCCGGGGCGGCCGGCCAGGGCCGCCGCTGCCCGCCTCGCCTTGGCCCGCCCGCCCGCGACCGCCCGGGCAACCTCCCCGATCTGATCCCGGTCCAGCTCAGGCACAACCGCGGCGGTGATCGCCACCATCACCCCCACCGGATCCGCGGTGGCATCACCAGCGGCCAGGTTCACTGCGGGACCGAGCCGATCCGTGCCCGGCTGGGCCGCAGATCCCCGACCCCGCTCCCCCCGCCTGCCGCGGCGGGCTTCCTGGTGACCTGCCCCACTGCGGGGACCGGCTCGATGAGATCAGTCATCGTGCAGTCCAGGATGTCCAGCAGTGCCATCAAGATCTTCAGGCTCAGCCGCTCGGGCCGCTCGGTGACCAGCCGGTAGACCTGGCTGGACGACAGCGTGATCCCGCGCCCGGCCAGCGGGCCAATCAGGTCGGTGGTAGCGAACATCCCGCGGTCGGCCATCACCTTGCGCAGGTGCCAGCGGTAATCAAGCCTGGCGGTCATCCGCGTCCTCACCTCCTCACGCGCCGGCGAACGCCGGGGCCAGCGCCCTGCTCAGGGCGGTGTTCATGAAGTCATCGCTGACGTGGGTGTATATGGCAGTGGAACTGTCGCACTCGTGGCCGACCTGCTGCTGGATGAACCGCCGGTCGGCCCCGTCCTCGGTCAGGTGCGTGACGTAGGCATGCCGCTCCGAATGCACCGTCAGCGCACGGGGCAGCCCCAGCGCGTCCCGGTAGGCGGTGAACCGTGCGTTGATCTCCGCCGGCTTGACCCGCCCGCCCCGCTCAGTCACCCACAGCGCCGGGTGATCAGGGAACCCGAACCTCGGGCGGATGTTCTCGGCGTAGTCGGCGACCGCCTCCACCGCCCAGCCCATCACCGACAGCACGTTCCGCCGCCGCGGCGGCTGCCCCCGCTTCGCCTTGCCATAGCGGACGTTCAGCGTGCCGTACCGGCCGAACTGGGGTGCCCGCGGGTTGCGGCCGAAGTCGGCCACATCCAGCCGCGCCGTCTCGGTCCGGCGCAGCCCCCACCCGTAGATCACCTTGAAGATCGTCGCATCACGGTAAGCGGCCAGAGCACCCTTGCGCCCGGACCGCACCGCCCGCTCAACCTGCTCATCGGCATAGTCCAAGAACCGCTGCAGCTCCTCGCGGGTGAACGGCCGCGCCTCCGGCTGCCCTCATAGCCGTTCAGGTGCGCGATCGTGTTCCACTCATGGCAGACCGCCACCGGATGCCGCCCGGGACCGAACGCCTCCTCGCACGCCGCCGCCCACCCGTACCTGGCGTCCACCAGGAACTCGGTGAACAGCCGCAGCGTGCACTGGTAGGAGCGGATCGTCGATGGGGCCAGGTGCTCCTCCGCCGTCAGATGCAGCGACCACTCGTCCACATGCCCCGCCGACCACGCCCACGGGTACTCGCCGGCGAACCCGCCGAACCGGCGCACCACCCGCTCCCGATCCGAGACCGTGTCCTCCCGCAGCCCCCGCGCCGCCTGCTGGGCACGCCACCCCGACACCATCGCCTCGAACATCGCGTCCTCCGGGCGCAACTGCACCACCCCGGACACCAGCTCCAGACGCGCCGAACCCGTCAGATCCGCCCGTCCCACCCGACCCCCCGACCAGCAGAAACAGCCACCATCTAAGGCCAGGATCATGCATCCAACGGGTGCCACCTGCAATCACCGCAGGCCACACAGGCCCCGCGTGTCGCTCCACTGCTAGCATCGCGACCTCCTGCACGGCCGCTAAACCGGGCAAACCCCGCCCGTCTGATGCAATTCCCGAGGCTTGCTGTATACCTCGCTGCTCGTGCAGATGTGGCAGGGCCTGGCCGCCGCCCCGGTCCCCGCGCAGGCACGCAGCACCCGGGCGTGGCGGCGTAGTTGGCTCCTCGGCTTCACGTCCGCGGTGGTGGCTCGGGTCCGCGCCGCCGAACAGCGCGCCGCCGAACAGTCCGAGCACGAACACACCGGCAGCGGGCCGGGCACACAGCTGGTGCTGGCGGACCGGTCGCGGATCGTTCAGCACGCTATCGAGCAGGCGTATCCCACTACCCGGAAGACCCGCGTGACCTACAGCGGCAGCGGCTATGGCGCTGGCTACGAGAAAGGCCAGCAGGCCGACCTCGGCAGCAGTCGTCTCACCGGGAAGCCGCCCAGGGCTCTGGGTGGCAACGGTCGGTAGTCCCGTGTCCCCGGGCCGTGTGACACTCACAGCCGCAAGGTGCTAACGAGGCCCGTGGCCCGGGGCGACGTCCTGCGCAACCGTGGCGACGGGGCCAGTGGTGTGTTCCGGCGTGTTCAGCCTCGCAGGCGCGGCCGGGAGCGCAACCGGCCTTTCGCTGCGCTCACCCCGCGCCGTCAAGATCTTTTTCCGAGCCGCGGGCGGCTTTGGAGCCGGCAAAGCCCGCCCAGTCTCTCCTGCCCGCTGAAAAACATCTTGCCGACGCGGGCCAGCCGGTTGCCCTCCCGTCCTACTACGCCTGCCTGCCAGTCCATCGCCGGAACACCCCATAACCCAGGCTCCGTCACCTCGGGCTTCATCGCAGGAAGGCACGCCATGGACCACGCCCGCACCCCCGCCGAAACGATCACGTGTTCCTATCCGGGCTGCGGTGCCACGACCACCCTCGCAGAATCCACCTATGTCGATGGCTGCGGACAGATCTGCCGCCACTGCGACGAGGCGATCTTTGGGCCACGCCCGGAGTGGTGGGATGAGATCGAGCCGCCCTTCTGAGCGGCCATCATGTTTCGGGCTGGCCGTTCAGCGACAAAGCATCCAAGACCGCTCTGGTGACGGATACGTAACTCATGCCGAGGCGGATGGCCACGCGGGACACTTGCCTGCCGACGTGGCTTGGCGGCATGGCCGCGATGAGCTTTGCGGTTGCCCGCAGGGCGTTGACCTGTCCTTCAGCGAACCGAAGCCAGTTGTCCCAGCGGTCGAATTCGTTGTCGATTACCAGGTCGGCCAGCGGCCTGGTGTACGTGACGAGCATTCCGGCCAGGGCCGCTGGCCCTTCGCCGGCCAGGATCTGCGCTGGATCTTGGCCAGGCTGGAAGCTGACCGTATCCACCTTGTCGGTGAATTGACATAGCAGGTGGTAGGCGCGGACGGCGGCGCGCCGCCCAGCCGGGTCGGCGTCGAACGCGACCAGAACCCCCGCCGTAGGGAGGTTCGCTTCCTGACTAAGGGCAGTGAGGTGCCGCAGCGTGAGAGCTGTACCGCACGGCGCGACTCCGGCGAAGTGTCGCTGCCTGGCCGTGGTGACGGCGATGGCATCCAATGGACCTTCGACGACCACTGGCCGCGCGCCGGCGTTGAGTGCTTCGCGTGCCTCCCAGAGCCCGAATAGCAGCGCGCTTTTGTCATACAGGCAGCTCCGCGGGCTGTTCAGGTACTTGGGAACGCTGGGGCCAGCGCGGTCCGGGGCACGGCCGATGAACCCGGCTACGGTCCCGTCCGGTGACCGGACGGGGAAAACGGCGCGGTCGCGGAAGGCGTGGACCAGGTTCCCATGGCGAGATCGGCGGGCAAGTTGGCTCTCCTCGATCAGCGCATCAGACCAGCCGAGGCTGCGCAGGTGACGGGTGAGTGCGTCCCACCTGGCCGGGGCATACCCGGCGTGCCAGCATGTCTGCACGGTGGGATTGAATCCCCGGGTCTCGAGGTATCCCGGAACCCAGCTGCCGGGTAGCCGGTCACGGAAGAACCCGTCGGCGAGCGCGGTTAGCCGTCCGGCGGCTGCAGCGCCGTCGGCAGTCACGGCCGGGGGCTGGGCGGGGGAATCCGCCGTGCCGGTGATGTCGCCTGCGCTGCGGGGACTGCTGCGGGTCGCTCTGCTTGTGCCGCCATGACCTCGCGGATCGTCAGCGGGAAGTCTTCGTCGCACGGCCGGACGCTCCGGCCAGGCCGGATGTACCCGGCCGGGCCGTCCGGATATGTCCGGGAAGAAGCGCCAGCGGCGGGTCCCGGCGCAGTTCCCAGCACCGGACGTAGCACGGTGGCTGCGTCGCGAGGCCGGGGGTGGCGGGCGAACAGCGGGGCGGCTTCGCGCATCGCCTCTGCGGGGCCGAGGTCCTCGCTGCGCAGGCGGTCGTAGCGGGCCATCGCGTAGGGATGCAGGTGGCGAAGCCGCTCCTCGCATCGGGTCATGGCCGTAGCAGCGGCTGGCTCGTGCCAGGGCACGTTACGGTCGGCGTAGGGCAGGGCCGCACCCCACGCGTGCGCGGTCTCGACGAGACTGGCATTGCGGAGCCAGGCAGGGTCGAGGGGCGGCGCCCACCGGGTCCGGTCGGCGTCGCGTTCGGCGCGGACCTGGGCGTTGAGCGCCCGGCGCGCACGGTGATCCTGCTCGGCGGTGATCCGGGCCTGGGCGCGACGGTGGTAGGCGTACATCTGGGCGCTGGTCATCGCGAACGAGCCCACCTGGACGGCCCGGTACACCGCGTCCTGCACCGCGTCCCGCAACGGGTCGGAATGGCTGCTGCTGATATCCATCGGTTCTCCTGGCGAGGTCATCAGAATCGCTGCGGGTCAGGGATGGCGGCCCGGGCGGGCAGCGGGGAAGCCCTGTCCGCCCGGGCCTGCTTCGCCGGCCACCGGACCGGTGGCAGGCGGACCGGTGGCACCGGGCGGAGCCGGGAATTCCCCGGCCATGCCTCGGCGCGGCCGCCGGGATCGGGACGGCCGGTCTGCTGAGGGCGTCTCGGGAGCGGCTGGACGGGCTGCGCTGGTGCGCGTCATCACCGGCACGGAGTCCTGCGCAATGGAGCCAGGACCGAGCTGGAAGAACACGCCCGCGCGGCGGACGGCGGTGCGCTCAGCCCGGCCATCGTCCGTCTGCTGGCGCAGGGAGGCGAACAGGGTGACGGCGTGGCCGGCGACACGAATGTGCCGGTCGATAAGGTCGCTGATCACTTCCTCGCACCCGGTCGCGGCGCGGACCCGCATGGCGATCGCAGTGTTGCCGGGAAGCACGGCAGGTGGGGCAGCGGCGCAGATGCCTGCCCTGGCATCCACCCAGTCGCGCAGCTGCCGGCGGGCTTCGTCCAGGACGCCGGCTGCCGCGGACGTGCGGGTCTCCAGGGGCAGCGTGGCGAACCGGCGGACGGCTGCAGTGGCGGTCACCAGCGGGTTGTCCGCCAGGCGGTGCATGACCGTACGCAACGCGGTCAGCCGCGAATCCAGCCGCCCCGCGTTCCAGCCGGTCACGACCAGGTCCCGGGTGTGGCGGTCGGCGCTGTCATGGGCGGCGGTGTAGCCGACACGGCCCAGAGCGGTAGCGGCGGTCCAGGCCGCGTGCCGGGCAGGCAGGCTGACCCGGATCCCGTCGGCGGTTCCTACCGCTTGGATGCCGGTGTCTCTGCCCGTCGCTCGGGTGCAGATGGCCAGGATGTGCGCGGGATCGAGTCTGGCCGGATACTGGTCAGGGGACGCCATCGGAAGCACCCCGCCTTGCTCTAAAGCAGCGGGTGC